>DASRLH010000266.1:0-11662 GCA_035648595.1 Tepidisphaeraceae bacterium
AAGATGCCGAACAGCTTCACGAGCAGCTCCATATGGCGGTAAACCGCCTCAGAAACAAGTGCTGGCTAGTCCACGCATTCTTTAAACAGGCCGGATTGAACATACCAAAAGTTTAAACTTCATTGCGCAACGGTCAGTAAGAGGATGAATCCCCGGCCCTCGCGGTATGAGAGCGTACCCGAGCAAGTATACGTCCCCACGCATCAGGGTCCGTTATTCGATTATGGGATTCGACTTGTTGTGCGGGGAGCGGTATATACATTCGGACCTGGGCTAAGCTACATCTCCTATTTGGGCGGAGAACCGCCGCCCTATTTTGTGGACGCGAGTTCCCAATCGGGCTGGGGAGGGCCTGCGTCGCCGGGTCTGCTCATTGAATTTCGCAGGGAATTGCGTGAAAGCGTCGAGAGAACACGCGAATGGCACGCCCGACTGGACCGGCCCACCCGCATTCCTGAGGCGCCATGGCTGCTGTCGCTGCTGAAGGCCCGCTCGCCGCCCCACCCGGCGCATGGAATTCCCTTCATGGAGGACTTTGATCCTGTTGCCCAGGCCGCGGCGAATCGGGTCCTCTCATTGCATGATTTCTCGCTGATGTCTCGCGCGATCCAGGCGGATCCCGAACAGGCATCAACCTTCCGATTTGAGTTCAATAACCCCGACGGCCGTGATTTTCTCCTGCGCCAGGTGAGCGACCGCTCACTGCCGCGCGAGCTTCGGGATGTGATGGCGGGTTTCGTGCAAGAAAGTGGTGGCATTTACCGCTCGCACGACAACCACGCCGCCACTCGACCCTGGGGCGGCGACGCGAACGTCGAGCCGCGCAACTCTTCTTATCTCACTCGAATCGCCCGCACTTCGGCCGAAATGAGTGCCGCCGGCGAGGAAGACCTCGCGGGCAGCTTGATACAGGCGTTGGAATCGCTCGCCCGCTCAGGGAGCCGCGTATCGCGCGACAATGAAATCGAAAACGATTTCGAGGGGGCGGCCGTTGTCCTGAAACGGATTTATACGGCGCCAGGCACTTCCAACGCGCTCCGGTTTGCCATTGAAAGCGCCATGAATGCCTTTGGACCCGAGGAATATAAGAGTCTGCACTCGCCCTGTGGTCCGATCATTTTTGTTGCGCGCCCGTCTGCCGCACCGGTTTTTCAGGTTGCGCCAACCGTATCGTTGGACTATCAAATCCATTGCATCATCGACTTCAGAAAGCTGACCGCGGTGAACATCTTTATCCAATCTGTTCGGGATGGCAGGTCCCATACAGATCCGAGCCGCATCCTCATTTGGCGACATGAAAACGGTTTGGAAGAAAGCGGGAACGATGGCGTGAACCTCCCGGCAAATTGGCCGCCGGGGCGCTATCGCATTCATTATGAGTTTTTTGCCGGGAAAAGCATTGTCGGTCAAAGCCGTCCTTTCGAGATGAGCCTGCCGCAAACATACGCCGCCCGGTCCGGCGTCAGATTGCCTTTTCCGCCCCCGCCGCACGCACCGCCCCCCTGGCATCGCTGGATGCGCCCTGGATCCTACGGTTTGGGTGGCATCCTTCTGGCACTTCCCCTGCTCCTGCTACTTCGGGCATTCGCCCACTCCTGCCGTCAATCGCGCAGAGTCGGCCGCGGCCTCTGCCCCCAATGCGGCTACGACCTCCGCGCCACCGCCGATCGTTGCCCCGAATGCGGCACCCTGACTTCCGCCAATCTGCATGAAGGACTGGTCAGGCGATGCGCCGCAAAGATTGCATTGGTGCCATTGACAATCGCGTTCGCGGCGACGCTGGTGATCTGGGTGCGCAGCTACCATGTTGTCGATTGCGTCGTGCGGACGACAACGGATCGCGCCGACTCACTTTATGCATCCCGCGGCGTCTTCGTACTCAATTTGCACACCACCGACGGCGCGCCGGGGTGCAGCTACGAGCACGGAAGACCGCGCGACTTCCCCCGCTCGATGGCGGAATCAGGCGATATCATCCAATGCGGCCTGTTGGGGATGGAGTTTTCCAGGGTCTCGAGGATGTTGATCGTTCCGGCGGAGTGGGTCCTGGCAATGTCGGTGATATTTGCAGGATTGCTGATCCGGCGGCTGCGCAGACCATGTATCATTGGAACGAGAGGGAGAAAAACCAACACAAGAGGGTTGCCCCGTTGGTAGTCGCCCCAGTGGTTATTCAATATGCGCCGCTTGCCACTCATCGGACTGCTAATCGTGCTGGCGGTTCTGCCGGTGATAATGTTGCCGCGAATGGCGCGGGCCACGGATCGGAGCGAGGCTTCACTTGAGCTGGACTCCCTGGTCTATGCATCGGATGCGATCGTCGAGGGGCGGCTGGTTGAGGCAGGCGTGGATCGCACAATCGATCCCGCAAAGGTAAGGGTGTCGGCGGTGTACCTTGGCCCGGTCAAGCCGGCGCAGACGATCATCGTTATGGGGATGCGGGATTACGGGCTGAGATGGCCTTCGGGACATGCGGCGCTGGGGCCTGGCGATTCACTGTGCTTCTTTCTAAGGGGCGTCGGAGGAGCCTACCCGATTTATCCCGCCTCCGCCGGGGTGGCGTTCATGCCGACCCCTGATGGGCCGCAGCCGGATTATGGCCTTCGGCTTTTGATTCGCGGCAAGGCTTATCAATTCTTGCAGGCATCAAAACCCAATATGCGGTTTGGCATTTCTTGGGGTCAAGAGTCCGGGCCATATTTCGTCGGAACGTCCTGCTCCAACCGTTGGGCGACTTCGATCGCGGAGTTCCGGAGAGAGCTGCGGGCCAGTGTGCGACGATCCGCGGATTGGCACGCGCATTTCAATACAGCGCCGTCGTTGAAAGATGCGCCTTGGCTGCTGTCGCTTTTGCGCGAGCGCTATTTGCCATCCGCCGGAACGGCGGGCTGGTACTATCAGTCGGGAGCGGACTGCGTGGCGAATGCCGCCGCGGATAGGGTGCTGGCGATTGGGGATTTGGACTTGATTGATCGCACTATCGAGGCGAATCCCAATGAGGCCGACCATCTTGCCCGCGCATTCGTCAAGCCAGAAGGATTTAAGTATGTGCTGGGCCGTCTTCTCGACCGTGCGCTGCCCGCCGAGCATCGGAAGCAATTGGCCGATGAGATCGATCTCGGATTGTATTGGTTGTGGAGGGGGTTTCCCGCGGCGCCGGGTGCCGGCGATAGCGCCGATTTCAGAACCGGCCCCTATTGTTCCGCGATTGCGCGCGTTGCCGCGGAGTTGAGTGCCCGCGGGGATGATGAAATAACGGTAATCCTGCTTACCGCGCTGGAACACGACGCTGAGTGGCGTGGCGTGAGCGATCGCACGCCGCTGGACATCAAGCGGGACCTCAACGAGGCAGCAGATATCCTCTGCCGGCTCTATGCGAAGCATGCCGCCTCCGGCGATGTGCAGTACAAAATCGAACAACTCATGGTGGCGCTGGGGGAAAACCGGTATGAGAGCCTGCACTCCAGGTGCGGCCGCCTGCTTACGGTCGCTCAGGCGCCTAGTTTTGATCACTATTATCCCGATCCTGGCAACATCGTTCTCCAGTACAAATTTCATGACCTGGGAGGGGCGGTTGGGATCACGGGAACGCAGCTTGTTCTTGAACCCGTAAAGTCTGGGAAAACCTATGTGCTTCCCAGCGCGATGACTGCCGGACAATATGGGGTTTTGAACCCGTATGATTCCGGCAACGATTGCATCCCCCTGCCGCCGGGGTTTCAGCCGGGGCGATATCGGCTGCATTACCGATTCGTGGATCATCAGAGAATTGTCTGCGAAGGGCATGGCTTTGAGACGATGCTGCCGCAGCGATATGCCACGATTCCACCCGTGTCCCGGTTAGCCTTGGTGATGTATGCAATTCACCAGCCGTGGCCGGATTCGGTATGGGAAACGATTTGGAGTATTGTTATCGGGATCCCGCTGTTGCTGCTTCTGCGCGCAATCGTCCGTTCACGGCGTGAGTATGGACGAATGCGTCGCGGCCTATGCCCCCAATGCGCCTACGACCTTCGCGCGACGGGCGAGCGGTGCCCGGAATGTGGAACGCCGACGGCGGCGAATTTTCACGCGGGGCTTGTCGCACGGTGCGCGATGAAGATTGCCTTGGCCGGGCTGGCATTTGTCTTCATCGCGACGACGGTGTTATGGGTGCGAAGCTATTGGGCAGCCGACTGCGTGGTGCGCACGACCATGGAGCGCGCCGATTCGATTTATGCATCGCGAGGCGTATTCGTCCTCGCCGTGAACACCATTGATGGCGAACAAGGCCTAACCTACGAGCATGGCCGCCCCGCCGACTTCCCGCGATCGTTGGCCGAATCCGGGGATGTCGTGACCTGCGGGCTGGCCGGGATGGAGTATTCGTGGATTTCGGGAATTACGATTGTCCCGGCGTGGGCGCCGGCGGGATTGGCCGCGATTCTCGGGGGATTGCTGATTCGCAAGCTCCAGAAGTTGAACGTTTTAGCAGCTTCGGCGAACGCAATCGCATCATGAAGCTTTTGAGACAATCATATTGCGATCGCTCGGCAATCGCTTCCGATAAAATGCGCGAATCTCGTCAATATGGGCTTTGAATAGGGCATCGTCCAGCGGTTCGAGGTGCAACGATGTCGTTGCTCTGAAATGTTTAGTTTCCGCGACGGGCGACCGGATCCACGCAAAGTACAGTATTTCGCCGCGCACATCCACCGCGAGCAGAAATGAAGGTTGTTGTGAATGGTTCAACACTACAGCCTGATCCTCGGTTAATTCGAGGAGAAATTCTCGTCGGGGGGGGTGGTCGATGCCCCTCACCTCGACTCCCGTGATCCAGTTAAACTGCCGCGGCGTCGTCCCGACGCGAATCATAAAATTCAGTCCGAAATCCGTGTCATCTTCAGAGACCACCGCAACCCGAGGGTCGCGAGTCATGAATACATATGCCAGGCTTTCGGCTCGCCGTGCAATCCAACGACTGTTTTGCATATTCACACCTGAACGTTCGAAGCGGCAGGCTTATGTTGGGACGCCTGCCAGAATTCAAGCACCTCGTAATGAATCAGTTTCATTGTAGCGTAATCAAGCGGATACGTCGTCCGCAAAGACGAAATTGATTTCAGGGCCCGATCGTGAATCGAACGAATGAACATTTCTTCTGTCAGGGTATCCACTCCGACGAGATAAGTTGGGGCGGGGATATTCAGCAGGCGCTTCGTGTGCTTTTTGGATAGTTGAACACGCAGATCATGGGTCGCTGGGTCGCGGCCGCGCACGGTTCCTTTGACCTGAACGAAGAAAAATGGTTTCAAGCGAGGGAAAGCGCCCTCAAGCTCCACGTATATATCCAGCGTCGGCCAATCGCTCCCGAGAAGTGCCGTGTTGAACAAAGGTTGCTCGTCGGGCCCAGGGCCAGGTTTCAGCAGTCGGCTGACGACGAGATGTTCGCACCGATTTCCAGTCTGCTTCTTGGTCGGCATTTTTCGGCCCGTTGGCGTTAAAGCATTGGATCTCAGCGTTTATCATTCCCATACCCATCCACGATCAGCTTCAGCGCTCCGCTGTCGGAGTCCATCAGCATTCCATGCACCGGCACGTCGCGCGGGAGCAGGGGATGGTTTCGGATGACACCGACGCTTTGGAATACGCCGTCTTCGACGTGCTCGAATCCCTTGAGCCATTGCGCCAGGTCGATGCCCGAATGCCCGAGGGTGGCGAGCACTTCCTGGGAAATTCCGCGGGCGCGGACTTTTTCAAGGACGCGCTCGCAACTCAGGCCCGTCATCCCGCAGCCGGTGTGGCCGACGACGACCACCTCGTCGGCATGTAGTTCGTAGATTGCCAGGATGATGCTGCGCATGACGCTGCCGAACGGATGCGAGACGATTGCCCCGGCGTTTTTCACCAGCTTCACGTCGCCGTTGCGGAAGCCCATGGCGCGGGGGAGCAGTTCCACCAGCCGGGTGTCCATGCATGTCAGGACGACAAGCTTCTTGTTGGGAAACTGATCGGTGCGAAGCGCCTCGTATTCCCGGCTGGCGATGAAGGTGCGATTGTGCTCGAAGATTTCGGAGACGATGGTCATGGGGTGTAATTGTATTCGGGGGACGGAGCAGGGAAAGCGGGCGAACCCAGAGACCCCGGCGGAGGTATTTAAGATGGGCAAAAATGCACCCATCTCGACTCCCGCGCCGTTCGCACGGGCGAGACGCCCGTGATACGATAGCGGTCTATTTCGCAGGGGAACACCGCGCTTGGAAATCGCGTCAACCCGGTCAAAATATAACATTGGTCGGGGTGCTAAAGCACCCTAAATCGAGGCTTGCAGAGGTTTTTCCCGGCGATTCGACCTCCGGCGAAAACGCCGTATACTGTAACAGGTGTCGCGGCTTCTTTTGATAGTGCTGTTCATGGTTTGGATGGCGGGTCCGCCGGGGCCGCGATCGGGGGGGGATGTTTGGCCGGACCTGACGCTTTTCTTCAGCCTTTATGCGCTTTTGGTGCTGCTGTTGGGCCTTTGGAGCCGACTCCTGGCGCGGCGGGTGGCGGTGCATTCGTTTCATCGCAGCCTTCGGCGTTTTAATCAGGTTATGTTTGCCGCGCGGGTTGTGGTGCCGGGATGGTTCGCGGTGGGCGTCTGGTATCTGGGATGGGGGGCGCTGATTGCAGGCCTGCGGCCGGGGCTTTACCACAACTCGCTGGGACTGCTGCTGGGAACCGCGCCCGCCTTTGCCGCCTGGATGGGGTTATGGTGGTCGCAATACCCGGCGGACCGCGCGCTGCGCGAGCAGAATATTCTCACGGACCTGGAGAGCGGTTTGCCGCTTTATCAGCCGCCGCCCTTTCGCAGTTATTTTTTGACGAACCTTCGGCTTCAGGTGTTGTTCACAATGGTGCCGGTGCTGATGATCGTGATGGGGCGCGATCTGTTGCTGTGGATTGCCGGGCACTGGATGACGCCATCGGCCGATCGGCAGGCGTCGCAGACGATGGAGACGGCGGCGTTGATGACGGCCGCCGTTTGCGTGTTTCTGTTTTCTCCGGCATTGCTACGGCGGGTGCTCAAGACCAGCCGTCTGCCCGGCGGCCCGCTGCGCGAGCGGCTCGACGCGCTGTGCGAACGAGCTGGCGTACGCTACCGGCAAATCCTGGTCTGGCATACGCACAATCACGTCGGCAACGCCGCCGTCATGGGCGTGCTTCCCTGGGTGCGGTACGTGCTGCTCTCCGATGTGCTGCTGGAGCGCATGAAGGATGAGGAGATCGAGGCGGTTTTCGCGCATGAACTGGGGCATATCGTTCATCGCCACATGACCTGGTACGCGGTGTTTTTTGTGATGCTGCTGTTGCTGGCGGGGGTGGCGGTGAAATTCGGCGGAAACATCATCCCCGCCCTCAATGACCAAAGCGGCACCGCCGGCTTGCTGATGCTGCTGGGGATGATGGCGGTGTTTCTCCTGCTGTTCGGCGCGCTGAGCCGACGTTGTGAGAGGCAGGCTGATGTTTTTGCGGCCCGTACGATGGAGTCGCTGAAGCGCGAGGAGCCGGTTGTTTCCGAAGCGCTGATGAGCGCCCGGCAACTGGTGACGGTGGGCGCCGGCCCGCTGGCGCCGCCGCGCGGCAGCGAGGAATCTTATGTGGGCCGATATGGGGCCTGGCTGTTCGCGTCGGCGTTGCGCCGGGTCGCCGCGATCAATAACATCTCGATCCTGCCCCGCGGCGAGTCCGAGCCGGGGGCGTGGAACCGGGCGGCGCATTGGCTGGACGGCATGGTGGAAACGGCCAATAACTGGCTGCACGGCTCCATCGCCAGCAGAATGCAATACCTCCAGGACCTCAGCGCCGACCCGCGCCTCACCGGGCGTTTTGACCGGGCGATGTTCTGGCTTTACTGCGGGCTGCTGCTGGCGCTGTTCACGTCTGTCGCTTGCGCCTTTGCCGGCCCGCTGTAGTAACGTCCGCTAACCTCCCTTTCCTCAATACTGCCGTAAACGATTTGATCGGCTTGGCCGGTAAAGGCGGGCGTGGTTTGCGCCGACTTCTGGCTATAGACGGACGGGGCGCGCGTGTCATGTGCCTGGGCACTTCAAACGCGCCGCACCGCATCAGTTCGACGGGAGCGGGAGATGGCCAAGCGGGAATTTCATGCAACGCGGATGGCGCCATTGGCGCCGGAGGGCGCGCTGTCGGCAGTTCTCACGCCGGCGATGCTCGAGCAGGCCTCGATGGACCTGCTGGCGACGCCCGAAAATATCGTCCGCCAATTCGACGACGTGCAATGCGAAATGGACGGGCTGAAGTCCGAGCTCAACCTGCTGCGCCGGCGCGATGAGACGCTCAATTTCTACATGCACCGCCTGGACGAGGAGCTGCGCCTGGCCGCCCGGCTGCAACAGGATTTTCTGCCCAAGGCTTTGCCGACGCTGGGAAATGTGCGGTTTCACACGCTCTTCCGGCCTGCCGGTTATGTGAGCGGGGATTTGTACGATGTGATGCGCGTGGATGAGAAGCGCGTCGGGTTTTACATCGCGGATGCCGTCGGGCATGGCATGCCCGCGGCGCTGCTCACCATGTTCATCAAGCATGCCCTGGTGACAAAGGAAGTAAACGAGGGGACGTATCGGCTTCTTAAGCCGTCAGAAGCGCTGGGCCGGCTGAACGAAGCGATTCTGGAGCAGCATCTTTCGCAGGCCACGTTCGCCACGGCGATCTACGGGCTGATCGATGTGCAAACATTGGAAGTGACGATGGCGTGTGCCGGTCATCCCGCGCCGGTGCTGCTGCGCGATGGGGCCGAGCTATCCGCCCTGGCCACCGAGGGCGGCTTGCTTGGAATCTTCCCCGGCGAAACCTACAGCGACTACACCACCCGGCTGCTTCCCGGCGATCGGCTGGTGCTTTACACCGATGGCATCGAAGTGGCCTTTTGCGACGATCCGGCCACCGGCAATCCCGATCATTGGCGCGGCGAGTTGCTCGCCCGCCGGCATCTGCCCTGCGACCGGCTGATCCGTGAGTTCGCCGAAGCCGCCGACAAAGCCAGCGGAAGCCTGGAACCCAAGGACGACCTCACGATGGTGATCGTGGAGGCTTTGGCGCTGGCGAATGACACCCGATGATCGGCGGTATATCCTTTGCTCTTGCGACCGCTGAATGATCGGGCGTACACGGAATCTCCGGGAGGCCAAAGGGCATACGGTGGGGCAGACATTCTTGTCTGCCACGAATCGAAGAGTGGAGGACATTCTTGTCCCCGCGAATCGATTCGACGGGTTCACGTCAGGCCGATTCGAATCCGCTCGGCGGGGCGGGAATGCCCCGCACTCGCGGATTCGGGCAGACAAGAATGTCTGCCCCACCTAAAACTGTCGCGTCAACATTTAGCCTTCCGGAAAATTCGCATGCTCGAATCGTTCCCGTTGGCCCTGTGCCGTCGGCGCGGCGATGACGTTGCAGTAGTACATGCCGTCGCGGACGTGCGTTACAATTTGCCGAGGAATACCCCGTGGCTCGACCGGTTGATCCGACGAAATACTCCCGCTTTATCCTGCTGGCATCGGTGTGCATCATCATCGCCGGCCTATATTTCAGCCGCGAGGTGCTGATTCCAATTGCCCTGGCGATATTGCTGAGTTTTTTGCTTTCGCCGCCGGTGAGGTGGATGGAGCGCATCAAATTTCCGCGGGCGGTGGCGACGCTGGTGGCGGTGATCTTTGCGGTCTCAGTTATCGGCGGGATCGGGTACGCGGTCTGGTATCAATTCACCGCGATCGTCAACCAGGTTCCAACCTACGAAACCCTCCTCAAGTCGAAACTTCAACATTTTGGCGGACACGGCGAGGTCATTAATAAATTCCGCCAAGAGGTCAAGACCATCAGTTCATCGGTCAGCCCCGGCCAGCCGAGCACGCGCCCCGCCCCGGCCGTCGCGCTGGCGCCGCCGGCCAATCCTCCGGCAGGCGGGGGGCTGGAACCTCTGCCCGCTACACCCGGAAGCGTACCGGCCAATGCCCCGACCACGCGCCCGACTCCCGAACATCCGCTGCCCGTCCGCGAGTATCCGGACACGGGGGTGATGGAGGTCGTTCGGGAATATGCGTCCCGCTTTCTCTACCCGCTGGCAACCGCGGGCCTCGTGGTCGTATTTGCCATTTTCATGCTGCTCTCTCACGAGGATTTGCGCGATCGGTTCATCCGCCTGGTAGGCCATGGCCGGCTCAACCTCACCACACAGGCGATGGACGAAGCCGCCAAGCGCATCAGCAGCTATCTGGGCGCGCTGTCGATCGTGAACGGCGCCTATGCGCTGTGCGTCGCCGGGGGGTTGTGGGCGATCGGGCATTTCCTGGGACACGGCACCGCGTTTCCCAACGTGCTGGTGTGGGGCGTGCTCGTGGGCTTGCTCCGCTTCGTGCCGTATGTGGGAATCTGGATCGGAGCGGCGGCGCCGCTGCTTTTGTCGTTCGCGATCTTCAAGGGAAACGCCGCCTTTTTTGGGACGATCGGATTGTTCACCGTGCTTGAAATTGTCGTGGGGCAATTCATCGAGCCGTTCTGGTATGGCTCGACCACGGGAATGTCCGCGCTGGCGGTGCTGGTGGCGGCGGTGTTCTGGACGTGGCTTTGGGGACCCATCGGGCTGCTGCTTTCAACTCCGCTCACCGTCTGCCTGGTGGTGGTTGGAAAATATGTTCCGCAGCTCAAGTTTCTGGACATCCTGCTGCGCGACAAGCCGGTGCTTCCGCCCGCCACGCGGTTTTACCAGCGGCTGATCGCCGCCGACCCGGATGAAGCCACGGAGTTGGCGCATGAGTATCTCAAGGAAAAGAATTCGCTGGAGGCGACATACGATGACGTTCTGATCCCGGCGTTATCAATGGCGGACCAGGATAATCATCGCGGCCGGCTCGATGATGCGTTATATGTGACGATCCGCCAGAGCATCCGCGAAATTGTCGAGGAGCTGGCCGATCAGTACCGCCTGACCTTGGGGCATGAAGCGACCGGAACGCCCGACCCTGGCAAAGCCGCCAGCGCGTTGTCGTCGGCGGCGTCGTCAGTGGCCGCCGCGGCCACCAGCGTGGCGCACGCGATCACCGGCACCACCGCCCCCAATACGGGCGCGCCCGTTGACGCCGACAAAATCGTGGACTCGGGCGGCAAAGCCGTGGTACGCCGGCCGCACTTGCCCGGCGAATGCAAAATCACCGTCCTGATCCTCCCCGCCCGCGCCCAGGCCGACGAAATCGTCGCCGCCATGCTCGCGCAGTTGCTGGAGGTGCGCGGCTACTGCACCGTCGCCGCCACGTCCGATGTGCTGGCCGGCGAAATGGTGGACATGGTGGAGGGCAAAAAGGCGGATCTGGTCTGCGTCTCCGCGATGCCCCCCGCCGCCCTGGCCCATGCCCGCTATCTGTGCAAACGACTGCATGCGGTTCATCCTGATATCAAATTGGTGGTTGGACTTTGGACGCTGAAGACCGACATCAACCGCGCCAGGGAGCGCATCGCCTGCTCCGGCGACGTGCAGGTCACTTCCACACTCCACGAAGCGCAGGAGCAAATCGAACAGTTTGCCAGGCCGCTGATGGTCCTGGAAACCCAGGCGGCGGCGGGAAAGGAGAACGTGCGCGTTTGAATTTTCGCGGAAGCGCACTGGCGGCCGGGCGGGCTCGGGTGG
>DASRLH010000267.1:0-3012 GCA_035648595.1 Tepidisphaeraceae bacterium
AAGATGCCGAACAGCTTCACGAGCAGCTCCATATGGCGGTAAACCGCCTCAGAAACAAGTGCTGGCTAGTCCACGCATTCTTTAAACAGGCCGGATTGAACATACCAAAAGTTTAAACTTCATTGCGCAACGGTCAGTAAATGGCGCTAACGCCGGAGTCATTTACACGCCCTTTTCCGAAAGTGCCCTCAACTGGCATCAAAAGACGGTCGCTTCTTCGCGGAGGATTCCTCCGCACCTCCTTTCGACGCGGATAACGGCAGAGGACGATACCGGAGAGGACGATACCGGGGCGCAGTTAGTTTTTGGGGAATTGACGGCGTTTGGGCAGCCATCCCGCTCGCGGCCATGCCTTCAGAACCGTCTGTGGGGCCATCAAGAAACGTCGCTCGCGCGGCGGCGAGCGGTTGAGTTTATCGCATGGGGTGCAACCGGCGGAAGGCATGCAAGGCCGGCGGGAGGAGCGAATGCCCGACTGGGTTATTGGTGGGTGCGGTTCGTCACTGTAACTCAATTCCAATCCGGGGCGGCGCGGCTTATGGCGGCCGATGCGATCCACATCTTCGCGCGGCCGCTCTACCCCGGCGTGTGGGTGCCCTGGAAGTAGATCACGCGGCCGCCTTCCTGATCGAGAAAGTCGTGATGGACGGGATTGCTCCGTGGCGCGATGTTGCCGACGGGGGTGATCGTGGGGTCAGGGCAGGCCTGCGAGGTCAATCCTCTAACGCGGGCACGAGCAGCACGTTGTCGTCGCCCTGCTCGCGAAGTTCGCGCTCGATCTTGGACATGAGGGTGGCGTAATCTAACGCGCGGACGCCAGGGCGGCTTGGCACAACCATGATGGAAAGCCAGTCGTCATCGAGCCGCTCACGAGACACCTTTAAATGGATGCCGTCGCGTTCGTCCATGTTCAGCCGTGGCTGACTTTTTTCGATGGAACGGATAGCCGGAGCGGAAAACGGGACAGTCACGGTATTGCGGTTCGCGACGCTCCCGCTAGGCTCTGCCCATGCCCCGCACCGCTCGAAAAGCCCCCGGTGGGATGGTGTTTCACGTTCTCAATCGGGGCGTGGGCACCCATGTCCGCCGCTGGCAGGCACATTATCATGAGGTCGGGCACGGCCACCTGTATCAGGGCCGTTTCAAGAGCTTTCCCGTGCAGGAAAATGGCCATTTCCTCACCGTGGCACGGTATGTGGAACGCAACGCGCCGCGGGCCAGGCAGGTCCAGCGAGCGGAGATTTGGCGATGGAGCAGCCTGTGGCAGCGCGTGCAAGGATCCGCAAAGGAGCGCGCGATGCTCAGTGATTGGCCAGTCGCGCGGCCGGCGGATTGGGTGAATTATGTCAACGAGCCGCAAACGGATGCGGAACTGGCGGAACTGCGGCTGTCGATCAGCAAGGGCCGGCCCTTTGGCGCTGCGGAATGGCAGCGCGAGATGGCAAGCCGCCTTGGATTGCGCTCGTGCTTCGCCGTCCCCGGTCGCCCGCGGAACCCGGCGACGCCAGAGTTATCGTGACTGTCCCGTTTTCTTTGCTTGCCCTCACTGGAATGAAATCGGGAAGTAATTGATGACCAATTCCTTAAGCGTTTTTGCCGGTTATACCGATGATGTGGTTGAGTCCGGCACTTCGCCGTCATTGTCATTCTATTTCTCATATCAGGAGCTAAAACGCCATGTGCAAGTTCGTTCAAACGCTAGAGTCGCGTACGCTGTTGTCCGCATCGGTCACCTCAACAACCCTCATCGCCGACGCCCAGCAGCTTTCGGTGAATGCCGGCAACACCCGCGCGGATCTCAAGTCGGCCGGGGCGAACATCGCCGCCGATAACAAGACCCTCACCGCCGATTTGAAGACACTGGCGAACGCCACCAACCGCAAGACCAACGCCGGGCTGCTGGCGAAGCTGAAGTCCGACGAAGGAAAGGCGCTGGCAAAGCTCCGCGCCGATTCCAACGTATTGCTGGGCAAGAGCACCGCCATCGCGAATCGGTCCATCGCCGACGCCAAGGGTCTGCTCTTGCATCCCACCAACGCCAAGCTCGGCGCGAAAGTGGCCGCCGACGTACAGGCGCTCAATACCGTCAGCGCGTCGCCGCTGGCCACACTTCAGGCCGATATCCAGAACGTGAGCCTGGGCGTTGATCTGACGAACATCGCCGCCGCCAATCCTTCCAGCACGACGCTGGCCAACGACGTTCAACGGGCACAATCCGACGGGAGCAGCTCGATTGGCAACGTGGGGACCGCCGCCAGTAACTACAACAGCCAGCTCGCCAGCCTGGCATCCGACGCGGGTTCCGCACCCACCACCGCGACCCCCGCGAATCTGGTGGGATCATATACAGGATCGTACGTTGCAACGGCGGGAAACCACGTCGGGCAGGCCAGATCGCTGACCATGCAGATCACCAACGAGGGAACCGATGGCTCATTCACCGGAACAGCAGTCACCACAGACGGCTCCGGCGGCACGATCGCATTGGATGTTACAGGCTCAGTGACCAGCGCCGGCGCGTTCACGGCAAGCCTCACCGATCCCATCGGCGGCCAAAACGGCGCTTCCCTGACCGGCACCGTCCACGGAAAGGCCATCGACGGCACCTACACCAGCAACGGCGACAGCGGCACCTTCACCTTAAAGGCATAATCGAGGGCCATCCCGCTTCCTTCCAACGTGGATTAGACGCCGAGGATGTCCTATTCATGAATCACCAATGAGGTCGTCGTAATCTCGACAAAGTAATGGATTTTGAATGCCACCGCGATTGCCGGTATTTGTGGACGAAAGATCTCCTCCAGGTCGAAATTTGTGATGTTCCCAGTTGAAACCAAAAGTAGTCGCTGCGGTTGCCGGTGCAGAAGAAAAGAGGTTCTTCCGGCTTTTGCGTAGGTAGTGCTTGAAAAAAAATGGACATGGCCGTCTCCTCTGGAGTTACCAAGCTTCAGAAAGGAGACAAACTCATGTCCACAAGCCTGTTGTATCACGGATGGGGTATTCGCGGCTACC
>DASRLH010000268.1:0-19633 GCA_035648595.1 Tepidisphaeraceae bacterium
CCCCCGGAGTACCGGGAAAGGGAAAAAGCGACGCCGCCGAAACTGTCATGCACTCCCCGCGTTTCGTCGGTTTGATTTCCGCGTTGTCAGGCGCGCCGGATGTCGCTAGAGTTTCGTCGCGCGTCGACACGGGCACAGCGCGTGCCGGGGCAATCGCGAGGCGGGTGGTCTGCGGCCGCCCGTCTGGCCCGGCAATGCACGAAGCCCAGGGAACGCTTTAAGTATGAATTCCATTCAGATCCTCCTCATTCAGATTGCGGTCATTTTGCTTCTCTCGCGGCTGCTGGGGGTGTTGATGCGCGCGATCAGCCAACCGCAGGTGGTTGGGGAGATGATCGCGGGGATCATGCTGGGCCCGTCGCTGCTGGGGTTGTTTCATCACGGCACATCGATGCACCGGCTGTTCCCGCAATCGTCGCTAGGCAATCTCGGCGCGCTCAGCCAGTTGGGTGTGATGATGTTCATGTTTCTGGTGGGCCTGGAACTGGATCCCAAACTATTGCGCGGGCAGGGTAAATCGGCAATGACAATGAGCTTGACGGGAATTGTGTTGCCTTTCGCATGCGGAGCGGCTTTGGCGTATGGATTGATTCATTTACAGCCGGCGGTAACCGGCCCGGTGATCAGCACCCTGGTGTTATGCCTCTTCATGGGGGCCGCCATGAGTATCACCGCATTCCCGGTCCTTGCCCGCATTTTAACTGAGCGCAATCTACAGAGAACCAAGACCGGGGTGTTGGCGCTGACCTGCGCGGCCATGGACGATGTAATGGGGTGGTGTGTCTTGGCGCTGGTGATCGCCATCGCCCAATTGAAGGGCTTTGGCGCGGGGTCCCCGGGCCACTCCGGCGCGCTTCGTAGCGCCCTAATCACCGTTGTGTCTGCCAGCATGTACGTTTTCATAATGATAGTTGTGGTCAGGAAGTTGCTGGCGCGGCTTCAGCATCATTTTGAAACACGGGGTTACTTGTCGCAGAACGTCCTGGCGGCTGTGTTTTTGCTGCTGATTGCCAGCAGCGTCACCACGGACCTCATCGGCATCCATCAGATCTTCGGGGCCTTCATGTTCGGCGCGGTGATGCCCAAGGAAGGGCATTTCGTCAAGCACCTATCGGAGAAGGTGGAGGATTTCACGATCCTGTTTTTGCTGCCGTTGTTCTTTGCCTACACCGGGCTGCAAACGGAGCTGGGGCTATTGAGGTCGCCGATGCTGTGGGCCATCTGCGGGCTGATTATTTTCGCGGCCGCCGCCGGCAAGTTCGGCGGCGTATCCATCGCGGCGCGCTTCTGCGGGATGAGCTGGCGCCAAAGCGGGCTGCTGGGCGTCCTGATGAACACGCGCGGCCTGATGGAACTGATCATCCTGGAGATCGGCCTGTCGTTTGGCGTGCTCTCCAAGCCGCTGTTTGCCATGATGGTCGTGATGGCGCTGGTGACCACTTTCATGACCACGCCGCTCATGCGGCTGCTCTACTCGCCGGCCCGGCAGAAAAAGGAGTTGGAGGACGCCGCCCGCGAAGACGCCGAGAAAGTGCCCGGCGTGCATGTGGTTGTGCCCGTCAGCCTCAAGTCCACCGCGCCCGCCCTGGTGCGCATCGGCGCGATGCTGATGGGCACGGACCCGGGCCGCCTGTACGCGGTTCACCTGGACCGCCCCGAGGAATACGAGCGGCGTTCCAAGAGCGCGATGATCGATGCCGACCGCGTGCTGCAGGTCGCGCAGCGCACCGCGCAGGCGGCCCGCGTGCCGGTCAACACCGTCAGCTACGTCAGCCGCAATATCGCCCGCGACATTTCCGATGCCGTCAAGCGCTTTCACGCCAGTTGGGTGGTATTGGGCTGGCGTAAGCCGGTGCGCTTCAAGGCGGTATTAAGCGGAACGGTAGGCCAGGTGCTTCGCCAGGCCCCGGCGAACGTGGCCATCCTGATCGACAAGGGACTCGAGGAGGTTCAAAACATTGTCGTCCCCTACCTTGGCGAAACCCAGGATCGCGGCGCATTGCTGGCCGCCGAGCGCTTCGGGCGATTGCCCGGCGTGAAGGTGACGATCCTGCATGTGGTCAAGCCCAACCGCGACAACACCGACGAACGCCTGAGCGTGCAAACCTCCGTCGATAAGGAACTGCCCGGCTCAGGCGCGCAAAACGCCGTGCGCATGCAGGTGGTGGAGAGCGATTCGCCGGTGAAGGTGGTGGTGGAGGAGAGCCGCAAGTATGACCTGATGGTGATCGGCGTCGCCGAGGAGTGGAACCTGGAGGCCGTCTCCATCTTTCGCAAGCACGAAAGCGTGGCGCAGCTCTCTCATTGCTCGCTGCTGATCGTGCACGCCAACCCGCTGGCGCCGGTGGTGCAATCCGAGCCGATCGCCAAGAAGCCCGTTGAGGCGGAAGGGGAAGTGGTTGGGGCGTAGGGGAACCGCACGATCATTCAGGGCACATTCCATGGCAGTTTTTGCCCTGAGCTCGCATCGGTCATGCTCCGCGCCAACAACTCCAGATACATGGCCGGCGCTTCGCCGAATTTGGCGGCTTCGCCGATCTCCTGCCGGGCGGCTGGAAGGTCGCCCGACAGCCAAAGGCATCTGCCCATCAGAAGATGTGGAACTATCTGGCCCCCCTTCCGGGCATTTCGCAGCATTGCCAGCGCCCAGTCCGATCGTCCACGAAAGGCATACCATTCCCCCAACGTTTTGAAGGCGATTGCATCATCCGGCCGCCGTGCGAGCCGGGCCGCTGCTTGCTCGAGGCGCCGATCAAACTCGCGATATGCGGCAGGCCTCGATAAATCCCATGCCCGCACCGTTCCATCGTGGCTTGCGGAAAGCAATAAATGCCCATCGCCGCAGAAAGCCAGCGCGGTTATTGGGGCGACGTGAGCGGTGAACGTGCGCGCCTCGGAAAGCCGTTTGAGGTCCCAGATTTTGATCAGCGAATCCTCGGCGCCGCTGGCGGCCCACCGTCCATCAGGCGAGAGCGCGACGTGCAAAATGATGCCGCGATGTCCCTCGAAGGTGTGGAGCACGCGGCCGGTGAACGTATCCCATAGGAGCAGGCGGGTATCCGATCCGGCCAGCACGCGCGTCATGTCGGAGGAAAATGCCGGATTGCTCGTCAATTCCCGTCCCTCGCGAAACTCGCCGAACGTGGGCCCGCGCAATCCGCTGGCCAGATCCCATTGGCGCGCGACGCCATGGCTTGTCGCCGCCAGAGCCAATCGGCCATCGCGCGAAAAGACGAAGCCCGCCTTGAGCGTCATGTCCGAGCAGATAGCGCGAAGGCGCTGTCCCGAGGCCACATCATACACGCCCACGACGACGCCGCTGCCCGCCAGGGCACGGGTTCCATCCGGCGAGAAGACGGCGCCGCGCGGATCGAAATACTTGCCGGTCCATTGCGTTTCGCGCCCTGACGGCAGGTCCAGCAGCCGCACCGATTGATCGGCATTTGCCGTTAATATCCGCGTATCGTCGGGTGATATGGCAAGACATTGCACGATCCCCGGCGCGGCGTGGGTCATCACCCGCCGGCCCGTAGCCGCATCCGCTACGCGCAACTCCGCGCCGGCGCCCCACGCGATCAATCGTCCATCCCGCGATAGAGTGGCCGTGGCGATGGGTTGATCAGTCCCCCGCATGGTCGTGACATCCCGACCGGTTTCCAGGTCCCAGAGCCGCATGATCCCATCCGGGCCGCCCGAGAGGGCGAGGGTTCCATCGGGAGAGAAGCTGACGGCCTCCAGCGGCACTCCATCTCCCCAGATCGTGCGCACTTCCGCGCCGCTTTGCAGGTCCCAGATTTTGACGGTGCCGTCGCGCGAGGCGGAATAGCCGCGATGGGCATCGGGAGAAAAGGCGACGGCGGTCACGTCCGCGGTATGCCCGGGAAAAGTATGGATCGCACGCCAGGTTTTGCGATCGCGGAGAATGACTGCGCTATCCTGCTCGCGGCCCTTGCGAACTTCATGACCGATCAACACAAGTCGGCCATCGAAAGAAATTGCGCACGACTCGGCGCGGCCGGCCTCGAATTGCACCGACAATCGGCGTCCCGAATCCACGTCGAACTCGACAACATTCCAACCAGCGGCCGGCAACAGGCAGGATCGTCCATCCGGGCTGAATGCGGCGCATGGGGGCGCGGCAAGGAGTGCCGTCGATAAAAACGCTCCCTTTCCGGTTCCGGTGACATCCCAAGCGCGAGTTTGATTGTCGCCCACTCCGATGACCAGCCGGTCGCTATTGGGACTGAATGCCGCGCAACTGCACTCGTTGTGGCAGGGAAAAATGCGTATCAAACTGCCGCTGTCGGTTGCCCACACACGGCCCAGTCCATCCTGCCCGGCGGCCGCGAGCAGCCGCCCGTTCGGGGAGAAAGCAAGGGCGTGGACCTGTTGAAGATCGCGGGCGAGCAGATGCAACTGCCGGCCCGTTTGCAAATCCCACAGGCGCACCGTCCCGTCCCACCCGCCGGAGGCGGCGAGGCGTTGATCGGGAGAAAAGGCGGTGCATGACACATTCCCAACATGCCCAACGTATCGCATCAACGGGGGCGGCGCGACGCGATAGGCTTCGAGGAGTCCCAGGTCCGCCGCGAACGGCGACCGCCTCGCCGCCGAAAGAACGCGGTACGCCTCGCGGTACCGCTCCTTGGCCTGCACCCAACGGGCCCCCTGCGCCAGGGCGTCGCCCTGCGCGATGAGGCTGTCGCCGAGGCGCTGCTCGGCGACGCGGCGCATCGCGTCGGCGCCGGCGGCATTCTGGTCCGCCAGCGCCTGCGCCGCCCGCGCCTGCGCGCCGCGTCGCTCGGCCAGCACGCGCTGATGAGATTCGCGGCGCTGGGCGTTCACCGCATCCGTTCGCGCGCGTGCCAGTTGCACGTAGGCGAGCGCGGCGACGCTCGCGAGCGCCAGCACGAGGGCGGCTGCCGCCACGAGATGACTGCGATGCCGCCGCGCCCACCGGCCCGCGAAATACGTCAATGTCGCCCGGCGCGCCGAAAGCGGTTCGCCCGCCGCAAGGCGGTCCAGGTCGTCGGCCAGCGCGCCCGCGGTCGCGTATCGCGCCTCGGGCTCACGCGCCAGCGCTTTGAGTAAAATCGCTTCCAACTCCGAGCTGATCGAGGCATCGGCGGCGCGCGGCCGGCGGATTTCACCGGCTTCCACGCGGCGCAAAACATCCCATCGCGTCCCCGATTGCTCGTGGGGCATCTGGCCAATAAGCAACTGATAGAGGATTACTCCAAGGGCATACACATCCCCGCGCGTGCCGGCGCCGTCGCCATGGCCCGACGCCTGCTCGGGCGCCATGTAGCCGACGGTGCCGGCGATTTCCCCGGCCAATGTCATCATGCTGTCCGCATCGGCATTGGGCTGGGCCAGATTCTTTGCCAGGCCGAAATCCAGCACATGCGGCGCGCCCGCCGCGTCCACCAGAATGTTGGAAGGCTTGAGATCGCGGTGGATCACGCCGCGCTCATGGGCATGCTGCACGGCCCGGCAAACCTTCCCCATGAGCGCGAGAATCCCGTCGCGCGAAAGACCGGCTGCTTCCACATGCCGATGCAGCGGCAGCCCCTCGATCAGCTCCATCGCGTAGAAGCAGACATCACGCGTGAATTGCCCATCGTACACGCGCGCGATGTACGGATGCTCAAGGCTGCCGGCCAGCTCCACCTCGCGCTGAAATCGGGCACGGGCGCGGGCCGAGCCAAAGGCGGACGGGTGGAGGGTTTTGAGCGCGACGAGGCGGCCGGTGTGAATTTGCCGCGCCCGCCACACCGTGCCCATGCCACCTTCCCCGAGCGGATCGACAATCTGGTAGCCGGGGATATTGACCGGCGGCGTGGGGCCCTCGGATGGCCCGATGTCGCGGTTTGCGTTCCATGCCGCGGCGCGGATCAACAGTGCCTGGGTCTTATCATCGATCCAGGGCTGCGCGGCGGCCCACGCCAGTTCATCGCCCAACCGCGCGTGCGACAGCAGCGCCCGGTCCGTCCGCAAGGCGTCGGCGCTTGCCAAGGCGCAATGCAATAGACGGCTGATTGCCGTTGGGACCGAATGCCGAGGATCGTCACGCCATCGCTCCGCGAGCCGCCGGGCCGATTCCAGCGCCGAAATCGGCAGAGCAGAATCATGCAAAAGCGCGCCGAATGTCGGCGGGGCGCTTTCCCCCGCGGGAGCCGCTTGCGGCAAATCGGAATTGCGCTCGTTTGCCGGGTCAACGATCGGACTGGAAAGCTGGTGGCGCCAAAGCGCCGCCAGTTCGTCGGCGGACCACAGCGACTGGGAATCAATGCGCAGCTCCAGCAGCGTGGAAAGTCCGCGCGCGTCCGCCCGCTCCAACTCGATTTCACCGCCCGCCATGGATACCCGCCTGGGAGCCCGACAAAATCCGCCGCAAGTCCTCGATTTCCTCGTCGATCTTCCGCTCGTCGGTCTCGTATTCGCAGACCACTTGCCGCAGACAGCGGATGAACATGCGCTTGGCCGTAATGAGAAGGTTCGACGCCTGCGCGGGAGAGGCCAAGGATAGCCGCTCCACCAGTTCATCATATGGAACCGGCGGCTGCCCCTGAAGCGTGGGCCCAAGCACGCGCACTTCAAAAATGCGTAGAACCTGCGGCCGGCGTCCCAGCTCGCATTCCCGCCGCATCAATTCGATCGCCCGCTCCAGCACCCGCCGCCCCCACGCCACATCCAGAGCATCGCCCGGCGGCCGGCCCCGGTCCGCGATGGCATCCAACTCCTCAAAGGCGGCATCCCTTCCATGCCCACGCTTGATCGCCCGCTCCCCCCGCCGCACATTGGCGGCATAGCGGTCCAGGGCGGTCAGCAGATAATTACGAAATCGCCCTTTGTGCGCCTCCGCCTCGCCCAGCAATTCGTTCTCAAGCACCTGCCGCGCGATAAACCCCTGCGACACATCCTCGGCCCCCGCCTCCGACATCCCCCATGCCGATTGCAGGTGCGCGCGGATGGGCCGGTCGTATTGCCCAAGCACTTCCTCCAATGCCGCCCGCCGCGCAGCATGATCCGGATCCCCCGCCCGCGCCACCAACGACCACTGCGTGGTCGGAAAACGAATCGACGCCTGACTGGACATATCGACTCCCCGCGAATTGCGCCCGTCCAATCTGGAGCATATCCAAGAGGCGTCAAATTGGCAAATAAATCGGCAACTGACTGCGAAACGATCCCGCTTGCGGGTTGATAAAAAAAATCCGCGCTGCGCGCAGGATGCGATGGCATTCGGTGAACCTACGGATGACAGGCCACCTCCACCGAAAGGAATGACATGAGCTTCATCGGCATCGCCATCAATCGTTGGTTCAAACGCCAGAGCCCCATGACCGCCGCAAGCCGAGCAGTCGTTGAGCGCCTCGAGATGCGGACCATGTTTAGCACCATGCCGATTGCGGGGGTAGGGCCGCGCGTTCACAATTCTTCTCCCGGCAGCCATTTGTTCGCTTTCCCCACGCTCGACTTGTCACCGGCCGGCGTGACGGGATCCGGCGGATCGGCATCGCCCGCGGGCGTGACCAATCCCACGCCGATTCCCGGAGCGCTGTCCCCCAGCCAGACGCGGCAAGCTTATGGGTTCAGCAACGTCCTGCTCCCCGACGGCACCCCCGCGACCGGCGCCGGCGAGACAATTGGGATCGTCGATGCCTATCACGACGCCACCATTCAGAGCGATTTGCACGCGTTCGATGTGCAATATTTCGGCGGGGTCGATCCAAACTTCACGCAGGTAAACCTCGGGAATTCGGCCGGCGGGTGGGAAGGCGAGGAGTCGCTGGACGTCGAGTGGGCACACGCCATCGCGCCGCAAGCAAACATCGTCCTCGTGGAGGCCGCCACCAACAGCTATGTCAATTTAATGGCGGCGGTGGACAAGGCCGTCGCGCTGGGCTCAAACGTCGTCTCCATGAGTTGGAGCGGTGGCGAGAACACGTCCTTCGACAGTCATTTCGCGGTTCCCAATGTTACCTTTGTCGCCAGCTCGGGCGACAACGGCGCGCCCGGCGGGTACCCGGCCGCTTGCCCGAACGTTCTTGGCGTGGGCGGGACCAGCCTCGCTCTCGACGCCAACAACAACTGGGCCGGGGAGGTCGGATGGAGCGGCAGCGGGGGTGGCATCAGCAACAACGAGAGCCGGCCCGCCTACCAGCCCACCACCTACAACAACGGTGCGACCACCGGCATCTCGCTGACTCGTCGCGGAATCCCCGACGTGGCGTATGACGCCGCGAATACCAGTGGTTTTTCGACCTATAACTCAACGGCCAGCTCGAACTCCAGCAGATACTTCGGCACGGAAACCGGATGGGGGCGCGAATCGGGCACCAGCGCCGGCGCGCCGCAGTGGGCGGCGCTGATCGCACTGGCGGACCAGGGACGCGCCAA
This sequence comes from Tepidisphaeraceae bacterium, assembly GCA_035648595.1. GTDB lineage: Bacteria > Planctomycetota > Phycisphaerae > Tepidisphaerales > Tepidisphaeraceae > RYN-428. The sequence goes on from DASRLH010000268.1 coordinate 8,404, forward strand.
GCTAGGCCTGGCGCCGCTGGGAACGGCGGGCGTCCTCTCGACACTCTATGCCAACCCGGGCGATTTCCATGACGTCGCCAGTGGGACGAGCCTGGGCAGCACGAACTACACCGCCGCTCCCGGCTATGACCTGGTGACCGGGCTGGGATCGCCCCAGGCTCCGCTGGTGGTTTCCTCGCTGATCGGAACCGCGCCGAACGCCGCTCCCGCAAGCCCCAATGGACTGTCGGCAGTTCCGGGAAACGGAACAGTGACCTTGCAATGGAACGCCACCAACGGCGCATCAACCTGGAACGTTTATCGTTCGACCGACGGCGTCAACTATTCGCTTGCCGCCAACGTATCGGGAACCAGCTTTGTCGACAGCGGGCTGACCGACGGATCCAACTATTACTATCAAGTGACGGCGGTGAATTCGATCGGAGAAAGTGCGGCAAGCTCGCCGGTCTCCACGACTCCCCAGGCTCCTCCGGCGCCGCCCGCATCCGCTTCGGCAACCGCCAGCTATAGCATGTACGGCAACAACACCTGCTTTGCCGTGACGCTCCAGTGGGCCGCCAGTCCCGGGGCGACCACCTACAACGTCCTCCGTTCGTCCACGAGCGGGAGCGGCTACGCGGTGATTGCCAGCGGAGTCTCCGGCGCCAGCTACATGGATGCCACGGTCTACGCGGGGGCCAGTTACTATTACGTGATTCAGGCCGTCAGCGCGGCGGGGGCGCAAAGCGTCTATTCCAGTCAAATTACCGGGACGGCATTCCCCGCCGCCCCGACGAACCTCGCCGCGACGCCGGGCAACGCGCAGGTCGCCCTGTCATGGTCGGCCAGCACGGGCGCCAGCAGCTACGAGCTTTTCCGATCGACCACGAACGGCAGCGGTTACGTCCTGATCGCCGGCGGCATCACGGGCACGAGCTATACCAACACCAAGCTGACCAACGGCAAGACTTACTACTACGTCGTCGAGGCGGTCGACGCAGGCGGCCCCAGCGCCAATTCCAATCAAGCCTCGGCCAGGCCCACTAAGCGGTAGTGATGGCGCCACGCATGACGTGGCCCGTTGACCAAAACGCTGATCGGGTATTTCGCGGAAGGATGTTTGCCATGAAAAAGTTGTACTTGGCCGTCATGATCGCAGGTGTTCTTCAATCGGCCCTTGCAATGGCGCAAAGCCCGTTCGACGGGACGTGGAAGTATGACACGAGGACGATGGCTTCGGGCAAAAGGCCCATCGTGCTCCTGTTGCGGGAGGGCGTGTTTGAAAGCAAGACCGCCGTTGCTTTCAAGGTCAAAGCCGACGGGGCCGATCATCCGGGGCTGCAAAATGACACGCTCGTGGCCAAAGTGGCAAGCGATCACGAAGTCTCGGTAAGGAGCAAGCGCGATGGGAGGGTCATCAACACCGCGACCTACACGGTTTCTCCCAACGGCAACGCCATGACCGTCGTGTCGACGGTGGTCTTGGCGCAGGGCACTTCCCCCATCCGGCGCACGACCCAATACGTGCGAGTGGAGGCCGGCCCGGTTGGCTCACACGCCATCTCCGGGTCATGGCGGTCCGTCCAGTTCGACAGCAGCGACAATGGCATCACCTGGACCTTCAAGGTGGTCGGCGACGAGCTGACAATGTCCAAACCAACCGGCATCTCGTACACGGCGAAGCTCAACGGGCCTGAGGCGGTCATGAAGGGAAGTTCCAACTTCAGCCTACCGTCCGTGGCGGTGAAGCTGCTGGATAAGAATAAGCTGCAGATCACTCAAACAATGGACGGGGACGTGGTTGGCATCTCGACCATGACGGTGGCCGCGGACGGCAAGATCCTCAAAGAGATTTACGAGAATAAGCGAAGCGGCACCAAGAGCGAATACCTGGCCCTCAAGCAGGCGCCGCAAGACGACTTTGCCGGGTCGGCGGAAGGCAAGGTGATGGCCCAGTACGTCGGCGAATGGAAAAATGATTCCACCGAACGAGTAACAGGAAAAAAATCCGTCGGCAAACAGTTCAACAGATGGGTGCTCGGTGGAAGATGGGTCGAGGGAAGCTACAGGTCAAGCGACCGCTCCGATTCCGCGTTGGGCATGGCAACGTATGCCAGCGATCGCAAGAACTACGTCGCTTATTTCTTCTACCCCGATGGGACGGCCTGGACTTATCTGGGCAGGTGGGACGCCGACGCGCATCAGATGAAGTGGGAGGGCAGCAGCGCCCAAGGCATCGCAAAGCAAACAGAGCGATTCCTCGACACGAATACTGTCGAAGGCAAAGGCTCAGCGCAGGACAGGGACGGGAAAACGGTCAAGCAGTGGGTCGAACGTGATACGCGCGACCGTGAAGGCGGGAGCGTCAAGGGGGCCGATGGGAACAAGCGCGGCGGCAACAGGAGCGAGCAAGTGGCCTCCAAGCAGGCGCCGCAAGACGACTTTGCCCAATCGGCTGAAGGCAAGGTGCTCGCCCGGCTGGTCGGCCGCTGGCACGGCGAATACACCTACACGCTGCCCACGAAATCCCGGACGAGTGCCGAGACGGTCACGAAATCGGTGCTCGACGGCCGCTGGCTGCGGTCATCCTCTACAGAGAGCGACGGCCTGGAGCAACTCGCGCTGCTGACGTACGACGCCTCCGAGAAGGCTTATGTCCTATTCTTGGCCGGCTCCGATGGCGGAAGCGACACGATCACCGGCCAATGGAACGAGCAGGCGCGCCGTCTGACCTGGACGAAACCGACCGGCAAGACGGGAAAGGGAACCATGACCTTCATCTGGTCCTTCCCAGACGACAAGACCATGAAGTCAACCGTCCGCGGCACCGACGATGACGGCAAGTTAATCTTCGAGCATGAGGGGAAAGACACACGGGTTCAAGATTGAGGCGGCGCCTATCACTGTGATTCCCTCGAGGAAGGGCAATGAAACGGGGGCAATGAAACGGCGGGGGCGCGGCTTGTTTCCGCGTACATGCGTGTCCTTGAGTGAAATAATCGATTTAGAAGCCGCCGTAGCGCGCGGAGCGGAGCAGCCATGCATCAAAGGATTACAATGTGGGTCATTGCAGTAGTTACCGTACCGTCCCTCAAACACGTTGCCTGGAGGTCACGCTCATGTCTCATACAATCCGCCTGCATCAAGTGCTGCTGATTGTCGTGGTGTTGTTCATGCCTGTTGTTGCCGAGGCGCAGGAAACTCCCTCGCCAGAATCCATCGAGGCTCTGAAGCAAGCGACGCAGCTTCATCCGGATTCACCCAAGGCGTTTGATGATCTCTGTGAAGCCTATTTTGCGTCAGGACAGCGAGAGCTTGCCGTCAGCATCGGCGAGAAGGCAATCGCGCTGGCCAAGCGGCAAAAAGACCGCAGCCTGGTGAACATCGAGGAGCACGTCACGAATTTACAGTTCGTGCTCGCGGCTCTCCAGGCATGGTCTGGCCAGGACGCGGAGCTCGCCAAAACCACCCAGCGGGCCATGGACTATGCCGCCGACAGCACAAATCCGGATGTGCTGGACCGCGCCGGCAAGATGGCGCTTCTGCGGCCGATAACGGACAAAGCGCGGCTTGCGACCGCTGTCGCCATGATTCGCCGCGCCGTTGAGTTGGGCAAGCATCATCAATATTTACGCTTTTTCCAAATGGATTTGGGCATGGCCGAGTACCGCGCCGGACATTACCTCGCTGCCGATCAAGCCTTGAGGAACGCGATACAACTGGGTGAGCCGTTGAGCGACGTATCATGCAACTCAACGTTTTATTGGGCGATGAGCCAATTCAAGCAAGGCCACGAAGCCGAGGCCCGAGCACTGGCCAAAGAGGGTATATTCCTGATGTACCCTCTTCCCGCTGATCCGAAGGATCCTCTGGCCGGCAATGTCAACATCGGGAACCTTGTCGTCTGGATGGCATATAAGGAAGCCATCGCATTTCTGAATATCGAGGGGCCAACTCAGTCGGAATTCAATCAGCGCCGCGACGCGTTTGAGGCGGCCAACCGGCTGTTTCGGCGGGCCGATGAGGAGTTCGCCTCCGGCCATGCGCGAGAGGCCATGGCACATCTGGCGAGCGCATCAGTGGACGTTCCCCAAGCCAGTTATATTGCGCAAACGGTCGCGGCGCTTCAAGCATGGTTCGGCGAGGATGCGCAGTTCGCGTCCACCGTGCATCGTGCCATCGAAAATGCAAAAGGAACCCATTATGCGACCACCGCCGAGCGCGCGGCAAAGAGTGCCATGCTCCGGCCTTGTAACGACAAAACGCAGCTGCGGGCATCCCTCGCGCTGGCCCGCCGTGCCGTGGAACTGGGCAAGGACAATGCATACCTCCCCTTCTTTCAAATGACGTTGGGCATGGCCAACTACCGCGCCGGCGATTATGCGGCTGCCGATAAGGCCTTGGGCGCGGCAGTGCGAGACGCCGGACAAAACGAATACATAGCGGTCACTGCGCCGCTCTACCAGGCCATGAGCATGTTTCGCCAGGGTAAGCAAGCTGAAGCCCGCGCCCTGTTCGATCAGGCCTCCAAGAAGATGAAGCCGCTGCCTATCGATCAGAACAAACTACCGCGCGCTGATCTGTGCGATAATCTGATTATGTGGATGGCGTATAAGGAGGCCAGGACATTGCTTGGGCTGCAAGCCGGCACGGCAGCCGGACACTGAAACGGACGCAGCGATTCACTTTGCCTTCATAACAAAAGCAAAGGCCCCGCCTTCCCGGCGGGGCCTTGCATTTGCGATTCCTATGGCGTCGAAAACGACAGCTGCGGCTTTACCGCAGTTGCTGCCAATACTCTCCCGGCATATCCACCGCCAGTTGCAGCGCGCCGTTGGCGCCGGCATACAACGGTTCATCCACGACGGTGACGCGGGCGCCGCCGTATTCTTTCATGGCGTCTTCGATGCGCTTGTTGAGGCCGCGCATCAATCCGCCGCCGCCGGAGAGGAGGACGTTTTGGCGGAGGCGCTCCTGGAATTCGGGGTTGAAGGTGCTGACCAGTTTCTGGATGCCTTCGACGCAAGGATGCACGAGGATTTCGCAGGCCTGGCGCACGTCATCGGTGATGTCGTGCTGGCTGGGCTTGCCGTCTTCGGGGAAGGTGACGATCACGCGGTCCTTGGTGTCGGAGACGAATCCGTACTGCTCCTTGATCGTCTTGCACATGTTCTGCGTGATCTGGGCGCGGGGGAAGCGGTTCATGATCAGCTCCAGCAGCTTGGCGTCGATGGCGTCGCCCGCGATGGAGTAGCTGACTTCGTCCTCATCGGTGGGGACGGTGCCGTGCATTCGGCAAAGATCGGTCGTGCCGGCTCCGATGTCGATGACCAGGATGTCGGCCATCTTATCCATGCCGTAGGCGACAGTGAACGGTTCGGAGACGATCATTACGCTGTCAAGCACCTGGCGGGCGATTTCGAGGATGGCCTGCTTGTTCTTCTGGGTGGCGCGGGAGGGAACGCCGATGACGCCGTAGATCATTTCATCACGGCCGGGGCTGGCAAGATCGACCAGGTACTTGAGCAGCAGCTTGGCGGCCTGAAGGTTTTTTTCGCGGCGGGTGGGATCGTTGTTGGCGTCTTCCGAGCCTTTCACCACGCCATGCTCCAGCGGGCGATACAGTTCGAGGGCCAGGCGGTTGTCGAGGGCGGCCTTGCCGAAGACGACATCCGTTCCCAAAAACTTTCGGCTGACGGCGTCCTTGGGGAAGCCGACGTAGGTTTCCACGGTCTTTCGCGTGCCGTTATAGGACACGACCGACGAACGGCTGGTGCCCAGGTCGATGCCCAGGAGCAGCGCCTTGGCGGTCTTGCCGGTGTCCTGGTCGCTGCCGGACAGGATGGTTTTGCCGGCCACGGGGACGACGGGTTTGGCGGGGGTGTTCGCGTCAAGCATCGGATCGATCTCCTGCAAAAGGGTTGAATGTACCTGTGATTTCCTGACTTCTACGACTCTTCTATGATTATCCAATACGCGGCGGCGTTTGTGTGCGGCCGGATGATTCCTACTGTTTCACCAAACTGACAGATTGTGCCGTTGGGGCAAGGGTATTTGCAAGCGGGCAGCCGCGGGGCAAAGCTATCAGGTGGGGCGGACATTCTTGACGAACCGGTAAAAAGTCGATTTCGTCCACCAAAACCTTCGATTCTCGGCCAAAAACGCGGAAAATTTTGGCGACTTTCGACTTTTTGCCGGGGCGTCATTCTTGTCTGCCATCGGAATCGGGGTGGCGATTCACCAGTCCCACGGCAACCGAGGCGAGTCCGCTCGGGGGGCAGGAATGCCCCCGCTCGCGGACTCGCGGCAGACACGAATGTCTGCCCCACCAAAACGACGCACTCACGAATGTCTGCCGCACCATTATCGTCTATCGTCATTCTCCATCGCTCGGAACTCATTTCACACCGCGTGAGCGTATTATGCCTCGGCTCCGACGGCGGCGTTGACCTTCTGCATTTCGTCCTCCATGCCGCGCAGAAGGTCCATGTTGGTTTTGAAAATTTCCATAAGGACGGCATTCTGCTCCTCGCGGAGCGGCTGGGCCGCCTGTCCCATATTTCGGCGGGGAACGAACCCTCCTCCACCTCCGGCGCCGATATTTCGAATCGCCATTTGCATAGAGGCCAGGGCGTTCTCGAAATTCTTGATGACGTTGGCCAGCCGTTCGATCTGCCGATCGAGATTGCCCGAGCCCTGCCCCCCGCCGCTGCCCGCGGGGCTGGTGAGATTGCGGTTGTCCTTGAAGAGTTTTTCGATCGCGTCGGATACGCTTTCGCGGATATCCGATGCGCTTTCGGTGCTCTTGAGGCTCTGCGAAAGAGTATGATCGACCACGCGGGCGACATTGCGTTTGATTTTTTCGCGGTCGATGACCCAGACTTTTTTCCCGCGAAACCGCTCGGTGAGGGCGTCGAACTCGATCTGCGAGCTGCTGGTGTCCAGCGCGGTGTCGATGGCATTAACGACTTCGGGCGTGCCGGGAATGGGCGTGTTATCCGGCGGCGGCGGCTCGTATTGCGGCACCTGCGACGCGGAATACGCCGGCGCTTGCGCCGCGTACGCCGGCATTTGCGACGTGTACGCCTGCGGGCGGGCCGGCGGCGTCGCGGGGCGCGTGCCGCTCATCATTGCCTGCGCCAACGGAGGCAGCAGCGGCGACGCGGGCCGCGCAACAGGCGCGGCGATATCCTGGGGGCGCGGGTCCGAACGCAATCCCTCGGTAACAATCCCGTTATTGGCCAGCAAATGGAACGCGAACTCCTCGGTGTCCGCCTCCACGTGCCCCTCAACGGGTTTGCCCGTGTCCCTGACCAGTCCTCGAAAACGGTATCGCACAGATGTAGATTCCTAAGTTGTTGAATCGCGGACGCGTAGCCTCGGCCACAGGTATATCGTTCAAATGACCGAATGGAAACCATTTTTCCATGAAATTGAAAGTAAAATCGTTATTTTCATTACAAACCGCCTCTGTTATCGCTATCTTAGGGCATTCCGCGCGGGCCTTAAGTAAGAGCGAAGCGACCGGGGACGAAGGCATGCACTGGCAAGTTGTAGCTTTGTACGATTGCCGGGAACCGTGGCCACGAATCGTAGGGTACGCTTTAGCGAACGCGGTTCTATAATCATGGCGGTAAGAACAGCGTTCGCTGAAGCGAACCCTACGCGTGGTTCCCCGGATGACCTAAGACAACTCGAAATCCAAATGCCTCCCCAAAACTGATTGGACAGGCACTCGTGTTGCAATATTGGGTGGTGAGGAGCATGGTGAACCAATGAAAACATCCTTCTTGACCGCTGCCGCCTGCCAGGCGCTTTTGCCGCTTTTTGTGCAAGGACAAGTGGCTGTTCAACCGCCCGGCCAGGCGGTGGCACAGCAAGCCGCGCCCCCCGCCGGGCCTCCGCGGGTTGATCCTGCTCTCGCCGCGCTTCCGTTGCACAAGCTCATCGCCGTGCGGAATGTGCATGAACGGCGGACCCATTGGCAGAAAGCCGCCGACGAGGCCGTCTCGCGCATTGAGGATTCCAAGCTCAAGGCGGTCGTAGCCCAGCGCATCGCCAAGCTCGCGCCCACGATCGCCGAGGCCCTGATCGGGCACCCCGGCCAAAGCGCGATGTTGACCGTCGCGGTTTACCAGGACCGCAAGGCCGGCACGCAGGCGCTGGCGGCAGTCGCGTATGAGGGACTGGGCCGCGATTTGAATCCCAGCTTTTATCCCCGCGTTTTGGCAGACCTCCCGCAGGCGCCCGGCGGGCAGGAAGACCAGACGCAAAAATTCCAGCTTGATGCCAACGCCACTTCATATCTTTGCTTTTTCCTGGATCACGGCGACCTGAAGGCCGGCGAAATTACGCAGGCGCAGATGAAACAAAGCTTGGGGCTGGCTATCGAACAGGCCCACCGCGATGCGGCGCCGCCGGCTAATGTTGCCGGCGCGGGCAACGCGGCGGCGGCACAAGCACGGGCCGCCCAGGCCCAGGCGGCGGCGCAAGCCGCGCAACAACAAGCCATCGCCCAGCAAATCCGCCAGGCCCGGCTCGATCAGCAGCAGCAGGATCTGAATCAGCAGGCCGCCAACCAAGCCAATGCCACGAATTTCTCCAGCCCCTACTGGAACTCGGGCGGGTGGGGCGGAATCCCCTATGGCGCGGTGGGAGGCAATGGCGTGGGCTTCGGCGGCGTTGTCGGATACGGCGGAACTGGCTACGGCGGAATTGGATATGGCGGCGCGGCAGCGTACGGATGGTCGCCCTGGCTCGCCTACGCACCGGGGCAGAACGGCTACCCCGCCAATCAACCCCCGCATGTGGTCGCGCCCGGGTACATGCCCAATGTGGTCGCGCAGCGCGATCCGCGCACGGGTCAGCCGATCACGCCAACCATCGTTCCCGCGCCCGGCTCGCCGGCCGGTGCGATTGTGCCGCCTTATAACGTGACGCCGGCCCAACGTGATCCCAAAACCGGCCAGCCGATCACTCCGACTCCGCCGGACACCGGGCAGTCGTCTTCGTCGGGATCAGACGATTCAGGGAACCCCTAGAACGCCCCCAACCAGGGAACCACCGGCGGCGGCTTCATTCCCGACCAGCCCTATCGGCGGCCCGGCGCGCCCACCGAACCCGGCGAGCCACGAAACACGGGACATGCCCAGCCGCGTTCCGCGCCATCGCATCCGGCGCCCCAGCCTGCCCCTGCTCCCGCGCCAACTCCCGCCCCGGCCCCCGCGCCCGCGCACAGATAATTTCGCCCCAAGATGAAACTCACCGTTTTGTCCACCGACCCCGCCGGCTCGCCCTGGTACGCCGATGGACTGAAGTTCACCTGCACCCAGTGCGGCAACTGCTGCACCGGCGGCCCCGGATTCGTCTGGATCAGCGAGACGGAAGTCGCGCGTCTCGCCGAATATCTCAAGCTCACGCCCCAGGAAACGCTGGAGCGCTATTGCCGGAAGGTGGCGGGACGGATCAGCCTCAAGGAACGTCGTACGCCCCAGGGAAATTACGATTGCGTTTTCCTGACCGAGCAATCCACGCCAGCAGAGAACGGCAAACCCGCGAATAAAAAACGCGGCTGCTCGATCTATCCCGTCCGCCCCTTGCAATGCCGGACGTGGCCGTTCTGGCCGGAAATCCTGCGCAGCCCCGAAGCCTGGGAATTTGCGGGCCGGCGTTGTCATGGAATGAGCGCGGGGGACCGGCATTTCGGCCGCGAGAAAATCGAGTCGATTCGGGACGCCGCCGATTGGCCGGACAATCCGCCGACTTCCGCGCCTGACCGGAAAGCGGAATCACCGCAGAGACGCAGAGAGCGCGGAGAGAGCGGCAGAAGGTAAACAATGTGGGCGGTGCAATACTTGACTCGAACAAAAAGCAAAAATAAACGGTTTGCGCCTATTGCCTGCCCTTCTCTGCGCTCTCTGCCTCTCTGCGGTGAATCCTCGGTCCGATCGCATTTCATTTCCCGACTCGCTTGTTCGCCCCTTCGGGGGTCTCCCTGGCCGCCGGCGAATTATCTCCAACTTGGATCGTGTCACCGGACACAATGATCTCATCCTTCACTTTGCCGTCGATGAGGCGCCCGAGCGGCACGTTGTCCAGCACTTTCTCGTCGTTGCCATCCTTCCCCTTGCGGATAAGCGTTACAGGTTGGTTGGCCAGGGCCTTCACGTCATAGTTGCTGGCTGCCAATACTTGGGTCAGCGTCATGTTTCTTTCGGGGAGTTCCTGCCAGGAGCCGCCGGGGGGCTGTCGTTGTCCCGGAACGAATACGCGGAAGGTGACGTTTTTCGCAACCCGCGAGTCGAACTTCACCGTCACCTCATCGCCAGGCTTCAGCGCTGGGTTTTTGCCCTTGCCGGACATCACGTCTGCCAACGGTGCGCCATCCAAGAACTTGTGAAGCGAACCATCGATCACACGGTAGAGGGTGACCTGGCCCTCCCCCTTCTTCTCGAATGCCGCGATCTTTTTTTCCTCCTGATTCAGCAATTGCCGCAAAGTCACGTCGCGGCCTTTGATGGAAAACCATCCATCCCTATTTCCCAGATCGCTCCGGAGCGTTATCTTCACCTCCGAAGTAACCAAACTTTGCGTCTTCGCATGCGCATCCGCCAGAGCCAGCTTGGCCCGCTGGAGCTGGATATCGCCCAGCGACACTGCCAGCTTCGCGTTATCGACTTCCGTTTGTGCTACCCCATGCCGCACACGCGCCGCTTCAAGTCGGGCGAAATCCATCCTCTTCGCGTCGAGTGTCAACTCCGCTTCCTTCACATCCAGTTCCGCCCGTTCCTCGTTCCGCACGGCTTGTGCGCGCGCTTCCTTCGCGGCCTCTTCAACGGGAGTGAGCAGCGCGTTTTCTTTGGCGGTTGCATCGTGGCCTTCGCGGGAGGTGGGGTTGCTTATAGTCGCGCCATCTGATGCATGGTCTGACGGTGCGGAGGGCGCGGGCGCGTCGGCCGGAGCGCCGGTTGTGGAGCTTTGCCCCTTTTGCCCCGCCGACCGCGATACGCCGACACTGACCACCAACACGGCAATCGCCAGCGCCCCCGCCGGCCAATTATTGCGGGAGCGCGGCGTGGGCATTTCCAGCAGGTGTTTGATGCGATGCAGCAGGTCGGGCCGTTGGCCGCCGAAGGCGACGGCAAGGCCGTTAAAATAATCCGGTTGCGGGAGCCCGAGAGTAAATCTCGCCACCTGCTCCAGCGCGCAGACGTATGTCATTCGCTCGGTCGCAGCGACCGCGATCTCGTCG
>DASRLH010000269.1:0-2239 GCA_035648595.1 Tepidisphaeraceae bacterium
TGATGAGCGACAAAGGACGGCAGGTGACCGCCGCCCTACACGCGGCACGCGAGGCAAACATCGAAAAACTATCACAAGCGGCATAAATCACCTGGAAATCTTGCCAAAAAAACCAGAGACTGCATGATATCCTTGAAGAAGAAAAGATGATTCACCGCAGAGACGCAGAGAACGCAGAGAGAAAAAGATGAAGAGTGGACTTCCCATTCTTAAGAATCTTATCTTTTTGTCTTTGTGGCTTTGTGCCTTCGTGGTGAATCGGTCTCCTCTGCGCTCTCTGCGTCTCTGCGGTGATTTTGCCATTCATCCGTCGCAGACTGCTCATTGGCTTCCCACGCCGTGTGTGCGGGTGCGGATGGCGTAGAGGCCTTTGCTGGCGGTGATGATGAGCGTCTGGCGGTCCTTGCCGCCGAAGCAGATGTTGCCGGTCCAGGTTTCCTTCACTTCGATGCGTTGAATTTGTTTGCCGGTCTTGTCGAAGATGGTGACGCCGTGGCCGGTGAGGTAGACGTTTCCTTCATCGTCGATGGTCATGCCATCGGAGCCGAGCTTGCAGAACAGCTTCTTGTTGGACAGCGATCCGTTGGCGTTGATCGTGTAGGAAAAAGTCTGGTTGGCGCCGATGTCGGCGACGTACAGCATCTTGCCGTCTGGCGTGCCGATGATGCCGTTGGGCTGTTTCATGTCATCGACCACCCGTGTTAGATTCTTGCGGTCGGGCGAAAGATAATACACGGCTTCCTGGTCCTGTTCCTTGGGGCCGCGCTTCCAATAATCGCGCGGATAATAGGGGTCGGTGAAATAGATGCCGCCGTCGGGGGTTTCCCAAACATCATTGGGCCCATTGAGGAGATGGCCCTTGTAGTCCTTCACCAATACCGTCACCTTCTTGTCCGGCATGGAGATGGACCAGAGTTGATTGTGTTCGTCAGCACAGGCCAGCAGATTTCCGTGCCGGTCGAAGCACAGGCCGTTGGAACGGCCGCACGGCTGCATGAATGTCGAGAGCTTGCCGTCGATGCTCCACTCCATGATGCGGTCGTTGGGCTGATCGGTGAAGTAGACATTCCCCTTGGCGTCGCACGCGGGGCCTTCGGTGAACTTGAAACCGCCGGAAAGAAGTTCGAGTTTCGCGCCCGGGGCCACGACGCCTTGATCGGCGAATGCGCGGGATGTGCCGATGGCACTCAACACGCATAGGACCAGCGCCGCCAGAGAGAATCGTTGCATCATCATGTCTCCTTCGTTTGCGGTGACAGCTTAACCGCGCGATGGGCGGAACGCACGAGTCCGCCCGACGCGGGGTCAGCGCGTAGGGCCGCGCCAAGGCTTTCGTACATCATCTACCTTATTGGCTTGCCGGACAGCAGATCGCCAATGCCCACGCCATCCAGTATCTTCACCTTCCCGCCAGTGCCCGCGCGAAGCAATGTCACTTTTTTGTTGGGTATCGCGTTGAGGTCATAATGAAAGATTGCCAGAACCTGCGTGAGCGTCATATCGCGCTGGGGAAGAGACGGCAACATTCCACTGCCGCCGCGATCGGCGGGGTCCGTTACTTGGAATGATACATCGCCCACGACTTTTGAATCATAGGTCAGTCGGATTTCGTCGCCGGGCTTGAGGATGGGGTTGTTTGCCTTGCCGTCAAGCACGTCCTGGACAGGCACATCACTCAGAAGCGGCTTGGGCGATGGGCGGAACAAGGTGACGCTTCCGTCCGGTCGCGTCGAGCAATCGCTCGAGTGCCGCAAGATGGTTTTTCTTCCCCTGGAGGGTGAGTGTTGCCTCTTCAACGTCCAGTTCCGCCCGTTTTTCGCTTCGCCGTGCCAGTTCGCGCGTTTCTTTGGCGGCTTGTTCCACCGGCGTCAGAAGCGCATCGCCCGTGGCTCCGTCATCATTGGCGGGTGCGATCCCTGAATCGAGCAAATGTGGTGGCTCGCTGTGCGAAAGCGTGGGACGTGTTGCCGCCTTCTGCCCCGCCGACCGCGACACGCCAACGCTGACCACCAACAGGGCAATCGCCAGCGCCCCCGCCGGCCAATTATTGCGGGAGTGCGGCGTGGGCATTTCCAGCAGGTGTTTGATGCGATGCAGGAGGTCGGGCCGTTGGCCGCCGAAGGCGACGGCAAGGCCGTTAAAATAATCCGGTTGCGGGAGCCCGAGAGTAAATCTCGCCACCTGCTCCAGCGCGCAGACGTATGTCATTCGCTCGGTCGCAGCGACCGCGATCTCGTCG
>DASRLH010000270.1:0-19426 GCA_035648595.1 Tepidisphaeraceae bacterium
TAGCCGCGAATACCCCATCCGTGATACAACAGGCTTGTGGACATGAGTTTGTCTCCTTTCTGAAGCTTGGTAACTCCAGAGGAGACGGCCATGTCCATTTTTTTTCAAGCACTACCTACGCAAAAGCCGGAAGAACCATAAATTTGAACGCTCAGCTTGGAGTAGCGAACAAACGGGGAATGCAGGTCTTGCGAACTCGCGGGGAGTACCTCCACAAGCATCAGCGGAATCCGACGATGGCCCAGCGCAGCCACGAACGGGAACTGAACGAACACGTGACGGCAGCGCTCAACGAGCAAACTCGACTACTTCAACTCCTTGCAGCTACGCGAAACGACCGTGTCTACTTTCCGCTGCAAATCGCAACATTTTGGATGTTCATAGGTCTGACTGCGTATGTGAACTACGAAAGAGCGCGCCAAAAACGGCGGAAGGAGGCAGGTCTTTGCCTTCGCTGTGGCTACGACCTGCGCGCCAGCGCGGACCGATGTCCAGAATGTGGTATGGAAACGGTTGCCGCCGCGACTCACACATGAACCCACCGCAAAGATTATCGCGCACCATCCCCACTGTGCTTCTGGCCCGGTGGGTCATTTCGATAGATCGCCCGTCCATCCGCGATGGCGCGATCGCCTTTGCCGATGGGATCATCCTTACCGTAGGAACAGCCAGTGACGTGCGGCAGGCATTCCCGCGCGCCCGCGTTCACGATCTCGGGCAATCGGCGCTCTTGCCGGGATTAGTCAACGCACACGTTCACCTGGAATTGAGCGCACTGTCGCCCGGCGAAAAGCCCGCCGGCTTTGTGGATTGGCTGAAGCGACTCGTGCCCGCGTCCCCGCCTTCGTGGGACGGGGCACAGGCGTTTGCCCGCGGGGGGGTGGAGGCGGGTGTACAGCAGTGCCTGCGGTTCGGCGTTACCACCATCGGCGACATCAGCCGGCAGTGCGCTGTCACCCGGCAGATGCTCAAGAACACGCCGCTTCGCGTCGTCAGTTATGGCGAAGTGCAGGCGATGGCGCAGCGGCGCGGATTCCTGCATGAACGTCTTGAGACGGCGGCGGATCGCACACACCAGACCGACCGCCTTCGCGTCGGCGTCTCGCCGCACGCGCCGTATTCGGTGGAAATTGAGGGCTTTCGCCGATGCCTGCAAGTCGCGGGCGCGGGCCAACTGCCGCTGGCGACGCACCTGGCCGAGAGCGCGGAGGAAGCGCCGTTTCTGACGCATCACCACGGCCCCTTCCGCGAGTTATGGCGGCATCTGGGAGCATGGGACGAGCAGGTTCCTTTCTTCCCCGGCGGCCCGATCCGCTTCGCCCGCGAAATCGGCCTTCTCGATTACCCCACGCTGCTGGCGCATGTGAATTATTGCGATGACGATGAGTTGGCAATGCTGGCCGCCGGGCATGCCAGCGTGGTCTATTGCCCGCGCACGCACGCCTACTTTGGCCATCCCCCCCACCGCTGGCGCGACATGCTCGCCAGGGGCATTAACGTGGCGCTGGGCACCGATAGCTGCGCCAGTTCCCCCGATCTCAATTTGCTCGACGACCTTCGACTCCTCCACCGAATCGCGCCGGATTTTCCGCCCGGGCAATTATGGGAATTGGCCACCGTTCGCGCCGCGCGGGCCATCGGCTGCGAAAATCAGGTCGGTAGCCTCGCCATCGGCAAGGCCGCCGATTTTGCAATCTTCGATGCTCCCAGCGACGATCCAATGCGCGAGATTTTGCAAAACGACAGACTGCCAAACGAAGTGTGGATCAACGGCGCCAGGCAGGCGGCCGGAACAACCGCCCGTGCAATATCTACCGGCAACTCACAACCAACAACCCACCACCCACCAACAACTAACTACTGACCACCAACAACAAACAACTCACAACTGACAACCCACAACTGACCAACGTCACGCCGCCGTACCCCACCCTCCCTGCCTGGATCGCCGGATGGCGCCCTGGATTTGCTCCTGCACCTCGCGGGGCCGGCAGACGGTCTGCCACAGCGCACAGGGCCGGTCCTCATCGGATGGAATGATCTCGATGGATCCCAATGCCAACACCTGCTCGCGCGGCGTCCGAATAATCCGTGTGCGCGAAACCCGTCGAAGCGGGCAATCGAACACTTCAATGCTGAATATCCCCGCCAGCCGTAAGACGCGCTGGTCGGTCAGCACGTACAGCCGCCCCATCCACTGCAACACATACCACGTCAGGCAGCCGCCGATGACAAACAAGGCCGCCTCGAAGTAAAGATGAAAGTGCGGCGCGCGGGCCAGATGCAACGCACCCAGGATAATGAGGGCGGCCGCAATCGTCGGCATCGAATTAATCAGGATAAACCAACGGGAAGGCTTGAGGATGAGCAGCACCAATTCGCCATCCCGCAGCACATGCCGCGTGAGCAGGCTTGCCAGCGACGCGATAGCGGGCACGCGCGCCGCGGGCGCGGCCCCCACTCCCTCGCCGGCGCAAACGGCCGCCGCCTCCGTCGTGCGCGACGCGCCCTGTGCCGCCGGCCCTTCCGACGGCACGATTCGCATTCTGAACTTGCGGAATGACCATTTCATGCGTGCCACAATGAGCGATCCATCGAAAGTATACCATCTATTCCGCAAAATACGTCAATCGCGGGCCCAGATCCGCGAAGGCGCGGGATTCTCGGAGGAAACTGGGGCATCCGGTGGGGCAGGCATTGCTGGTTGCCGCGAATCGGTGAGTGGAGGACATTCTCGTCCTCCCGAATCGAATCGAATCCGCTCGGCTTGCTTTCGTCGTCCGCGAATGGTCTAATAGCAGCCTCTCGGGCATGTGGGCAAAATGGGCTGTTGATGATAAAAATGGATCCGCCAACTCAGGAGCCCAAACTCCGTCGCGTCCTTGTTGTGGACGACGACGAGAGCACGCTTCATTGCATGCGCGCACTGCTCAAGGGGCAGGGATATGAAGTGTCGATCGCCGGCAGCGTGGCCGATGCGCTAACCTCGGCATCGGTCGCCCCGCCCGATTTGCTGGTCACGGACCTTGGGCTGCCGGATGCGACCGGGGCGGAATTGGTCAAGGCCCTGCGCGCCCGATATTCGATGCCGGCCATCGCGCTGAGCGGTTCGCCGCCCGAGGAACTCAGCGAAAGCGAACGCGAAGGCTTCTCCGCACATCTCATGAAGCCGGTCGATCTCAAGCAACTGACCAGCACCATCGAACGCCTCATGGCTAATGTGATCCGACGCCCTGATTAAGCCGAGGCGTGCGGGATTGTGTTCGCGGGGCGCATTTGACGCCGCCCCGCCGATTCCATATCTAACACCCCATGACACGCGAGCAACTCAGCGGGCGCATCGCGCAAGTCGCTCTTCTTCGCGGCGAGTTCACTCTTCGCAGCGGCCGCAAGAGCAACTACTACATGGACAAGTACCTCTTCGAAACCCAACCGGATATCCTACGCGAATTGGGAAAGTTGTTTGCCCAAAAGGTGGGCCCGAAGGTGGATCGCATCGCCGGCGCGGAATTAGGAGCGGTTGCCCTGGCCGCCGCGACGGCTATGGAAACTGGCAAACCGTTCGTCATCATCCGCAACCAAAAGAAAGATTACGGCACCAGCAAACTCGTCGAGGGAACCCTCAAGCCCGGCGACACCGTCTTGATCGTCGAGGACGTTCTCACCACCGGCGGGCAGGTTTTGGAAGCCGCCAAAACGCTCCAGGAAGCAGGCGCGAAGATCGATCGGATTGTCGCCGTCATCGACCGTATGGAAGGCGCGCGGCAGAACATCGAATCCGCCGGCTATGCCTTCGAGGCGCTGTTCACCACCAGGGACCTGGGCGTGACTTGATCTTCGCCACAAGCCCATGGCGCGGCCCTGGGCCTGGAACACGGGCGGATTTGCGCAGAGAATCAGAGCCGCAAAGGCGCGGAGGGGTGGCTGATGCTCAGAACTTAAGAGGGCGCGCAATAATGACTGAATAATCGCTACAGACAAATAGAATCCGAGTTATCAATGATCCAGTAAAGCGCCTCCGACTCTCTGCGGCTCGGTGTCTCTGCGCAATCCTTCCGCGTTCGCGAAAGAATGCGATGATCGTATTTTGAGGAGTTCCCTATGGCCCTGTTTCAACAGATCGGCACGATGCTTGAGGAAGAGACGTTGCGAAAACTTTCGCAGGGGCATGGCAATGTCGAGGAGCCCGGAACGCCGGCGCATGACAATTTCCAAAAATTGCTCACGCAGGCGGGCCCTTCGCTCTTGAAGGATGTTTTCGGTTCGGTGGCCGCCAACTTGGATTCGACCCAGTATGCCCTGCACATCACGCCCGGCGCTGCCGGCCCCAATCCCCTGGGCCCCCTGGGCCCCGGCGAGCGAACCGCCGTCGCCTCCACGCTGCTCAGCCACCTGATCGGAGACGGCCTTGATCCCGAGGAACTGCTGGGGAAGGCCGCCGGCTTAACGACAGTCGATCCCAATCAGATGGACGCCGGCCAGGTCGCCGCGCTCGCAGGGTATGTTCAACGCAACCACCCCAGCCTCTTCGGCATGACGGTCGCGGAATTGGTGCAACGAAACCCCGGCGTCATCAACAGACTCCTGGGAAGCGCAGGATTAGCCAGCGCGGCTTCCGCCCTGGCAACCCATTTCCTGGGCCAACGCTGATCGCCAATGAACGTCCGCTTCGACATGGTCGCCTGCTACGTCGTGCGCCCGCCCGATGGAAACACGCCCGCCCAGTTCCTTCAACTGCGACGATCGCCCGGCAAATACCTCGGCGGCGCATGGTCCACCGTGCGCGGGAAAATCGAAGGCGACGAAAAGGCCTGGCAAGCCGCCCTCCGCGAACTGCGGGAGGAAACGCAAATCGTGCCGCTCGAGTTTTATCAGCTCGACACCGTGGACATTTTTTACCTGTCGGGCGACGACACCCTCTGGCACTGCCCCGGCTTCTGCGCCCTGGTTGCGCCCGATGTGAAAGTGACGCTCAACGAGGAACACGATGCCTCCCGCTGGACGCCGCGACAGCGGATCGAACAAGATTTCATCTGGCCCGGCGAGCGCGCGCAGCTCGCGGAACTCTGCCGCGAAATCCTGGACAATGGGCCGGCCAAGCCGTACCTTCGACTCCCATCGCCCTGGAATCCAGGCGGCCAGGTATGAATAGCGGAGCGTGGAATGCTCATTGAATGGCGCCTCCGCAACCGCGAATGGGGTACAACGGGCCAATGAAGGCGTGAGCCGTCACATTCATCGGTATTCAGGGAATATCCAGCGGCTAAAGCCAGACCCAGCAGGTATGCGCACCGCCTCTTTAAGATTCACTGCCGTTTGTATGATCGCGCTATGCTCGATGTTTGGATCAGCCCTTGCCAATTCGAAAGCCCCGGCGTCGCCGGGCGCGGCACGGTATGCATTTGTCGCTGGTCAGGAGTTGACCTACCGGACGACCTGGTCGTTCAAGTACTGGAAGGGCGACAAGTCCAGCACGCAAGACCAGCGGACGGATGTGACGATCTGGGTTCTGAGGGCGAACCGCGACGGCAGCTATCGGCTGGTCGTCCGCCAGCGCGATGCCGTTATCTGGATACGCAGTGGAGTGAAGCAGGAGAATGCGCCATCGACGGAGATTTTGTATGCCGACGTTTTTCCCGATGGCCGGGAGTTGCCGCATGGGTCCAGCGAGTTCCGCGTGATCCCGGCGATACTTTTCCCCCCGTTGCCCCGGGATGCCGCTCAGGGAAAGGCCGGCTGGGAGGCGCAGGGACAGGACATGGGATTCGTCTGCAAGCGGGCGGATGGGGCATCGGGCCTCGTGTTTGATGCCGCCGTCCAAACGCCCTTTGATGCGCTGCTTCTGGACTCACATCAGGCGCGCTATACGTTCGATGCCGGTCGCGGGTTGATCGCCAGTTCCGTTGACACCTGGGCGCGGGATTCGAGCATCAAGGGAGCGGGCAACGGCAAGACCCAATTGCTGGCAGCCAAGGCGATGAAGCCCGACGCGCTCAAGGAAATGCTCGGCGACGCCGACCCATACTTCACGGCGATTGAACGGTACGACGCGCGCGCGCAGGCCGCCTCCAGGGCCGCGCCCGACACCGCGGAGCGCCTGCTCCGCGACGCGGCGGCGCACTTGAAGTCCGCGACGGCCGGGCTCCGCCAGCCTGACATGAAGGCGGCCGCCGAGGCGCGCCTCAAGGAGCATGAGGCGCGGGCGAGCTACGTCATCCGGGAGCTGGCCGAGCGCGCACGCCGGATCGGCAAGGCCGCCCCGCTATTCGAGACCACGGACATTGACGGCAATAAAGTGCGGCTGGCCGACCTGCGCGGCAAAGTAGTCGTCCTGGATTTCTGGTATCGGGGATGTGGGCCCTGCGCGCGGTCGATGCCTCAGATGAATCAGCTTGCCGCCGATTTCGCGGGCCGGCCTGTCGCGATCCTTGGGATGAACATCGACCGCGATCCCGCCGACGCGCGATTCGTCGCGCAAAAAATGCAGTTGAAATACCCGACCCTCAAGGCGCAGGATCTGACCGGGAAATATGGCGTGGAAGGATTCCCAACGCTCATCATCATCGACCAGCAAGGCGCCATCCGCGATATTCACCTGGGCTACAATCCGACGCTGCGGCAGGACGTTGGCAAAGCCGTCGGGGCGCTGCTGGAGCGGAAGTAGGGGTCGGAAGCGTGAATCATCGCAAACTGAAAAAATGAACGACAGCCAGCATTTGCGCTGTGCCCACTTACTATTGACTGTGGCATGATTCGCGATACAACCTCCAATGCGTCCCGCGCAGTCTGTTAGGACGCCACGAAGGGATTCACAATGAACACGCGTCGAATTTTTGTGAACTGCATGCTGTTTCGAGGATCATTTTCCGGGGAAATGGTGTTCTCACTCGATACAATTGATAACGGCGAATACGTCGGAATAGCGCCTCGTCGCGATACCCTGAGGCGCACTGACGAACGCATTGAAGCGGAAGAGGCTCTCCCAGAGAGTGGTATCGAAGGAAAGCTTGTGGCGCGCCTCATCGCCAATCGGGGCGATATTGCTCGGGTCGCCCTTCCCGATGGGGAGGCGGTCAAGGTCTCTGTATCTGAAATATCCGAGCGAGAACCGGAAATAGCGCATGTATCTCTCTGACCGTGAGATGGAGTATGCGATCAAGTGCGGGAGGCTGATCGTTGATCCGCCCACAAAAATAGGTCCCACGTCGATCGACCTACATCTGGATAAAGTCGAGCAGGCCCGGGTTTGGGACATCAAGAAATATGAAGATCACAACCGAAGTCACGGCGTTCCTCCGTTTGAAATTCGCGTCAGCAGTTATCACTACGGAACGATGTCGAAGTTGTATCACATGCCCGTGCCGCCAGATGGCGACGGGGTGAAAGTATTCCGCCGTGATCGACAAATTATTGTTCGTCCGACCGGCTTTATGCTCTGGCAGACCAAAGAGGTCGTCGGTACGCCCAAGGACGAGGCGGACTTGATCCTTTTTGTGGACGGCAAGAGCACCCGCACGGCCAGAACGGGGGTGCTTGTTCACTTTACAGCGCCAACCATTCATGCGGGGTGGGCCGGCCAGGTGACGCTTGAAATTGGAAATTTTGGGCCATTTGACATCGTTCTCCAGGAAGATGATGTCATTGCCCAAATCACGGTCGCCACGATTTCAAGTATTCCGAAAGTGAGCATGGAAAAGGCCGGATCTACAACTCTGGGCCAACGGAACGTGGGTGGAAACGCCGGAACACAAAACGGCTGATCCACGGTTATGGCGTCCTCCCCATACCATGCCTTGCTGATTCAACCGAAAGGATTCCGCCGTGGCTTCTGTTGCGAAACGTCCGATGGCGATCATTGTCCGCGATGGGTGGGGGAAGAATCCGTATCCGAAATGGAATCAGGCCAACGCGATTTATCTGGCGAAGCATCCGGTGGCGGATCGGCTGATGGCGCAATACCCCAGCGTGTTGATCCACACCAGCGGCTTTGATGTCGGACTGCCCGAGGGGACGATGGGCAACAGCGAAGTCGGGCACCAGAATATCGGGGCAGGGCGGATCGTCGATCAGGAATCGGTACGCATCACCAAGGCCATCCGCGAAGGCACGTTCTTCGACAATGCCGAGTTGAACGCGGCGGTGGATAACGCCGTGCGAAATCAATCGAATTTGCAATTGTTTGGCATTGTCAGCGACGCGGGAGTGCATGGGTTGCTCGAGCATTTGTTCGGCTGCCTGGAGCTGGCGAAGCGCAAGGGCCTGACTCGCGTTTTTCTTCATGCCTTCACCGATGGCCGGGATACCTCGCCGCATTCGGGCCTGGGGTACGTTCGGCAGATCGAAGGGAAGATGAAGGAGATCGGCGTTGGCATGGTGGCCAGCGTGAGCGGGCGGTATTACGCGATGGACCGCGACAATCGCTGGCCGCGGGTTGAAAAAGCCTACCGCGCCCTGCGCTTTGGTGAAGGGCCCAGGTTCCACACCGCGACGCAGGCGATCGAGCATTATTACGCGAATCCCACCGAGCTGAACATGAGCGGCGACGAGTTTGTCACGCCCAGCATCGTCGCCGACGACGGCGCGACGCCGCGCGCGGTCGTGCGCGATGGGGATTCGGTGATCTTCTACAACTATCGCGGCGACCGGCCCCGTGAGATCACCAAGGCGTTCACCTTCGAGCAATTCCCCTACACGCTCACCAAGGACGGCGCTTCGACCACTCAGGGCTTTGATCGCGGCCCAAAGCCCCGGCTCACGTTTGTCACGATGACCGCCTACGAAACCGGCCTGCCGGTGCACGTTGCGTATCCCAAGCCGCCGAAGATGAGCAACATACTGGCCGAGTACATCAGCAAGCTGGGGCTTAAGCAATTTCGGTGTGCCGAGACGGAGAAGTACCCGCACGTCACGTTCTTTTTCAATGACTACCGCGATGAGCCGTTCCCGGGAGAAGATCGGCAGATCATCCCGTCGCCGCAGGTCAGCACGTACGATCAGAAGCCCGAAATGAGCGCGGCGGGCGTGCGCGACGAAGTTCTGCGGCGGGTGAATTCGGGCGTTTACGATTTGATCGTCGTGAACTTCGCCAACGCCGACATGGTGGGCCACACCGGCGTTCTTGCCGCGGCGATCAAGGCCGTTGAGTTTGTGGATCAATGCGTGGGCGCGATTCTCGATGCGATCCAGCGGCAAGGCGGAGCCGCCATCGTCCTGGCCGACCACGGCAACGCCGAGCAGATGATCGACCCCCTCACTGGCGGGCCACACACCGCCCACACCACATATGACGTCGAGTGCATCGTAATGGACGACCGCTACAAAGGTCAGAAGCTTTTCGAAGACGGCCGCCTCGCCGATATCGCGCCCACCGCGCTTCAGATGATGGGTCTGGCCAAGCCGCCGGAGATGAGCGGAAAATCATTGATTTCGGGGAAGTAAAACGACGGCATGTGCTGATTTATTTTGGGCCCCGCAGTCCGAAGAGTATAATTTGCCCTCATCTGGATCTCGACGTGACGCAAATCCTCAAGGCCATCGACTGTGGCGAGGCCAAGGCCGCCGGCGAGTTGTTGCCGTTGGTTTATGATGAGTTGCGCAAGCTGGCCCGGCATCGCATGTCCGGCGAAGCGGCCGATCATACGCTGCAGCCGACCGCCCTGGTGCACGAGGCGTATCTTCGCCTGGTTGGCAAAGATAATCCGGGCTGGCAGAATCGCGCTCACTTCTTCGCGGCGGCCGCCGAGGCGATGCGGCGAATTCTCGTTGACCATGCCCGGCGCAAGCAGGCCGACAAACGCGGCGGCGATCTTGAGCGGCAGCCTTTAGACTCCGCGCAACTGGTGGCTCCCTCGCCAGGAAATGATATCGTCGCGCTCGACGAGGCCTTAGGTCGTCTCAAGCGAATCGAGCCCCAGGCGGCCCAGGTGGTTGAGCTCAAGTATTTTGCGGGATTGAGCCTCCAGGAGATCGCCCAGATGCTTGGCATATCCCCCCGAACCGCTGACCGCCAGTGGGCTTACGCGCGGGCATGGCTGCACCAGGAACTGCGCGGTGCCGGAACACAATAAGCTTTCTGGCGTGTTTGCCGCCCCGAATCCGCATTGTCTGTAGCAGATCGACCGTGGATCACGCAGATAAGAACATGCCATGATTGAACAGGACATTTTCTCCGACGCCCTGGAGTTGACCGACCCCGCCGCCCGCCGCCGATATATCGCCAAAGCCTGCGGCAAGGATGCGGCGCTGTACGAGCGCATTATTGCGTTGATCAAATCTCACGAGGAGGCCGGCGATTTCATTCGCACGCCCGCGCAGGCCGCCGTCACGCTCGACCCGGTACGCTGCACCGAACAGCCCGGCACGATCATTGACCGGTACAACCTCCTCCAGCAGATCGGCGAGGGGGGCTTCGGCACCGTCTGGATGGCCGAGCAAACCCACCCCGTTTCCCGGCGGGTCGCCCTGAAGGTCATCAAGCTCGGTATGGACACGCGCGAAGTGATCGCGCGCTTCGAGGCCGAGCGTCAGGCGCTGGCTATGATGGATCACCCCAACATCGCCAAGGTGCTCGACGCAGGGACCACCGATGCGGGCCGGCCTTACTTCGTCATGGAACTGGTGAAAGGGATTCCCATCACCCAGTTCTGCGACGAGCGCCAACTGAGCCTCAAGGACCGACTCGCCCTCTTTGCCGACGTTTGCTCGGCCATCAACCACGCCCACCAGAAGGGAATCATCCACCGGGACATCAAGCCCTCGAACGTCATGGTCACGCTTCACGGTGACAAACCAGTGGTGAAGGTCATCGACTTCGGCGTTGCCAAGGCCACGCAGGGCAAGCTCACCAACAAGACGCTGTTCACCCGCTACGAGCAGTTCATCGGCACGCCGGTTTACATGAGCCCCGAGCAGGCGGCATTGAGCGGCCTGGACATCGACACCCGCAGCGACATCTATGCCCTGGGCATCCTGCTGTACGAACTGCTGACGGGAAAGCCGCCGTTCGATTCCAAGTCACTCGCGGCAGCGGGGTATGAGGAAATGCGTCGGATCATCCGCGAGGTTGAGCCGCCCCGGCCGTCGACGCGCCTGAGCACCATCGCCGGCGATGAACGCACACAGGTGGCCAAGGCGCGGCGCCTGGCGCCGGAAAAACTCAGCCGACTGGTGGAGGCGGACCTTGACTGGATCGTGATGAAGGCGATCGATAAGGACCGCTCGCGGCGCTACGAGACGGCCAACGGGCTGGCCCTGGACATCCAGCGCTTCCTGTCCGATGAGCCGGTGAGCGCCACTCCGCCCAGCGCAGGGTACCAGCTTCGCAAGTTCGCCCGTCGGAACAAGACGGCGCTGCGCGTGGCGGCGGCAATCGCGGCGATGCTGTTGGTGGCGACGGGGGTCAGTTCATGGCAAGCCGTGCGGGCGACCCGCGCCGAGAACAAGATCGCCCAGACTCTGCGGCAGGTGGCCGCCGAGCGCGACGCCAAGGAACAGGCGCGCAAGGATGCCCAGACGATCTCGACATTCCTGACCGACGTCTTCCAAAGTCCGGACCCGAAGCGCGATGGGCGAACCATCACGGTGGCCGAACTGCTCGATAAAGCCGCGAAAAAATTGGAAACCGACCTCGCCGACCAGCCCCAGCGCAGGACCAAGCTCCAGGGCACGCTGGGCCATACTTACCGGGCACTGGGCCTGTCCCGCCAAGCCATACCGCTGCAGGAGCAGGTGCTGGAATTCAGCCGTAAGACGCTTGGCCCGGAGCACCCCGAGACGCTCTGGGCGATGTTGGACCTGGCGAATTCCTACTTCGACGCCGGCCACCGCGACGAGGCGCTCAAGATGCAGGAGGAACTGCTGCCGCTCTGCCGTAAGGTGTTCGGCCCAAGCCACCACGACACGATCATGGCGATGAACAACCTGGCGAATTCCTACCATGGCGCGGGTCGCCGAGGCGAGTCGCTGAAGATGCGTGAGGAAGTGCTGAGGCTCCGCCGCAAGGTGCTGGGCCCGGAACATCCCGACACGATCATGGCGATGAACAACTTGGCGACATCCTATGCCGATGCCGGCCGCCGCGATGAGGCGCTGAAGTTGCGGGAACAAGTACTGAACCTCAGCCGCGAGGTAAACGGCCCGGAGCGCCCCGATACCGTTGCCGCGATGAACAACCTGGCGCTTTCCTACTTCGATGCCGGCCGTCGGGACGAGGCGATCAAGATGCAGGAACAGGTGCTGACGCTTCGCCGCAAGGTAAACGGCCCGGAACACCCCGACACGCTCGGCGCGATGATTAACTTGGCGACTTCCTACGCTGAGGCCGGCCGCCGGGACGAGGCGCTGAAGATACGGGAACAAGTGCTGCCGCTTGTCCGCAAGGTAGACGGTCCGGAGCACCCCGACACGTTCAGGGCGATGGAAAATCTGGCGCTTTCCTACGACGGCGCCGGCCGCTGGGACGAGGCGATGAAGATGCAGGAACAGGTGCTGAAGCTCAGCCGCAAGGTGCTTGGCCCGGAGCACCCCGACACGCTCAGCGCGATTCTCAACCTGTCAATTTCCTACTTCGCCGCCGGCCGCCGGGACGAGGCGCTGAAGATGCGGGAAGACGTGCTGTCGCTCCGCCGCAAGGTAAACGGCCCGGAGCACCCAGACACGCTCACGACGATGGGCAACCTGGCGATTTCCTACTTCGCCGCCGGCCGCCGGGACGAGGCGCTGAAGATACGGGAACAAGTGCTGACGCTCAGCCGCAAAGTGCTTGGCCCTGAGCACCCCGACACGCTTGGGGCGATGGGAAACCTGGCGCTTTCCTACGCCAGCGTCGGGCGCTGGGACGTGGCGATCAAGGTACAGGAAGAAGTGCTGTCGCTCCGCCGCAAGACGCTGGGCCCCGAGCATCCCGGCACGCTCGCGGCAATGAACGACTTGGCGATTTCCTACTTCGCCGCCGGCCGCCGGGACGAAACGCTGAAGATACGGGAACAACTGCTGTCGCTCCGCCGTAAGGTGCTTGGCCCGGAGCATCCCGATACGCTCGGGGCGATGGAAAACCTGGCGCTTTCCTACGACGACGCCGGGCGCTGGGACGAGGCGATCAAGATGCACGAGCAAGTGCTGGCGCTCTGGCGCAAGGCGCTCGGCCCCGAGCATCCCCTCACGCTCAGCGTGATGCACAACCTGTCAGATTCCTACGCTGACGCCGGACGCAACGATGAGGCGTTGAAGATGCGGGAAGACCTGCTGACGCTCCGCCGCAGGGTACTGGGCCCGGAGCACCCGGACACGCTCATGACGATGCTCAATGTGGCGAACTCGTACGTCCACACCGGCCGCCGGGATGAAGCGACGAAGATGCTAGAGCAAGTGCTGACGCTCAGCCGCAAGGTGCTTGGCCCGGAGCATCCCGACACGCTTATCGTGATGAGAAACCTGGCATTTTCCTACGCCGACGCCGGCCGCTCGGACGAGGCGCTGAAGATGCGTGAGGAAGTGCTGAGGCTCCGCCGCAAGGTGCTGGGCCCGGAACATCCCGACACGTTGCAAGCGCTGGCAGACCTTTGTGTAGTTTACCTGGCGAGGGCCGCGGAGCAGGCATGGTTCGGCCAGGAGGACGCGCTCGGCAGCACTTGTGACAAGGTGCTTGAGCTGGCGAAGGACGCCAAAAACGCCGAGTTGGCGGATCGGGCGTCCAAAGCCTGCAGCCTGCGCAAGTCCGATCCAACGAGGCAGGCAGCCGCCTTGGTGCTGGCCAGGCGCGCCGTGGAGTTGGGGAAGGGGAACATTTATCTGCCCTACTTCCAGATGGCTCTTGGAATGGCGGAGTATCGCAGTGGCCATTACGCACAGGCCAACGCCGCCCTGCTGGCTGCCGGGCGCGGCGGAAGGGACCACCCAGTTGTGCCCGCCACCTCGGCATTTTATCGCGCCATGAGCCTGTTCCAGCAGGGCAAGACCGCCGAAGCCCGCGCCCTCCTTGCTGCCACGGAGGCCATCATGGAACCTTTCCCCGCCGACGAGAAGAACCCGCTGGCCAAGAAAGGAGCGAGCTACGACGACCTGATTCTCTGGATGGCCTGCAAGGAGGCCCGGGCGCTGCTGAAAGAACACGGCGATGCACTGAAGAAATAGGCGGTGCAACCTTTGTGCTGATTTCATCTTCCCGTTAGGATCGCTCTATCGACAAGTGTGAAACCGATGAGCGACACGGGTGGCCCGCCCGTGTCTTAAAATTTGAGGGCCACGGGCGAGCCGCGCGTGCCACAATTATTGCAAACGTTGTATCAATGCCTGTTTCTTCGCCGCAATCTCCCCGGGCGCCAATAGCCAAATCCGCGACGACGGCTTCCCATGCGCATGAATTGCCACAACCTGCGCCTCTTGCGTTGTCGGCCAAGGCCTTGCGGACGCGCGAGCAGCCGATCAGCTTTCTGATCGCCACGGCACTGCAAAACCCGGATTTGATCAACTTGGCGGCGGGATTGGTGGACCCGGCGACGTTGCCAGTCGAGGAATGCGCGCGGATCACCCAAAAGTTATTTGCCGACCCGGCGCGGGCGCGGTCGGCGTTGCAATATGACACCACCCTTGGCCTCGCGCCGCTTCGCCGGGAATTGCTGGCGCATCTGGCGCGGCTTGAGGGCGTGGACGCCGGCGACCTGGGATTCGGCGCTGACCAAATCGTCGTCACCACCGGCTCGCAACAGGCGCTGTATCTGGTGGGCGATGCCCTGCTCGATCCCGGCGATATCGTGATCGCCGCCAATCCGAGCTATTTCGTCTACACCGGCACGCTTCAATCCCTCGGGGCGAACGTGTTGACCGTGCCGATGGATGACGATGGCATGGACGTGGAGACGGTGGAGGAATTGCTGGCGCGCCTGGATCGCGACGGCCAGCTCGCGCGCGTGAAGCTGATCTATTGCACCACTTATTTTGACAATCCCACGGGTTTGTCTTTGTCGCCGAATCGACGGCGGCGATTGCTCGATATTGTGGAGTCATACAGCGACCGGCAGCGTATTCTCATTCACGAAGACGCCGCCTACCGCGAGCTGCGTTATGATGGGCCAGCGATGCCGTCGATCAAGTCGATGGATCACGAAAATCGCCACACGATCCTCAGCCTGACGTTCAGCAAGCCCTTCGCGCCGGGGATCAAGCTGGGATACACCGCGATGCCCGCCGATCTGGTGGAGGCGGTCTTGCAGCAGAAGGGAAACCACGACTTTGGCTCAGCCAACCTCGCCCAGCACATCGCCCTGGAAGCCATGCGCGACGGCAGCTACGCCGGGCACGTGGAACTGCTGATCCAGAGTTATCGTACAAAACGCGATGCCATTCTGATCGCGCTCAATCGGCACATGCCCAAAAACGCCGCCATCCACTGGACCCATCCTCACGGCGGGCTATACGTGTGGCTCACTCTGCCACCGAGCGTGAATACTTCGCGCGAGTCGCGAATGTTCCAGTCGTGCATCGCGCGCGGCGTGATGTACGTCCCTGGCGAGTACTGCTTCCAGCCAGACGCAGATGGACAAGTCCCCAAAAACCATCTGCGCCTCAGCTTCGGACAGGTCGCTCCGGAGCAGATTGACCCGGGAATCCAAAGGTTGGCGATGGCGGTGACGGAGGAGATCGAAAAAGATGCGCCACGTATCACGGGCGTCCCGCCCGTGCCTATGGCGTAAGTGTGCAAATTGCGCTCTTTGGCCGAAATAGAAGCTGCACGCACGGGCGAGACGCCCGTGTCACGTCGCGCGTGTCGGCAACACCAGGCGATGAACACCGACCGCGTGATAACCCACCACCAACAACCCTCAACTGACCACTGACCAATCCATGAGCCGTACCCTCTTCATCTACATCTTTCGCGATTTATTCCGCATTTTCATGATGGCGTCGGGGGCGATGGCGGGGATCATGAGCTTTGGCGGATTGTTGCGTCCGCTCACGCGCGAGGGGCTGGATGCCGGGCAGGTGGCGCGGATGCTGACCTACTTCGGCCCGGCCATGACCACCTATTCGTTTCCGGTGGCCGCGCTGTTCGCGACGGCGGTCGTATATGGCCGGCTGTCGGCGGATAACGAACTGACGGCCTGCAAGGCCGGCGGCGTGAGCCTGCTGTCGCTTAGCGTTTCCGGACCAGCGCTGGTTCTTGGGCTGCTGGTGGCGATGGCCAGCATGGTCTTTCTCTGCTTCATCGTGCCGGCGTCCACGCTCAAGGTCGAGAAGGTGATTTACTCGAATCTGGCCAAGCTGGTTGAGGGGCGGATTGAGCGGAATCACGAAATTCGTTTTCAGCAATCCACGATTTTCGCGCAGGAGGCGCATGTGGTGCCGCCGGGCCCTGATACGCCGCCGGGGCAGCAGGTGGTGGAGTTGCTGGGGCCGACCGTGGTGAGCATGGAATGGCCCGATAAGAAGGCGGATCGTTCCTACCGCATTCCCAAGGAGTTTTACACCGCCAGCCGGGCGTTCGTGTACATCAAGCCGCAGGCGGATGGCGAGCAGGTGAGCGTGACGATTCATCTGACCGATGGCTTTAAGTTTCCCCGCCGCTTCGAGGGGGCGACCGAGGTGCAGGTTAACAACACCGTCTACGGTCCCACCAACATCCCGTCGCCGATCAAGGAGGATGTCAAGTTCATGGATGTGTTTTTGCTCAAGGAGCTTTACGAAGAGCCCAGCAAAAGCCGCAAGGTACAGAAGATTCTGGGTGATTTTGTCGAGAAGGGGCAGAAGATTCAGTCGCTCACCGAAATGAGCAATGCGCTCAACGGCCCGGGACGCAAAGCCGAGTATGAATTTGAGACCGGCGACCGGTATTCATTGAGCGTGGAGGGGGGCTGGCCGGCAATCGTCTCTCCAGATGCAATCCTGACGGTGAACGCGCCAATCGCCCCGGCCACGCGCCCGGGGCAACTGCCCGACGCCGGGGTATCCACTTCCGCCGCGATTCCCGCGTCCGTTCCCCCGCCGGCCCCCGTGCCCGGCCGCGCTCCTGCCACCGCGCCCGCGACAGCGCCCAGCGGCGCCGCCGGCGCGGCATCGGCGGCCCGCGCCGCTCCCGTCCAGCGCCCGATCTTTTTCCGCCAAAATACCGGCGGGCAGGGCGCCCTGGTGATTCGCGCCGCCAGCGTGATCGTGCATGCCCAGCCGGTGCAGGATGTGGGGATGATGAACATCACGGTGGATTTGAAGGACTGCGAGGAGACCACCGGCGCCGATGCCCTCACGCAGCAGCAGCCGGTGAAACGCGAGGAGTTCACGCAATACTTCAAGGCCCCCATGAGCGCGGCGACCAAGGCGCTGGCGGGCCGCGACCTGGCGTGGTTCGAGTCACCCGCCGCCAAGCCCCTGGGGGATCAGACCATGCTCCGCCACGAGAAGACGCAGCTTATCAACTGCATCGTCGCCGAGGGCAATGGCCGGGCGAGCTTCGCGATCAGTTGCCTGATCCTGGTGATGGTTGGGGCGGCTCTGGGCATGATGTTCCGCAGCGGCAACTTCCTGACGGCGTTTGCCGTCAGTTTTGTGCCGGCCCTTTTGAGCATCACCCTGATCATCGCCGGCCAGCGCACGGCGGCCAACCTGCCGCTGCGCATGGACGGAACCAACCCGCTGAATTTGGGCCTGGCGCTTATCTGGTCGGGAAACGCCGTGAATCTCCTGCTGGCGGTGGGATTGTTGTGGAAGTTGCAGAGGCGGTAAAAAAGGAAATCGTTGTGTGCATAAATGCGCAACTTTTCAGCGGGAATACTCTAAAAGGAAGTCCAGCGTCACTGTATCACGGGCGTCCCGCCCGTGCGGATGGCGCGGTAGTTGAAGAACTATGAACTTTCTATTCTTAAAGCACCAGGCACGGGCGAGACGCCCGTGATACAATTAAACGTCCAATCCTCCCGACCACCCGCAACCCACAACAAACAACGAACAACTGACCACCGACTCCCCAACCATGAAGATTCTGGATCGTTACGTCATCATCAGCTTCATCAAGAACTACTGCATCAGTTTCATGGTGCTGGTGGGGATGTACGTCGTGCTGGACATGGTTTTCAACTTCAGCAACCTCGTGGAGTTTCAGCCGCACGCCAGCGCGATTGACAATGCAATTGAGACGTTGCGGGACATGGGAGATTATTATTTCTATCAGTGTTTTTTGTTCTTCGTGCATCTGTCGGGGATTATCCCGGTGGTGGCTGCCGCGTTCACGCTGATGCGGTTCAGCCGCTTCAATGAGCTGACGGCGATGCTGGCCGCGGGCGTGCCATTGCTGCGGGTGGCGATGCCGATCGTGCTGGTGGCCCTGGGCCTCAACGCGCTGCTTCTGGTCGATCAGGAATTGATCATCCCCAACATGATTCCCAAGCTCGTGCGCGAACACGATGAGGTGCACAAGGAGGCGCGGAACTGGTTTTCGATCCAGGGGATGCAGGATGCGAACAATGGCTTGCTCTACGTCTCCCGCTATTTCTTTCACAAGCCCGATGGCGGCGCGGACGCCCCGCCGACCATGTGGGACATGGACGTAATCGAGCGCGATGACGTGACGCGCACGGTTGGCGGCAAGACGACGACCGGCCTGCTGCCGGTGGCGCATGTGTACGCCGACGAGGCGGTCTGGAACGCCGGCACGCAATCCTGGGATCTGACCAACGGCCGGCGGGTTACCGGCCTATTGCCCGAAGCCCATCGCTCCGCCGAGCAACCCTGCGCGACGTATAAGACGAATGTCACGCCCGAAGAAATCACCCTCTACCGCAGCGGCAACTATGTCGATCTGCTCAGCACCGAGCGGATCAACCAGCTCCTGCGCCGTCCGAAAAGCTACGGCATGCTCAGCCTGCTGCGCGTGAAGCACTGGCGCTTCACCCAGCCGCTGATGAACGTGATCCTGCTTTTGCTGGCGATACCGTGCGTTCTGACGCGCGAGCCGGGCAGTTTGAAATCCGGCGCGACCAAATGCCTGATGTTCATGGCTGCCGGCATGGGCAGCATGTTCCTGGCCCAACAACTGGCCTCCAGCCCCCCCGCCGCCATCCAGCCCGACCATTGGGCCGCGCTGATGGCGTGGATGCCGATCTTTATTTTCGGGCCGATGTCCGTGTTTCTGCTGGAACGGATCAAGTCGTAGAAAAACGTTACACTTAGCTAATGCCGTTCGGCACGGCGATTGATGGCGGGGCGGCGATCCTAACAAAAGCCGTATTGCGCTGGCGGCGGGTTCGTGGCACGATCCGGGACGATGGAACAGGAACTACAGGACAAGGACGTCCGGGGACTTACTGACCGTTGCGCAATGAAGTTTAAACTTTTGGTATGTTCAATCCGGCCTGTTTAAAGAATGCGTGGACTAGCCAGCACTTGTTTCTGAGGCGGTTTACCGCCATATGGAGTTGCTCGTGAAGCTGTTCGGCATCTT
>DASRLH010000271.1:0-7373 GCA_035648595.1 Tepidisphaeraceae bacterium
GGCCACGCCGAAGCGATTCACGGATCGTCTCCAGCTCCTTATCCGTCTGCGGCTCATTGACCCATTGTACCCAATTCGCCGGCCGCGGCAGCGGCCATTCGCTCAGGATTCCTCGCTCCTTGGGCGATCCGTTTTCACGCCACCACAAGCTGCTCCATTGCCAGTCCTGTGCGTTGGCCGCCAGATTCGCGCGAAGGGCATTGCGTTCGACATACCGCGCCAGCACCAAAAAATAGCGATCATCCTGTACCGGAAAACTCTTATATGTCCCCTGATACAGGTGTCCGCGTCCATCGCTGTGCCGATGGCGATGCCAGCGCCGCACATGCGTCGTGGTCAAACGCTGCATAAACGACGCCAGATCTCCATCCTTCCGCGGCCACAACACCAGATGCCAGTGATTGGGCATCAGGCAGTACGCCAGCAGCCGTACCGGCACGAGTTCCAGCGTCTTTTCCAACACCCGCTCGAACGCGGCATAGTCGCCGGGATCGTCAAAAATCGCCCGCCGGTCGTTGCCGCGATTGAGGCAGTGGAAGATCATCCCGCCGGGCGAGATGCGAGCGAGCCTTGGCATGCAGGGAGGCTATCGGAACGGGCATCCTACGTCAATATATGTCCTTATCCCCTTTGTTTTCCCCCTTTGTTTTCCTTGGTCAGCAGCACCACCCGCCCGCTGCCCCGGCATTGCGGGCATTGCCGGGCCACGGGTTCTTGTTTCGGAAGGCCATCGCCGTTTGTGCTGTCCATGGGTCTACTCCTTCGCAATTTTAACAAATTCTAGCTGCGTCCCGGTTTCACTTCCGGCACTGCGGGCATTGCCGGGCCGATGGGTACTGTTTCGGAAGGCTAACGTCGTCAGTGGCGTCCATCGGTCTGCTCCTTCGCCATTTAACGAATTCTAAATTTAGCTGCGTCCCGGTATCATTCCCCCACCGTTTATCCGCAAATCGATAGATACCAGCTTTATAGCCTCCCTCGCTTAAGGGATCACAGAGTAATTCTTGTGTTTCCATTCACCGAGGGTCCATTCCGTACCCGCGCGTTGGACAGTCGCTCGGTTCTCGCCGATCAGTCCCGATCCCGTGACGTCAAACTCCATCACGCCGGGGGGTGACTCGAGCAGACGCGCGCTAAAGTGCAACGCGGCGCCCCCCGTGTTCACGTCAGAATCCTTGCTATACAGAAATGGAACGCGAGAGCGGATATCCTCTACTGGAAAGTTGTGACGTCTAAACTCCCGCCGAAAAATCAGCTGCTCCGCAGGCGTCCCCTCAAGAAAAATCGCCGTATAGTGCTGCCGCCAATGCAGCGGCAGATCCCTCCTCAAAACGTCGCCATAAACAAGAAGTTTCCCGTATGCGATTTCCGCGGGCGTATTCGCAGGGGGAGGGACGGCGTGAGCGCAGCCGTGCAACGCGGCTATTATTACGACGCCGAATAATTGAAGATGAAAGGTACGCCGCGCCATAAGATTCCTTTCACTTGCTGGCCACGGCCGCCATTTTTTTGCACCAGCACGCGTCCGGCTTCATTTTCTCGGGATCATCCGGAGAATCCGGGTACATTAGGTTAGCTGGGTCTTTGCTATGGGCCTTTCCGCCCTTACCCTTCGTCTGGTTACCGCAGTTATATCCTGCGTAGTGGCCGCACTCGTGCGCCAAAACATTGTAGTCTTCTGGTTTCCCGGGCTCGGGGCCCATCATAATCCCGGAACCCTGAATGCCCAGCCCAGCTGCGCTCTTTCCACCGAGGTCCACAAGGGGCACACTTGAAAAAAGAACAGGTATGCAACTCTTATTCACTCCTCGGACTTTTGCCACAAGCGCATTTATGATGTCCGCATCGGCTGTGCCGATTTGCTTGTTTTTCTGGTCATCAATTCGATTCTTAAGATCGTTGCTGGCGATTGTCGCATCGGGCAGGTTGATGCCCATCTTACGGCATACGGCCAAAGCGCGGTTTAATGCGGCAAGGTATCCGGCTAACCACTCCTTCATATACGCACCACCAGGATCCACGTCCAGACTTGTACCATAGCCGACACAGAGGGTCAGTGCCGCAGCGAGGCCAAAGGGGTCGCAATAGAGCGCGGGTGTGCTTCGCTCGTACTGATACAAGCTCGTTCCGTCAACATAGCTGATCGGGTCCCTCCTTCCGAACCGCCCCAACATCGGATGGACCATGCGCATCCGGTTGTATAACAGCCCACTCTCCAGGTCATGCACGATTCCTTGATGCGCAATGCTCCAGCCATAAGCACTACTCGCAATCACGCTCCATGATGCGTTCATAATCGTTCGGCTGCCGTATGGATCGAACAGATATCGCTCGGCAATGCCGCCGGTGGTAAACACAATCGCCGTCAGGTTGAAATTGCCGTCCTGTATTGCGTACAGCCGCTGCAAAGCGCCGCTTCCGGAGCTGCTGCTGGAACTGCTACTGCTTGACGAGCTCGAACTGCCGCCGGGAGTCGCGTCCCGACAAATTAGCTCATCGATATACCGCAACCCCCAAACGTACTGGCGCTCCACAATGGCCGGCGCGCCGATGCGCTCCTCAAGGTCTTGCCAATTATTCGTGAAGTAGAAATGCCGGGTCTCGCCGAGCGAGGTCGTCACCTTGACGATTCGGCGATCACGGCCATCATAGGCGTAGGTGGCGACCGTGCCGCCGGGGGCGCTGATCTTCACCATTCTGTTCCAGGCCGTCGTAGACCGCCGTGTACGAGTTTGCGGGGCTCGCCGGCTGCGGCATCGTGGTCATATTGCCAGCCGGGTCGTAGGCGGGCGTGACCCAGCCGGGCGTGCCGCCTATTGCGGTGATTTCATTCACCGCGTTGCTGGTTCGCGTTTGGCTTAGGTCTGTCGTCCCGCTCGTCTTGGTGAGGTAGCTGCCCCAGTTGCCCGTGATATCGAGCCCAAAACTCATCTGGCGTGGCGGCGTGCCGGTGATTCCGGTTTTGGTACTGTTCAGGACCCCGCGCTGCATCTCGGTCAGGCGATTGAGCGGGTCGTAAAGGTAAAACTCGTCGAGGCCGGTGGTCAGCAGATTGGCTTTCCAAAGTCGATTGGAGTTTTGATCGTAGCCGTACTGGTAACGATCCAAGTCAGTGCTGGTGGAATAGTTGAGCCAGCGGTTGTCGATGATTCGGCTGAACAGGTCGAGACCGTTGAAGACGCCAGATACGCCGCCCCACAGGTCGAACCGGATTCGCGGTTCGGGCGAATCGCGGCGGATGACCGCTCCAAGCCCGATGAAGGTGTAGGCGGCGAGCGTGGTGGTTCCGTCTTTCAGGCCGCCGACGCGGTTCAGCAGGTCGTTCATGCCGCCGGAGGGGCCGTAGTCGGGCGTGATGGTGCGAAGATTGGGGTAGGTCAACTGATTCAGGCGAATCTCGTTGGAGTTGGATGCACCGGTGTCAAATGCATATTGCACGTTCAAACTGGAACCGGTGACGGTTCCCGAATGCTCCTGCCATTCCTTAATCAACTGCGCGAAAGTGTTGTAATCCAATTGCACCTGATTGAGCGCAGTGCCGCTGCCCGGCGTGGCATTGTTGTAGCTGGTGATGGTTTTAACCATGCCGCGAACTTCGTAAGTGGTGGAGATGCGGAGGACGGCGTTGTCGGTGCCCGTGCCGACCGTCGGCACGGCGTCGTCAGTCTGGCGGCCCAGCTTGTCGCGGTAGAGCATGCGAACGGTGCCGCGCTGATCGGTGATGGTGAACTGCTCGGACAGGCGGTTATAGGTATAGGCCACCACGTCCGATCCGCTGACGGAGTCGGGGTAGGTGACCGACGACAGGAGATCATTGCGGGCAACGCCGGATGTGGCGAGCGCGGTGCCGTAGGCCCAGGTCGTCGTCTGGTTGCCGGTCGTGGCGTTGACGGCGGTCATGGTCGCGATCTGGTCGTCTAGCGTGTAGGTGTAATTGGTGGTGCGGGGAGTGGAGGAACCAGATGCATCGACGGTCTGCGTTTTGCGCGAGGCGTTGTCATACGTCATCTGGTTGACGATCAACAGAGGGTCGGTGGTTTGATTCTCCCGCCCGGCGTCATCGTAAGTCATCGAATTGACCAGCACGGTCGCGCTGGACAAGGGCGGCGTGGTGGGCCGGGTGAAGCTGGATGCCGCGCCGTAATTGGCGTTGGCGATGGCGCGGTCCAAGCCGTCAAACCAACCGGCGGTGTAGGAAACGCGGGCCTTGGGCTGTGTGCCCGCCGACAGCGCGCCGGTGCCGGTTGCATCGTTGAGCCGCTGCGAACTGACTGCGCTGATTACGTTGCCGGCTTCGTCGAATGTGAAGTCGGATTCCTCGAAGATCGTGTCGTTGGTCACGATCTGCGCCTGGCTATAGCTGGTGCCGGAGGTGTTATAGCCGCGATAGGTGTTGGTGATCCATCCGACGCCGTTGATCGCGAATTTTGTGAAGGTTTTCCCATCCCCGGCGTTGATTTGCTGGACGATGTTGCCGCCGGCATCCCGCCAGATGTTGGTGGTGAGGGCGTTGCCGACGGTGCCGGTGGTTGGATCGACGGCGTAGACAAGCTGCTGGTAGATTTGTCCGCGATTGTCGAAGTTCGTTCCGCTTTGGGCAATCAAATATCCGCCGAGGCTGGCGTATTGCTGGATCAACGTGGTGCGATCCAGGTCGTCCAACGTCAGCGCGATGTAGCCGCCGAGGGCGTCGGTGATGCTGGTACGTCGGTCGCGGAAGTCGAAGCCTTGGGCGGTGAGGCGCGTGTCGCCGGAGGTGGCCGAGACGTATTTTGTAATCTGCGTGAGATTTCCATCGCCGCCCGCGCTGCCCCCGTCGTATTGGTTGGCGGTGATTTGCACCATGTTATTCGGCGAGCCGCTGCCTGCCGGGTTGGAATCGGTGGCGCCGGCGTCGTTGGTGCCGACCCAGACCGACGCGACGCGCTGCGGCGTATTCCAGACTTTTCGCGTGATCGTCCCGCCGGGCGCGACAACGCGATTTCGCCGCTCAAGGGCATCGTACCCGAAGTCGGTCTCGGCGAAGTTTGTGCCGACGGTGCCGATGCCCGAGGAGGGGATCAGGAAGTAGGCGCGCTGCGAGATCATCTGGTGCGCGACGGTCGGCGGGGTGGCCCCCGCATCGGTCATTGCACTGTATTGCGTGGTGGACCAGGTTTGCCAGTTGGTCTGTGCGAAAGTGTCTCCGGAGATACCGGGTGGAACCAGCAGGCCCGCCATGCCGGCGGCCCGCTTGCTGGCGATCTGGTCCGTACTCCGGCCATCCTTGTCGATCTTGCTGACGATGACGGGATTGACCAACGTATAGGCGTAACTTCCGGGCGAGCCGGTCGCGTAGCCGGACGCGATCCAAGTTTGATCGACGTCCCACGTTGTGCCGGGAGTCGGCTGGATGGATTGGACGTACAGTTGATTGGTCACGGGCCGGATGGTCGTCGCCGTTCCGCCGATCACGACCGTATGAGACGGTCCCAACACCAGCGTGAGCCGGCCCTGGTTATCCCAGGTGAAATCGGTGGTGACGTTCACGCCGACCTGCGTCACGCCGCTTTGATAATTCAGCACCTGCTCGGTCACGCGGCCGAGGATGGGATCGACGGCATATGTATTGACGACCGACCGCTCATCGGTGGTCTGCGTGGTGTTCCCCTCGGCGTCGAATTGCTCGATAAACGTATCGGCGCTGCCCGAGCCGTTTTGGCCGCTGCTGACGGCAGGGAGCGTCGTGGTTCGTTGCTGAATTTGGTTCGTGCCGGCGTGCCAGGTGTATGAGATGTTTGTAGTGATCGCGCTGCCGGCCGGGTAAACCGAGTCGGTGGCGACCACGTTCACGACGTTGCCGCCGGAATCGGTGTTGGAGGTGTAAGTGTATGAGCGCAGCTCGACCGAGGTCGCGCCAGTCGCCTGTCCGTTGAGCACGGACTCGGACTCGAGGTATCCCGCCGGGACGCCTGTATCCGGGCCATATGCCCGGGTATGGATCAGCCCACCGCTTGCCTGCATGTAGGCGTATAGGCCCGTGCCGCTGTTGTATCCAAGCAGATCGGCGTTTGCATCCAGCAGGGTGAGGTCGCTCGGCAGCGCCAGCGCGGACGGCATCGCAATCCATACCAGCAATGGCGTGGGGGTCGCCGGCGGCGTAACGGTCGTCTCGTCGTACTTGTAGAACGTCCCGCTGGCGTTTTTCGACGGATCAACGTTGATGTACAGCATCGGCAAGCCGGCGAAATTCGTGTAAACGATAATCGTGGACCCATCGGGAAGGGTTTGTACGCACTTCATCGCCCACGAGTTGAAGCCGTCGGCGTTCGCGCTGGCGGTGTACACGAACTGATCGGAAGTTGTTCCGCCGCCGGGGCAACTTGGGCACACCGCCGAGACTTCAAGCGCGACCCGCCGCGCGGAATCGTACTGGAATTGGTGATCGGCGTATTTGACGATATCCGAGTCCAAGGCCGTCGCGATATTGATTCCCGCATTGAAGATCAGCCGGCAGGCTTCGGGCCCGAAGTGCATCTTGAGACCATGCACGAACCCGTTGGCGTCACCCAGCTTGAAATATCGATAGTGGTGAGGCGCGACGTCCTCCCATGTAGTGCCATCCCAAATCTGCTGCGTGGCGCTCATTAGATCGTTGACGCTGCCGTTGACGTCCGAGGCGCCGCAGTAGGCGTATTGGCATTGCGAAATATTCGTCCACGCGATCGGTGATACGGTTCCGCGGCGGTAAGTCGCATACTTGAGTTTTCCGAGGGCTGTCCCGCTGGTGAACCATGTGTAGAGCAGCGAATCGACCGTCGTGGTGCCGCTGTAGCCGCGCTGAATCTCGGTAATCAAGTTGCCGGACCGACTCGTGACCGTGGCAGTCAGGCCGTCGGAACCGGTGTAGCTGATCAGCCCGCCCGGCGCTGTTGGCGCGCTCAGGCTGTTGAAGACCGCGACTTCAGTGTTCCCGCCGCCATTCTGTGAGAACGTAAGCTTGTGGTGAGCGGTGTCCTCGACAAGCGTTACGTCGAGCATTCCAAAGTGCGGCGTATAGGTTGTGCCGGACTTGTCGAACCAAAATGGGTTGTTGGGATCGAATACCACTGCCACGGCGTTGCCGGCCGTGTTCACAA
This sequence comes from Tepidisphaeraceae bacterium, assembly GCA_035648595.1. Taxonomy (GTDB): domain Bacteria; phylum Planctomycetota; class Phycisphaerae; order Tepidisphaerales; family Tepidisphaeraceae; genus RYN-428. Next base: position 7,119 of record DASRLH010000271.1, read on the forward strand.
CGACGTACGGCATCTGCGAGACGAACCAGTTCCAGCCGTTGGGGCCATCATACGGCGCGGAGGTCTGGTTGTTGTAGGAGCGTTGATGGGAAAAAAATCCGCCGCGCGGCGTGACGAGATCAACTTCGTTGAGCACAACCGCGCCGTTCCAATAGCGGACGGGGAAGTTGCTGGCGATTGGGAAAAGGCGTCCGGGATTGACGAGGTTTCCGGTGGTTTTGCCCCGCCCGCTGCCCGCGCCGCCGCGCACCGGAC
>DASRLH010000272.1:0-4784 GCA_035648595.1 Tepidisphaeraceae bacterium
GCCGAGCCTTCAGTTCATCTGACGTGATTCGAGCCATGGTTGATCCTCCGTGATCGCTGGTGCCACTCCTACAGACGGCGTCCTTACCGTCACCCCTATTATTGCACCGCCAGCGTCGTGCAACAACGGTCGTGCACCCAAGCGGCATTCGCGTTAACGTGGAAGTCGGAACCTTGGGCCTTAGCGCCGGCGGCGTTACCTATGCCAGCGGGAGTACGTCCGCGCCCAAGCTCTTTTACAATCGTTTTTAACACATCGATACCCGCCGAATTTTGCCAATTGCCCAGCCCGCCTAACCCGCGTATCATGCGCCCAGCGCCGTTTGAAAGCGACGGAATAAAAGGCCCGGCCAGCGGGTAGTCTTCCCAACGCGGCTCGTTGCCGCTGCTACCCGGAGCGCTACGATGGCTGACACGCGGGCGATGCCCGGGAGGTGCGCCAAGCGGCAAGCGAGCATTTCGCATTTTCAACACGAGTTGCATGCCGCGCGTCGCGGCGGGCGAGACCGGAACGTTTTCGGGATCGCAATATTCACGTTTCCCCAGGGAACACAGGAGACCAGATGACCAAGACCAAATCCACCTTCGTAGTTGCCGCCGCCATGGCGGGCATGTCGGCGGGCGTTGCGATGATGGCCGCCGGATGCCAGCCCAAGAACAAAAGCGCCGACTCGGGCATGCAGAACAATGCCGGCACCATGAGCACCGACTCCTCGACCGCCGACAAGCATGACTGCAAAGGCATGAACAACTGCAAGGGCCAGGGCGGCTGCAAGACCGGCGACAACGGCTGCAAGGGCAAGAACTCCTGCAAGGGCAAGGGCGGCTGCAAGTCCGCCATGCCAACACCGTGAACTGCCGGCGCGGAGTGAGCCCGAACAGCGCGCGTGGTGCGACGACAGCCGTATTGGATGCCGATACCAACCCCGCGTACTTTTCAGTGGAATTCACCCAAACCTAAAAGCGTCCGGGCTCCATCGGGGCCCGGACGTTTTATTTATTGCCGGTTCGTGATGGATAAACCCTCGCTGTTTCCCCAACAGCCCTGACCCGCCATCGAGTCGTTGAGCCATCGGACATCGAACTCCATACGGCATCTCCCCGTCTCACTTGCGCATGTCACGCGACACACGCTTCTCCGCGTTCCCGCGGGCCGATCGCCTCGGCGGCGCGGGCGAACATCCCCACCCGCGAATCGCGCGTTACGCGCCATTGCTGCTCATCGCGATAACCCTGGGCATATTCGGCGCGGCGTTCACCGCCGACTTCACCACCTGGGATGATCTGATCAACGTGTCGGCCAACAGCCGCCTCAATCCCGTCACGGTCGCATCCGTGCTGGCATTCTGGCAAAAGCCGTTTTTGGATCTTTATATTCCGCTGACGTACACGGTTTGGGCCGGGCTGGCCGCGGTGTCGCGCGTGCCCACGCCCGATGGATCGGGGTTCACGCTCAACCCGTATATATTTCACGCCGCCAATTTGCTGGTTCATTCATCGGCGGTGATGCTGGCGTACGCGATCCTCAAGCTCGCCACGGGCCGGGTCTGGCCGGCCATCGCGGGGGCGATGTTGTTTGCCATTCATCCGTTGCAGGTGGAAACGGTGGCGTGGGTCACGGGGATGCGCGATCTGCTCAGCGGAGCGCTCACGCTGCTGGCCATCTGGCAATATTTGTTATTCGTAAAACCCGCCGATCCGAAATCCAGCGCCGGCAAGAATCGCGCATGGCTTCATTACGCAGTCGCTACCGCCGCTTGCGCGTTAGCGCTACTCGCCAAGCCCTCGGCGGTGGTAACGCCGCTGCTGGCCTTGCTGGCGGCGAAGGCGGTCTTTGGCCGATGGCCCCGCCGTCGGGACATCGCGCTGCTTCTCCCCTGGCTGGCCATGGCGCTGGCAATAGTCCTGATCACCCGCGCCGCCCAGCCGATCCGGCAACCCGCCGACGGCGGCCGCTGGTGGCTTCGCCCCTTCATCGCCACCGATGCAATCGCCTTCTACCTCCAAAAGCTGGTCTTCCCGCTGCGGCTTGGCATACTCTACGACCATGCGCCCGCCACTCTGATCGCGCATGGCTGGCTATATGTCACCTGGCTTATTCCCGCCGCCCTGTGCGCGATGATTTGGATCCTGCGCCGTCGAATGCCGGCATTGCCGATGGCGTTTGCATTTTTCGTGGCGGCTCTGTTGCCGGTCCTGGGCCTGATTCCCTTCGAGTTTCAGATTCATTCGACCGTCGCCGACCATTACGTCTACGTCGCGTTGCTCGCGCCCGCCCTCGTTTTGGCGTGGCTGCTTTCCCGGCATCCCACCCGCGCCCCGGCAGCCGTTTGCACAATCCTCCTGGCGCTATTCGCCATCCGCGCCGCCGTGCAAACCCTCACCTGGGAAGGCTCGATCCCGCTCTTCGAGAACGCGCTGCGGATCAACCCCGCCAGCCACGAGGCGTGCAATAATCTGGCCCTGGCCTATGAAAATGCCGATCGCATCGACGATGCCCTGCGCACCTATCAGGCCGGCTTGAAATCGGATCCCACCTGCGTTCCCCTGCACACCAACCTGGCCGCCCTGCTGGCCGGCCAGCACCGGTACGAGGCCGCCGCCCAGGAATACGCCGCCGCCCAGCGCCTGGATCCCGCCTCCAGCGCGGCCCGGATCGGCCTGGCCGCATTGCAAAACCGCCGCCGTCCTTCGGCGCCGCCGTCGCGAACTGCGGATAAGCACGAGTGATCTACAGCATTTTTCACGTAGCTGGAGCGGTTTGGCATGGTCACTGAAGTGACCACGCCGCCCACCTGAACTCGTGTGTGGTATGAGTTCTGGTACTGGTGATCCGATGGACGCGCGCTTTGATTTTCCGCTTTTCTTGTTTTTGAATTTGTTTCCCTTCGGGTCTGAGCCTCAGGGTCGAAGACGGATTTCGTGCTTCGGATTTCGGATTTTCACCTATCCCTTGCGCTGTGGGCGCGGCCTACACCGAGTGTCTCGTGGCCAATCGTCCGCCTACACGGTCTCATCCGACCACGGCTTGCGCATCGGCCGCGTGAGCCATTTGTCGGCTTCGGGATCGTTGACGAATCGCTCCTTTTGCGGATCCCACTCCAGCTTGCGGCCCAGGCGGATCGACAGCACGCCCAGATGGCACACGCTCACCGACCGATGGCCGACTTCCACTGGCGCGACGGGTTGTTTTCGCGTGCGAACGCACTCGAAAAAATTGCCTTTGTGATCGTTGCTCACGTACAGCCGATGCGCGCTGGCCGGGAGCGGCTGTGTCAGGAAATCGGGATTGCTGGCGGTCAACTTCCCGCGCGTGACGAAGATCCAGCCGTCCGTGCCCTTGAAGGTGACGCCGTTATGCAGCGGTTTGGGGTTTTTGCCTTTTGGGGAGCCGGTCCATTCATCATCCTGCGTGCTCAGGCACGTCGAGCGCACGCCGTTGGGCCAGGTGTATTCCACATGATAGTCGGCGTGGGCGGTGTAGCCGCCGGGGATGGGTTGTGAGAGGGCTTTGCCGTTTGCGCTCAGCGGGCCGTCGGCGCCGATGCCCCAGCGGGCGATGTCGTTGTGATGCGCGCCCCAGTCGGTCATGGTGCCGCCCGAATAGTCGTACCAGAAACGAAAGCTCTCGAAGCAGCGTTGAGGCGCGAAGCTGACCTTGGGCGCCTGGCCGAGCCAAAAATCCCAATCCAGCCCCTGGGGCGCCGGCTGCGAGGGGAACGGTCCGGCGCGATGCCCCGCCGGCAGCACCACCTGCACGTCCTGCAACTTCCCGATGCGCCCGTTTCTTACCAATTCGCACGCGAGGCGAAAACGCGGATCGCTGCGCTGCTGGCTGCCGACCTGCACGATGCGGCTGGATTTTTTCACCGCCGCCACGAGTCGCTTGCCTTCGTCGATCGTGAGGGTGAGCGGCTTTTCGGTGTAAATATCCTTGCCGGCTTGCAGAGCATGCAGGTTCACCAGCGTATGCCAATGATCCGGCGTCGCGGTGATGATGATGGGGATGTCATCGCGTTCCAGAACCTTGCGGAAATCGTGGTACGGCTTAGCGCCGGGGAAATCCACCGCCGCCCCTTGCGCATGTCCTTCGTCCACATCGCACACCGCCACGATGTTGCCAAATGGCAGCGATTCGTGCGCATCGGCCCGCCCGCGCCCGCCGCAGCCGATGAGCGCGATATTCGGCTTGTCATTGGCCGACTTGGGCGGCCTGAGTTCGGCGGCGTCCAGCGTCTCCTCCACAAACCACGCCGGCAGCGCAGCGCCGGCAGCGGCGCATCCCGCCGCTTTCAGAAGATCTCGTCGGGAAGGAGAACTGTAGGACATGGGTGAACCTCAAAAATTTCAATGGCAATGGGAAGAGAACAGCGACGCCATTCTAATTACCATCATACTACAATCAGGTTGCGGTAATTGGATCACGCGCGGACAAGAATGCAGGTAACTCGTCAGCTGATTGCGGCAGTGCGTTCATCGCTTGAATTCCGTCAACGTATCACGGGCGTCTCGCCCGTGCCGATGGCGCGGAAGTAGCGGAACCACGGTCATCTCAATCCTAAAACACCAGGCACGGGCGAGACGCCTCATCTTTCGTCACATTTTTTTGTGTCCGCCAGCGAGTATAACACATTGGTGGCATTAACGTTCCATTGATTCAAAGGAGTATTGGCATGGAAGCCAGGGCGAACAAGGTACGAAGGCGTTCGATCCGCAAGGCCCGCAAGCAGACGAGGGATCGCATCCGCCGGAACGTGCGGCGGAAAGTGGCGGAGATGGCCTTTG
>DASRLH010000273.1:0-30872 GCA_035648595.1 Tepidisphaeraceae bacterium
TGGTAGCCGCGAATACCCCATCCGTGATACAACAGGCTTGTGGACATGAGTTTGTCTCCTTTCTGAAGATTGGTAACTCCAGAGGAGACGGCCATGTCCATTTTTTTTCAAGCACTACCTACGCAAAAGCCGGAAGAACCATCTTCCATTGCCTCGCGGAATTGCCCGAGGCGTCCGTAGAGCGCGCCGCGCAGGGCGCGCCTTTCAGCATCATAGCGATAGACTTCGATTGCGCGGGTCAACTCCGGCAGCGTTGCCCGGCTCAACGCGCGATAGTGTCGTCCCCAGCGTTGGGCCTCGGAGAGATTCCCCAAGCCGGTGTAGATCTGCTGCTGACAGATTGTAAGGACAGCATCGCCGCCCCCGGCGGCGTCTATCTCGGGGAAGCGGTCGAGCAACGCTCGAACCTCGTGGGCGAGGGGCTCGGCCCGTGCATATTTGCCGTGCTCCTTCAGAAGCATCGCCGTAGTGTAGATCCCGTATCCCAGGAGCCGATTGGGCTGTGGAAACTCGCGTCGGGCCTCAGCCAGCATCTTCAATGTGTATTGCTCGGCCCCATCGAGATCGCCTTTATCGTCAAGAATCTGTGCGTGGTATGTCCAGTGGTAAAGGACATTGATTCCGGTGGTATTGCCGGCCTGCTGGTCCTGCCGCAGGGCTTCGAGGCTTAAAGGCTCGGCCTCGACCACGCGACCTCTGCCGCGCATGTGATCGGCCAATTCGCTGAGCACATCCGCGGACCCTAATGGCTGAGTGTTGGCGCGACTTGATCTTTGGACCCTATAGAGTGCGCCGCGCAAATCCACCGAGGCTGTCATCCCGCTCAGGAAGCGATTGATCCGCTCGGTTTGGGCCCGCGCCTGTTCCGCGGCGCGGCGCTGGGCGGCTTCGGCGCCCTGGGCGCGCCGGGCGTGGTCGCGCTCAAGAAGCGCGGCGGCCCCAAACTTCGTCGCCCGCACTGCCTGCCAGATGCTGACCACGGTCGCCGCTAAAAGGACCGCGGCAAATGCCGATGCGACGACAAGCCCCATCCGGTTTTTCCTGATAAACCGCCGCAATCGCCCGGAGCGCGACGTGGGCGAGGCCGCCACCGCCTCGCCCTTCAGGTAGGCATCCAGATCCTTCGCGAAATCGGCGACCGATGAATATCGATCTTCCGGCGATCGCGCCAATGCGCGAAGGAGGATCGCTTCCAACAATCGATCAACTGGATGTGGTCCAGTCCTTGGCGGCAGGGGCTCGGTTTCCGCGATTCGACGCAGCATCTCCAGCCGCGAGCCGCTGGGGTCACGCGGCAGCCGGCCGGTCAAAAGTTGATAAAGAATCACGCCCAGGCTGTAAACGTCGGTGCGCGTGTCGAGCGTGCTTATGCCCGAGGCCTGCTCGGGGCTCATATACGCCGGCGTGCCGGCAAGGACTCCATCGAGAGTAAGCAGCAAATCCGTTTCGGCGGTCGCTTCCTCCAGCGCCCTCGCGATGCCGAAGTCCAGCAGGTGCGGTTGGCCTTCCTTGTCAACCAAAATGTTGGAGGGTTTGAGGTCGCGATGGATGACGGCATTCTGGTGGGCGTGCGCGACTGCCTGGCAAATGCGAATCATCAAGTCGAGTATCTGCCGCTGGGAAAGCCCGTGAGACTCGACGAACTCGTCGAGCGGCGCCCCGTCGATGAGCTCCATGGCATTGTAGCACACGGCGCCAGTGGTCCCGCCGTCGTAGACGCGCGCGATATTGGGATGGCAAAGCTGCGCCGCCAGCCGAAGCTCCCGCTCGAACCGCGCGCGTGCCCGCGGCGAGACCAGTGGAAGCGGCTCCAGCACCTTCAGCGCCACTTCGCGGCCCGTGCTCGTTTGCACCGCTCGCCAGACCGTCCCCATCCCGCCCTGGCCCAGCAGATTCTTTATCTCGTAGCCAGGAACGGATGGCGGGGTCATGGCCTCAAGCGAAGCAAGATCGGCCAGTTCCAGGCGCGAACCTGAATCGCTCGTGCCTTCCAGGCTCCCGCGCGCGACCGCGATCGTGCGCATGACAAGGGAAGGCGGTTTTTCCAGGAACGACTCGCTGCTGCCGCGCAGCTGCAGCCACTTCTCGAGCTTCGCGCGGTCCGCGTCGGAAATGGACAGTTCGGCAAGGCGCGCGGTCTGCTCCTGGGGCGGCAGCACAATGACGTCGCCCAGCATGTCAAGCAGTTTAGTGGGCGCCTGTCCATCCGACATAAATGCGATCGCGGCCTCAACCAAACGCGGTTTCCCCGATTCACTACGCAATCGGCGCGCGGGCGCGGACATGCCTTACGCCATCCCCAGTATCTTCTCGTGAAGAAAAAGCTTGGCGGTCACCCAGTCCCGGCGGACGGTCTTTTCCGAGACGCCCAGGGACAAGGCCACCTCGCCGTCGCCCAGCCCCGCGAAATACCGGAGCATCACGACCTGATACCGGCGGACATCGGCCTCTTTCAATTCATTTAGCGCCTTATCCAGCGCCTCAATATCGAACGAATCCTGATCGGCAACCTTGGCGGCCGCATCCTCTAAAGCCACTTGTTCGACTTTGCCGCCGCCGCGTTTGAGGGCTTTGCGCGCCCGGGCATGGCTCACCAGGATTTGCCGCATCACCTCCGCGGCGGCATTGTAAAAATGGCGGCGATCGGCCCATGAAGCGTCCCCGCCGACGAGTTTCAGGAAGGCCTCGTGGACCAGTGCCGTTGCTTGGAGAGTGTGACCGTTGCGCTGCCCCGACAAATACTGTCGCGCCCGGCCGCGAAGCTCCTCGTAGACCATCGGCAGCAGTTCATCGAACGCCCCCGCATCGCCTGCATTCACGCGCTCCAACAAAACCGTCAGCTCTCCCATACCTCACTGCTCCGACGAGAACTTTTTTTTACAAATGTCCGCGCGGTGCGCAGAAATGCGTATTTCACAGTGACCATCGATTCGCGGGCCATCGGGCAACATTCTACTTGTAACGGAAAACCAAGGCAATTGGAGGGCGGCGCGCCGACGTTACGCGATGCCGATCCCAAAAACCCAGCCCGTAGGAGTCCGGGCAGTCCTTGGAATTGCACCGCGTTGACGGAGCCCCTGCGATGCGGCGAGATGAGTCAGGACTTTGCCATAGTCCATGCGCGGTTCCCGGATGAGCCACAATTCAGCCATCGCGGAAAAGCAGCGCGGGATCAAATTCAAGGGCAGAGCGAGGATGAGCGGCTATATCCTGGCGATGAACCGCGACCCTTGTTCTGTTTTGCGGTCGACGATCCGATCCTTTCGAGATCGCCGCCGAAATGGAGGCTTTTATGCGGAGCATCGCTTGTTTGAACTATTGCGTTTTTTCTCTCGCACTTCTCGCGCTGGTCAGCGGGTGCAACACGACGCTGTCGGGCGTGCAGAACGAACTGGCCAAAGGCGGGTACATGCTGTGGTATCCCGCACGCGTCGGCGTCGAACCTGGGCAGATATGGCTGATCGACGGCAGTCAAAAAGTTCCGTTCCTCGATCGTCCGAGCCAAGTCGCGATGAGCAGCAGTTCCGCCCAATTTGAGTCGCTCACCAAGGAGATCGACGCTACGGCGAGCCTTAATGCAAACTTCACAACCAAGGTGGGCGGCGACGCTGACGCGCTGAAGATTGCATTGTCCAAGGGCACTGTCACGAACATCGCCCTCGATTTCGGCGACACCGTCATTGATGACACCCAGCTCGGCGCCCTCGTCAACAACCTCACTCAGTATCCGCAGAACTATCAGCAGGCGATCAAGGAGATCCAAGTGGGATCATCCGACAAGGTGCTCATCGCTTCGATCGTTCGCGCCTCTGGCATGACCTACACGTTCACCTGCACTGACACTAGAGCGTGTTGCAATTGAGTGTACACGTTCAAAAGACCGGCGAACGCTTATTTTCCAGCGTTTTCGGTGATTTCGCATCAATTTCGCAGTGTACATTCAATTGCAAACCGCTCTAATGCCTTGCAGCTGCAGCTCCCGGCACTCCAGAGTCTGGTCAACGCCAACATCAACCTCCAGATCAAGAGCAGCACTCAGGCCGTCTGGAATATTCCCAAATCCGAATCGCTGACGATTGGATTCATCGCCGCCAAGGGCGACTGGATGAACGCCACCACTCAACAGCTCCGTAGCAACGTGCGGCAGCAGCTTAAGTCGCTGAATCAACGCTCTGTATTGGGATTGCTTGCGCATAAGCCGCAATTGCTCGTCAAATGAAGGAACAGACGTCGGAAGGAGGGCCTATAGGCGTGCTGCGATAGATTCCGGTTTTAGGCGCGTTTCGCGCACTTTGGGTTCGGGAAGTGCCATTCGTGGCCGACACCTTTTGCTCTCTTAGACCTAACGGGCCCTCGGGGCTACTACGTCGTAAATTAGCCTCGCCGGCCATCCCGGGCACTTTTTGCTAACCATGTGAGGCGGGCATCACCATGTTTCGCAGATTCATTATTCCGCCAGCTGTGATCACTTCGTCATCGAACCACGACAATCGAAAACGTTGTCACGCTCGCCGATTTGGGCCCGCCCTAGTCGAGGCACTCGAGAGGCGGTGGCTGTTGTCCGCCGACCCCTTACAAGCGGGTCACCCAATGGGCACAGCGTCCACGGAGCTGTCGACGACATTCCTGTCCGCGAAAAGGAGCCAAGATACGGCCAGCGCGACCCCGTTGGCAGTGAGCGCCGGAGGTGGGATCACCGGCGCTTCGGGCGGTGGGACGGTGGGCACAGCTGGCGGCGGGACAACGCCTGAGTCGGTATACAGAGTCACGCCACTTTCGACCGCGACACTGCCGGGCACAAAATTCGATACCGAGACCTCCATCGCTGGCCAGATTCGATACGGCAAAGGCGTAGCGCCAGTAGATGTCTGGTTCTCAAACGGCCAGGTGAATGCGGTTATCCCACCGCTCGCCACGCGCACCGGCACCCTGCGAAAAGGCCGGGCCACCCTCACCGTCACGGGAGCGAGCGGTGCCTCGCAAACATTTGTGCTGCAAGTCGCGGCCTACCCGCATCCAAAGACTATCGCAGGCGCGACATCGCAGTTCCTCCAAGGCGTCCAGGCCCAAGTTCAGTCGGCCATCAGCGAACTACCATCCAGCCCGTTTAACACGACGGTTAATCAGCAATCGCTCGCCGCTTCTCTGCAAAAGTTGGAGTTGTTGATCAGCGATGTTTCAGCACTTCAAAATCACGCGCATCGCCGTGTTCTGCTCGCCGGGACCGGCGCCGCCTCGATATGGATAACGCCGGCGACCATACGCGCTTCAGATGCTCTACTGACGCCAGTTGTCGCGCAGGCGCAATCCGCCGCAGTGGGTCGAGCAATCGCGCGTCCTTCCACGAGCGGCGGCATCGGCCAGACGTTCTCCATTACGGGCACCCTGGTCGCGGGTATCGCCCTGCTCGGCGCGCTGGCATTGGATGCTACGACTGCGGTCGCAATCGAGACCGTCGGTACCGTGGGGCTGGCCCTGAGCGCCAGCATTATGGTCGGCGCCGGCATTGCGGCGGCCGTTGCTTACGGAACCGGCCACGGCGCGGACGCTGCCGAACTTGGAAAAGAAGCTCTACAGGGAGCATTCGACATTCTTACAGGTCTGGTCACCAAGATTCCAATCCTTCAGAAACTCGAAATAGACGCTGCGATGATTGATCTGGCAAATAAATTCGGGCTGATGACGCCGGGCACCCAGCCGACCCGGCCGCCCACCAGCCCGCCACACCCGCTGGGCGAATTCTATGTTTTTCAGGACGACAATTGGCCGGACAACAATTGGCTCACTTTGGAAGTGTCGACGCTCGTCGGGTCAGGGTTGGACTACCTTTTAAACCAATATTCGATGTCATGGTCCTCGCTTCACGTACAGTTGTCGCCATTCGACGAAAACGGCAGAGCGACCATTACCTTCACCGTCGACCAAGTCATCGCGGGGGAACCGGGGGCGGGCTTCACTGGTATCTTTGATGCTATCCTGGGAACTATCACCGGCGTCTGGACGGACGGATCGGCCCGAATATCTGACGTATTCAAGTTGTCGGGGTACGGCGGGTAACTACGACTATCAAACGAGCTTCACGTCGCCTATTTCCGGCATCGCCACCATCAGCGGGCAGTGGGCCACCGATAATCTCGGATCAGACATTGTCGTTGACGGGATTTCGATGGGTGTGTCCAACTCGGTTGGATTTTCGGATTTCACTCCGTTCGCGCTTACAGCTTCGGTGCATGCAGGCCTCAACACGCTCGATTTCATCGTGGAGAACGCATACAACGCGGCATACCCCAACGCTGATAATCCAACCGGCCTCCGCGTCGAGTTCACAGGGGCGACAGTGGCGGCTTCTTCGCCAAATCCGACTGCGGTCGCCCCTGCGCCCGCCACGCTTTGGGCCGGTTTGGCTTTATTCGGCGGCCTTGGACTTATGCAATTTGGCAGGCGGCTGATTCAAAACGCGTGACTGGCTTAGCCGACCCACATCTTCCAGGAAGGAACTATCATGAAATCCCTTGCAAACAACCTGAACCTGTCATCCAAATCCCGCCGCGCGAGTCTCATCTCCGCGGCAACTCCGGTCATCGTGGAGTCTTTGGAGAAGCGGATGCTTCTGAGCGGGTCGGTTGCCGCACCGTGGGCAGGATCGCCTCTCAATGTGGCAGCGCACCTTGTTAGCGTGCGCGGACATGCCACACATCCTCGGCATGACAGTAAGCCCGCATCCCCGCACGTCGTCCGGAAGTCTCCATTGGAGCATGCCCCGCAGATTCTGGCGCACCCAGATTTTCAGGTGGAAGCGGCCGGCGTTCTGGCAAGCGCCGGGTCCGTATTTGGTCCGGCGATCACGAATCCCACTCCGCTCGCCGGCACCCTGACACCCAGCCAGATCCAACAGGGGTACGGATTTGATGATGTTTTGCTCCCCAACGGCGCTGTCGCCACGGGAGCCGGTGAAACCATTGCTCTGGTCGATGCGTTCCATGATCCGAATATCCAGAGTGACCTGCACACGTTCGATCAGCAGTACTTCGGCGGGATCGATCCGACGTTCGATCAAGTGAACCTCGGCAGTTCGACCAATACGGATTCGTCGGGAGGCTGGGAATTCGAGGAGGCGCTCGATGTTGAATGGGCTCACGCGGTGGCGCCCCAGGCAACTATCACGCTGGTGGAAGCGGCGTCGAACAGCTTTGCAAATCTCCTTGCTGCCGTGGACAAAGCCGTCGCACTTGGGGCACAGGTCGTCTCGATGAACTGGAGTGGGGGCGAGTTCAGCGGGGAGACTGCTGACGACAGCCATTTCGCTGGCGGCCAAGCTGCTTTCGTCGCTAGTAGCGGGGACAGCGGCGCACCGGCAGCCTATCCGGCCGCCTCTCCGAATGTCCTGGCGGTCGGCGGAACCAGTTTAACACTGGACGCCAACAACAACTGGTCCAGCGAAGCGGGATGGTCTTACAGCGGGGGTGGGATTAGCGCTTACGAAACCCGCCCGACAATGCAGCCCACAACCTACAGCAACGGCGCCATTACCGCCATCCCGCTGACCAATCGTGGGGTTCCTGATGTGGCCTACAGCGCCGGCGGCAACAGCTTTGTTTCGATGTACGATTCGTTTCCCTACTACCAGCCCAGCAGCTTCACCGGAGCTAGGACCGGATGGTTCGGGGCGGAGGGCACCAGCTGCGGAGCACCTCAGTGGTCCGCATTGATCGCCTTGGCGGATCAGGGACGAGCCCAGGCCGGCTTGGCTTCGCTGGGAACACGGGACGCAATGTCTTCCCTCTATGCGAACCCTGGCGATTTTCATGACATTGTCGGCGGCACCAGTACCGGAACGCCCAACTATACTGCCGGCACTGGTTATGATTTGGTGACCGGCCTGGGAACGCCCCAGGCGCCGCTGGTCGTCTCGTCGTTGATGGGAATCGCTCCGACGTCAGCTCCCACGGCGCCGACTGGAGTCTCGGCCATGCCAGGCGATGGCCAGGTGTCCTTGCGCTGGAACGCTTCGAGCGGCGCAACGAGTTGGAACGTCTATCGCTCAAGCGGCGGCAGCGCCTACGCTCTTGCCGCAAGCGTCTCGGCAACAACCTATGTCGATAGCGGGCTGACAGACGGCGTTACCTATTCGTATGAGGTGACGGCTACGAATGCAGTGGGCGAGGGTCCGGCCAGCACGGCCGTCTCCGCCACGCCGCAAGTCGCGCCGGCCGCGCCGATCCTTCAGTCCGTGACTGCGAGCAGCAGCAGCATCGCAATCAATGTTCAATGGGCCGCAAGCTCCGGCGACGCCACCTACAACGTCCAGCGGGCAACGGCTTCGGGGGGACCGTACGTCACCGTCGCCAGTGGCGTGTCCGCCACCAGCTATATCGATACCGGCGTGGCCGGGGGTACGAAGTACTATTATGTCGTCTCTGCGGTAAGCTCGGCTGGAATTCAAAGCAGCAATTCGGGCGAGGTATCCGCCACGACGATTCCTAACGCCCCGCAGAACCTCCTCGCCACCGCGGGCAATGCGCAAGTGACGCTGAGCTGGACAGCGAGCTTCGGCGCCGCCAGCTATGACCTGCTCCGCTCAATCACCAACGGAACTGGGTATGTGATCGTCGCGACCGGCATCACTGCAACGAGCTTCACCAATACCAAATTGCTCAACGGTAAGACGTATTACTATGTCGTGCAGGCGGTCGATGCCGGCGGCCCCAGCGCCGATTCCAATCAGGCCAGCGCCACTCCCAAACATGGGAAATGATTTGACCCAAATGAGGTTGGGGAACATTGTTTCGGCTACTGCCGCGGCATCGGCAGATGCCGCAGCAGTTCATCCATCGGCAGGCCCGCGCCGGCCAGCGGGCGGATTTCGCGGACTTTCCAGCCTTCGTTGGTGCGCTCCCAATCGAACTGCCAGCGCGTGGTCTGGGGGCCGGCAAGCGTTTGCAGACTTAGGACATCGCATCGCACGGAGATCAGGGTGCCAGTCTGTACGATTTCCAGGTTCTGGACGTGGGCGGATTCGAGCTTGATCGTTTCGGCGCCGCTGCGCGCGAGACTCGTGACGACGGCGGCGCCGGTGGGCGAGACGCCGTTGGGGACGGTGAAAACCACGGTAGGCGTCAGCGCCGCTTGGAATTGATCCCATTTGCCGTTCACTACATCCGCAACAAGTTGGCGGGTTCCCCGCTCGACTTTTTCCTTGTCGGTATCCACGAAATAGCTGAGCATCGCCCACGCCAGCGCGAGTACGATCAGCGCCGCGCCCAGATTGCGCGGCCGAGGCAGTTGACGGCGATTGCCGCTGACGAACAGGCCGATGCCCACCACCGCCAGCAGCGTCGGGAGATACCAGTGGACGCTAAAGAGCAGATCATTCATGGATTGGGTTCAACCTTTCGCCGCGCGGGGTCCGATAACGGGGCAATAGAGTCTCTCGCGAAGCCGTGCCTCCTTTCGGGGGCGTCGGGTTCGCGGGCCAAGCTATAGCCGCGCGATGATGACCGCAAGTTGTGACCCATCCACCCGTTTCATCCTGCACGAGGATGCGCCGTACCTGAAGAATCTGGCGGCGCTGTGGACGGTGGATCCGATTTTAGCGGGCCAGATTGAGGCGCTGGAGGCCGCGGCCTTATACCGCATCGAGGCTTCGCGCTGCGGATTGCCCACGGTTGCCGTTCCCGCGCCCGGCGGACGGACGGTCTATCTGCATAGCAAATATGAGCCGCTGGCCGAGGCGGCCAAACTGGTTGAATCCATCGACGCGGGGCGTAACGTCGCGTTTTACCTGTTCGGATTCGGCCTGGGCTATCACGTTTCGGTATTATTCGAGCGCGCCGGGGCGGAATCACTTTTCATCGTCTTTGAGCCGGATCTGGTGTTGCTGCGAACGGCGTTTGAATGCCGCGATCTGTCGGAAATGATTGAGAGCCGCCGATTGCTGTTCTTCACCAAAGCCGACCGCTCGGAACTGGTGGCGCGGCTCACGCCCAGGGCCGCGTTGATTTCGGTCGGCGTTGAGCAGGTCGTTCACCCGGCCAGCGAGCAGGTGGCCAAGGCGTTTCACGATCAGATGCGTCAGGCGGTGGATGAGTTCGCGAGCTACAGCCGAACGAGTTTGAACACGTTGATTCTCAACAGCCGTCGAACCGCGGAAAACATCGCACGCAACGTCGGCTGGTACGCCGCCGCTCCGTGCATCTCGCGCCTCAAGGACCGGTATCGCGGGCAGCCGGGGGTGATTGTGTCGGCGGGCCCGTCGCTACGGAAAAACAAGCATCTTCTCAAGGATTTGCAGGGCCGGGCGGCTTTGATCGCGGTGCAGACGACGCTCCAGCCGCTGCTGGAGATGGGCATCGAGCCGGAGTTTGTCACATCGCTGGATTATCACGAAATCTGCACGCGGTTTTTCGAGAGATTGCCCAAGTCGTTGCGCACGGAACTGGTTGCCGAGCCCAAGGCGAATAGCGCGATCCTGGAAATGTATCCCGGGCCGGTGTCGCTGCTGGGAAATCCATTCGCCGACGGATTGCTCCGTGAATTGCATTTGGGAAAGTCATCGCTGCCCGGCGGGGCGACGGTGGCGCACCTGGCCTATTACCTGGCCGAGCATTTGGGATGCGACCCGATCATTTTTGTCGGGCAGGATTTGGGCTTCAGCGACGGGCTGTGCTACACGCCGGGCACCAGTTACGAGGATGTCTGGCGGCCCGAGATTTCGCAATTCGGCACCGTCGAGATGAAACAATGGGAACAGATCGTGCGCGAGCGATTCATCCTGCGCAAGATCCCCGATCAGGACGGCAGGCCGATGTACACCGAGGAACGGCTCTTCACATATCTCCAGCAATTTGAGCGTGACTTCGCCAAAACGCGCACGCAAATCATCGACGCCACCGAAGGCGGCGCCGCCAAGCGCGGAACGGTTGTTATGACCCTGGGGCAGGCGATGAAAAGGTTCTGCGCCACGCCGATGCACGGCACGGTGAACGATCCACGGGGCGGGCACCCCGGCGCCGACTGGGGCCGGCTCCGTGCCAGCGCCGATTGTCTGCGCCGGCGGCGCGACGAGGCTCGGGAAATCCAGCGCATCAGTAAATCCACCCTGCCGCTGCTGGAGGAAATCAGATCGCACATAGGCGATCAGACGCGGGTGAACCGAGCAATAGCATCCATCGATTCGCTGCGGGCGCGCATGAACGAACTGGGCGCGACGTACGACCTGGTGACGCAACTGAGCCAACCGGCGGAGATGAAGCGCTTCGAGGCGGATCGCAAGATCGCCGCCGCCAAATCCGACGGCATCGAACGCCAGCGGCTTCAGGTGACGCGCGACATCGAAAACGTGCGCGGCGTCTGCGAGGCCGCCGCTGATTTTCAAGTTCTGATGGATGAAGTCATCGAATTGCTCAACGGCGATTCCGATGAACCAGCGAGGAGTGAAGCGGCTTGAAGAACGCAACCGCCATCCTGTCGATGCTGCACGAAAGTCCCGCCGCCAACAGCGCCACGCGCCTGTTTCGGGGCGAGCCGGTGCTGCGCTGGACGCTGCGCCGAATCGCGCGTGCCGCGCAGGTTAAATCCGTCGCGGTGTTGTGCTGGGAAGATCAATTGGACGCCGTGGCCAGCGAGGCAGGCACCGCGTTTGTAATGGCCAAGGGCCCGCGCTCCCCCCTGCCGGAACTCGACGCCATCACCGCCGCCCGGCGATGGTCCGATGGATGGCGCGGCGGACTGCTGTCAAGCTGCGACTTCGACTTGGGCTTTCATGGCCCCTGGTTCAGCGAACTCTCCAAAAACGTCGGCAGCGACGGCGTGCTTCTGGTCGATCCCTCCGCCGCCCTTGTTGATCCAAGCCTGCTGGATGGCCTGATCACTCACGCCGATGCCCATCCGGAGGTCGAACTGTTTTTCGTTCCGGCGGCGCCGGGTTTGGGCGGCGCGCTCTTTCGCACCGGCCTGCTCGACCGCCTTGCCGCCGCCAAAGTGCATGGCGGGCGGCTGCTGCACTATTTGCCCGATCAGCTCAGCCGCGAACCGTTGGCCGGCGAGGGTTGTGCCCCCGCCCCGACCGCCGCAGCGCGGACGACACATCGATTCAAGCTCGATTCGGATCGGCAAATCGCCCGGCTCAGCGCGGCGATGATCAGCCTCAACGGCCACCTGGCCGCCAGCGGGGCGGAGGAACTGGTTGGCCGCGCCCAGGCCTGGAGCGGCCCCGATGCGCTGCCGCGCGAAGTGGTTCTCGAACTCAACACGAATCGCGCGACGCGCCCGATCTTTTGGCCCGGCGCGCATCAGAGTATCTCGCGGCCGCTGATGGGCATGGATTGCGTCAAGCGGCTGTTTGAAGAGCTTTCCGCATTGGACGACACCCGGCTGACCCTTGCCGGTGTCGGCGACCCACTGCTGACCGATACGTTGTTCGAGGTTCTGGATGCCGCCCGCGCCGCCGGCACGCTTTGCGTGCATATCGAGACGGATTTTCTGGGCGCTGCACCCGAAGCCATTGCCCGGCTGGCCGGCGCGGCGGTGGATATCGTGTCGGTGCATGTGCCGGCGCTGACTTCGCAAACGTACGAAAGAATGATGGGAACAGCCGGCTACGAGCGGGTGCTGGAGGCGATCGCCGGTTTTCTGAAAGCCCGCCAGCCGCGCCGCGTGCCGATCCTCGTTCCGACATTCACCAAGTGCCGGGAAAACCTGACGGAGATGGAACCCTGGTACGACCGCTGGCTCCGCGCGGTCGGCTGCGCGGTCGTCCGCGGGCCCAGTGATTTTGCCGGGCAGATCCCCGACACCGCCGTCGCGGACATGGCCCCGCCCAAACGCCGGCCCTGCGCCCGGCTTGCATCCCGGCTGACGATCCTCTGCGATGGGCGCATCGTCTCCTGTGAGCAGGATATTCTTGGCAAACAGGTTCTCGGACAGGTCGGCACGGATTCACTGGCGGAAGTCTGGCAAACACGGTTCGGCAAATTGCGCGGCGATCATCGTGAACTGAAATTGGAGCAGCGCCCGCTGTGCATGGATTGCCGGGAGTGGCATCGGCCATGAATACATTAGCCGTCATCCTCGCCCGCGCCGGAAGCGTGGGGCTGGCGAACAAGCATCTTCTGCCGTTGTGCGGCAAGCCGGTGATCTCGTACACCTTCGCACATGCGCGGGCCGCGAGCACGCTGACGCGCATCGTGGTCTCCAGCGATTGTCGGGAGATTCGCGACCTCGCCGGCTGCGCCAATCTGGAGGCCATCGCCCGACCGGCATGCCTGGCAACAGGCGATGCCTCCGTCCAGGACGTCATGCTGCACGCGATGGACACGGTCGAATGCACCTCCCCGTTCCGCGCCGATGCGCTGGTGATGCTGTATGGGAATGTGCCGGTGCGGCCGGCGGGCGCGATCGACGGCGCGGTGAATATGTTGTTTGAGACCGGTTGCGATTCGGTGCGCAGCTTCTGCCCGGTTGGCAAGTGGCACCCGGCGTGGATGTCGCGCCTGGAGGGTGGCCGCGTGGTTGCGCTGCAACCCGGAAGCATCCATCGCCGCCAGGATTTGACGCCGTTGTTTCTGCACGATGGAGCCGTGGTGGCGGTTTCGCGGGCTTCCATGCTTCGCGGCCGCACCTGCCCCGCCGATCCACATGCCTTCTTCGGCGACGATCGGCGCGCCATTGAAACCGGAGCCGGCGAAACCGTCGAAATCGATCAGCTTCGCGACCTGTACTGGGCGCAGGCCGTTTTGCACGAGGGGGAAAACAAGAAAGTCAGGATCGCATCATGAATACGCTGCAAATTGAAACGCGCCACATCGGTCCCGGCCGCCCCACGATGGTGATCGCGGAGCTTGGCGTCAACCACGATGGATCGGCGCAAAAGGCCGTGGAATTGGTGAAAATCGCGCAGGCTTGCGGCGCGGATGCCGTCAAGATTCAGATTTTTCGCGCAACGGCTCTCATGCACTCATCCTCCACGCTGGCCGGCTACCAGCGCGGCAAGACCGCCGATGCCCATCCGATCGACATGCTTAAGAGATACGAGCTATCGACGCCGGACATTCGCCGCATTGTGAAGGAAATCCGCGAGCGCGGGATGCTCCCGCTGGCCACGCCCTTTTCGCTGGGCGATCTTGAGCCGATCGATACCCTGCGCCTGCCGGCAATCAAAATTGCCTCGCCCGATCTGGTCAATCGCCCCCTGCTGGCGGCAGCGGCGCGGCTGGGCAAGCCGCTGCTGATTTCCACCGGCGCCGCGGAACTCAGCGAGGTGGAAACCACCGTGGGTTGGCTGAAGGAGTGGGGCGCATCGTTCGCCCTGCTGCATTGCATCAGCGCATATCCCACGCCTCCGGCGCAGGCGAATTTGTGCTGGATCGGCGAACTGGCGCGGCAGTTCGATGTGCCGATTGGCTATTCCGACCATACCACCGAAGCACTTTGCGGCGCGATGGCCGCGTCGGCGGGCGCCGCGATCATCGAACGGCATCTCACGCATGACCGAAACGCCAAGGGCCCGGATCATGCCGCCAGCAGCGACCCGGCTCAATTCGAGCGCTACGTGAAACTGATCCGCGAGGCCGACATTCTTCGCGGCACGCCCGGCAAGCACATGCTGGAGATCGAGCAGGACGTGCGAAAGGTCAGCCGACAGAGCCTGGTCGTGCGTCGCGCGCTTCAACCCGGCGATTTGCTGCGCGAGGAAGACCTCACCGTGCAGCGCCCCGGCACCGGCCTGCCCTCCGCCCAGATTACGCAGGCCGTCGGCCGGCGCATTGTCAAATCAGTCGCCGCCGGGTCGCTGCTCGCATGGGACATGCTCAGCGACGCGGCCTGAGGTCGCGGCGGTATCGGGCTGCGCGAATTTTCGGTAAGCGGACCGCTCGTGCAGGCAAACTTTGGTGGGGCAGACATTCCTGTCTGCCCGAATCCGCGAGTGCGGGACATTCCTGTCCCGCCGAGCGGATTCGAATCGTTCGGGAGGACAAGAATGTCCTCCACTCACCGATTCGAGACAGACAAGAATGTCTGCCCCACCGATCACTTCCACTCCCGGGAAGCTCGTACACGCTCTGGGCATCCATTCATGGCGCGCACAATTCACCATGAAGGCATATGATTCCGCCTCCGGTACCGCGAGGGTCGGCGCAAGGAGTCGCAAAGCGTCGTTGTCCGCCGATCCCGGATCGCGTCGAGGTCGTCGCATTTCAACCCGCTCCTACATCCTCGCCACCGCCGGCCATGTCGATCATGGGAAGAGCGCGCTGGTACACGCGTTGACTGGCACCGATCCCGATCGCCTGCCCGAGGAAAAGGCGCGCGGCATCACCATCGATCTGGGTTTTGCTCATCTTACATTGGCTGGCCCGTCCGCGGACAGCGCCTCAGCGTCGTTGCATCTGGGAATTGTTGATGTCCCCGGTCATGAGGATTTCGTAAAAAACATGGTGGCCGGCGTCGGTTCGATAGACCTGGCGCTGCTGGTCGTTGCCGCCGATGACGGCTGGATGCCGCAGACCGAGGAGCATTTACAGATTCTGCAATATCTGGGCGTAACGCGTGCCGTGGTGGCGTTGACCAAAATCGACTTGGTCGCGTCTGAAGATGCCGCTGGGCGGGGCGTGCGCGACAAGCTTGCTGGAACTGCCTTCGCGGACGCGACGGTTGTGGCGACCAGCGTGCATTCTGGAAGGGGCCTTGAGGAATTGAAGAAGGCTTTGGCCGCCGCGCTCGCGGACGCGCCGTCTCAGCGCGACGTTGGCAAACCCCGCCTGCCGCTCGATCGCGTTTTCTCGCTGCATGGCGCGGGCACGATCGTGACCGGCACGCTGATCGGAGGTTCTCTGCGCCGGGGACAGGAGCTGGTCGTCCAGCCATCGGGGGCAGCCGCGCGCGTGCGTGCGATTCAGACGCACAATCACGACGTGGAGTCGATCGTGCCCGGGTGCCGCGTGGCGCTGAATCTGCCGGACCTGCGGATCGCCCGGCGCGGCGGCGCGCGCGAGGCGGGTTCCGTGGGTCGTGGCGACGTGATCACTGTGGCTGGCCTTTGGTCGCCGGGCGAAACGCTTGATGTCATTCTGGAACGCAGCGGGCGGGCGATCGATGGAACAGGTTTGCCCCGGCCTCTGCGGGACGGCACGAGGCTCCGCATTCATCATGGCAGCGCCAATTGCGCGGCGCGCCTGCTTTTGCTCAACCGGCGAGAGCTTGCGCCCGGCGGGCGCGCTTACGCGCAGCTTCGCCTTGAAACGCCGATGTTTACCTTCGCGGGCGATCGATTCATCCTGCGCGATTGGTCCGAGCAGCACACGCTGGCGGGAGGCACGATCCTGGGCCCGGACGCCTCACGCGAAAATGCGCGCGGCGACGACCGTTTAGCATATCTCCAAGCCATGGATCGCGCGCAGGGCAACGCGGGCGCCTCGATCCTGGCGCATGTGGGCCGCGTCCGCGTCGCAGGCCTGCCGACACTTTTATTGCAATCGCAATTCAGCGGGTCGCAGGTATCGCAAACCGTCGAGCATCTGGCCGCGATGGGATCGATCGTGCGCGCCGGCGACAGCATCGTCGAACCGGGTTGGTGGAATGACCTCCGCCAGCGGGCCATTAACGCGATCGATGCCGGGCACAAGGCTCACCCCGAGCGCGACGGCCTGCCGCTTGCGGATCTGCGCGCCACTCCCGAAGCAGAGTTGCCGGAGGTCGCGGACGTGTTCGACGCGCTGGTGGCGGAGTTGGCAAGAGACGCGTTCGCGCGAACGGGGGCCGCGATATATCGGAGGTCGCATCGCGCCGCCCTTCCCCCGCGCCTCCAGCCTTCGGGCGCGAGGATTGTTGCCGCGCTAAACGCCAGGCCCTGGGATCCGCCCTCGCGAAAAGAACTCACGCTGGACGACGCCTCGTTTCAGGCGATGAAGTTTTTGATTAACTCCGGCGAAGTGATCGCGGTCGGAAATGAGTTGGTGCTTGCCGCGGAGCATTACGGGCAGGCCGTGCAGGCGATTCGTCGGCATCTGCAATCCCGCGGCCCGTCCACCGTCAGCGATTTGCGGCAGGTCCTAAACTCCACCCGGCGCGTCATGATCCCGCTATTGGAAAAGCTGGATCGCGAAGGAATCACAGCCCGGCAAGGCGACAAGAGAGTGGCGGCCACAAAATAAATGCGGCCGCCGGCGAGGTGCCGGGTGTAACTCGTGTTTGTGGCGACTTGGTGGGGCAGACATTCCTGTCTGCCCGTTCGCCGCAGGGACATTCTTGTCCCTTCCTCATTTCTTCGGGTCGGCTCGGCGGGGTGAGTACACCCCGCACTCGCCGACCCGAGGCAGACAAGAATGTCCGCCCCACCAGGGAGGGACCGCCACAATCGGGCGCTACACCCGAGGTGCCTCTCCCGTTGCGCGGGCATGGCATTTGGATTCAAAACAGTTTCAAATACGGCAGTTCCGAGCGTCGCCCCGTCAGATATTTGTCGATGCCGGCCGCGGCGCATCGGCCTTCACTGATGGCCCAGACCACCAGGCTTTGTCCGCGGCGCATGTCGCCGGCGCTGAAGATGCCTTGGATGCTGGTTTGGTAATCCTCATTGACGACCACGTTCCCGCGCCCGTCCTTCGTGAGGCCCAACTGGTCGATCGGCCCGGCATGCTCGGGATGCACAAAACCCATCGCCAGCAGCACCAGGTCGGCATCCAATGTGAATTCCGAACCCGGCGTCTCCCTCATCTGATAGCGCCCATTGCCATCCTTGGCCCATTCCAAACGAATGGCATGCAGCTTTTTCACCGCGCCATTTTCGCCGCTCAGCGATTTGGTATTGATGGCGAAGTCGCGGATTTCCGAGCCGCCGTGATAGTTGATGGCTTCCTCGTGCGCGCTGCTGGTTCGGAAAATCATGGGCCAATAGGGCCAGGGCATGTCGTCGGTCCGCGCCTCGGGCGGGCGCGGCAAAAGCTCGAACTGCCTGACGCTGGCGCACCCCTGGCGAATGGCGGTGCCCAGGCAATCGGCGCCGGTGTCGCCGCCGCCGAGAATGATCACATGCTTGCCATTGGCATCAATGAATTGCTCGTCTGGGATATGATCGCCGAGGTTTCGCTTGTTCTGCAATGGCAGGTAATCCATCGCGGGATATATGCCCTTGAGTTCGCGGCCCGGGACGTTGAGATCGCGCGGGGCGGTCGCGCCGCCGCACAGAAGGATCGCGTCATATTCCTGGTGTAAATCCTCGATCTTCACATTAAAGCCGACGTTGGCGTTCACCTTGAAGGTGATGCCCTCCTCCTCCATCAGCTTGACGCGTCGATCGACTATTTTTTTGTCGAGCTTGAAGTTGGGGATTCCGTAGGTGAGCAGCCCGCCGATACGGTCGGCGCGCTCGAACACGGTCACCCAATGGCCGGCCTTATTGAGCTGGGCGGCCGCCCCCAAACCGGCAGGCCCGGATCCCACGACCGCCACGCGCTTGCCCGTGCGCACCAGGGGTACGTGCGGCTTCACCCAGCCGTGCGCGAACGCATAATCAATAATATTCTGCTCGATCAACTTGATCGTGACCGGCGTGTCATTGATCCCCAGAACGCACGCCTCCTCGCAGGGAGCGGGGCATACGCGGCCGGTGAACTCCGGAAAATTGTTGGTCTTGAACAACATCTCCAGGGCATCGTGCCAGCGATTCTTGTAAACCAGGTCATTCCATTCGGGGATGATATTGCCCAGCGGGCAGCCGTTGTGGCAGAACGGGATGCCGCAATCCATGCAGCGCGCTCCCTGGGTGCGGAGTTTGTCCTCGGGGAATTCGTGGTAGATTTCCTCCCAATCGAGGATGCGCAGTTCCACCGGACGCCGATGAGGCGTCTCGCGATGGTGTTCCTTGAAACCGGTTGGCTTGCCCATGTATTAACTCCGCGGATCCTCATGTCCGCATTACTTCGATTTCGGCCGGCGTTACGGTCAAAATGGTCGTGACTCGCGAACGGTAGTCGCCTCCGATTCCATCGCGTAAAACCCGGCTGAGTTGGCGCTGGCGGTCCAATGGCTCAATCCCCTCAAAGCCATCCCAGATGAGGTAGCCGCCCACCTTCTGCGTTCCGGGATATTCTTCCAGCTCCGCGAGCGCCCCTGAGAATCGTTCTGTAAACAGCTTATTCAAGCGGTCGGTTGTTTGTTCCATAGTCGGTCTCCCAATGTGACCAAGTCATTTGCCGCGTTCACCATTTTTCGTACGTTCTCCTTGAGGAAGTCGCCCTTTACACGGCGATCCAAATGCGCTCGCTTCAAATACTTGCGGAGCGCCTCTTCGGAGCGATACCGATGGCTGTTATTCCATCTCGTCGCCACTATCACCAAGTCCGATGCGTACTTCGCGAATAATCGCTCATGGACTCGATCCACAAACTTCGATTCGCGCGCCAATTCATATAGATCGTGGCGGGCACTCACATCCGATGTGCTCCGCATCCGATATCCACGGAAGATACATTCGACCGCGATTCCGGCAACATAACTTGCAAGGACATAATTCTCACTGTCGTAAAGGGTCTGCAAGATTCCGATATGCTCGATCGCCGCGCGTCGGTATACCTCCGCTGTGAATTCCACGCCCAGCTTCGGTTTGTCTGGTGACTCACTCATTGGCGCCGCCGGAATAAAGCTGCCCTCATTGGATTGCGCCTTACACCCCCGCACCCTGCCGCTGCGACAGCAATTTCGCCCGGTGCTCCATCTCGACCCGGTTTTCCATCACCCGTCGATACTCATTTGGCATGACTTTGACAAATCGCTTCAGTGCATTGCCCCAATCCGCCAGCAGTTCCCTGGCCTTTGGGCTGGCGGTGTATTTGTAGTGGTTCTCAAGCAATCGGCGGAGGGTCTGTACGTCATCGGGCAGATCCGCCGCTTCGAGGGCGACCAGGTCGTGATTGCACAGCCGCGGGAACTGGAGGTCTTCGTCGTAAACGTAGGCGATGCCGCCGCTCATACCGGCGGCGAAATTGCGGCCCGTCGAGCCGAGCACCACCACGCGCCCGCCGGTCATGTATTCGCAGCCATGGTCGCCGCATCCTTCGACAACGGCCATCGCGCCGGAGTTGCGGACGCAGAAGCGTTCGCCCACCACGCCGCGCAGGTAGATTTCGCCCTCCGTCGCGCCATATCCGATGACGTTGCCGGCGATAATGTTGTCGTCGGCGGCATAGGTCGCCTCCCTGGGCGGGAAGACCGCGATCCGCCCTCCCGACAAACCCTTGCCGACATAATCGTTGGCATCGCCCTCAAGGAGCAGCGTGATGCCGTGCGCCAGGAATGCGCCAAAGCTCTGGCCGGCCGAGCCGGTGAACTTGTACGTGATGGTGTCGTCGGGGAGGCCGGCCGATCCGTATTTGCGGGCAATCTCGCCGGAGAGCGTGGTGCCGACCGTGCGATGGGTGTTCTTGATGGCAAACTGCCCCTGCACTTTTTCGCCGCGCTCGATCGCGGGGCGGGCCATGGGAATCAGTTTTGTTTGATCCAGCGATTGTGAAAGCCCGTGGTCCTGCTTCTGGATGTTGCGGATGGCAACGCCCGGCAGGTCGGGCCGATATAGAACCGCCGATAGGTCCAGGTGTTTGCCTTTCCAGTGATTGCGGACATCCTCGTCAAACTCCAAGAGATCGCTGCGACCCACCAATTCCTCGAACTTGCGCAGTCCCAGCTTGGCCATGTATTCGCGCACTTCCTCGGCCACGAAGAACATGAAGTTGACGATGTGCTCTGGCTTGCCGGCGAACTTCTTGCGCAATTCCGGATCCTGCGTCGCCACGCCCACCGGGCAGGTGTTGAGATGGCACACGCGCATCATGATGCAGCCCGATGCGATCAGCGGGCCTGTCGAGAAGCCGAACTCCTCGGCGCCCAGCAGCGCGCCGATGATCACATCGCGGCCGGTCTTAAGCTGCCCATCGGTTTGCAGCACGACCCGGCCGCGCAGGTTATTCAGCACGAGGGTTTGCTGAGTCTCTGCGACGCCCAGTTCCCAGGGGAGGCCCGCGTATTTGATGCTGGTGAGCGGGGAAGCGCCCGTGCCGCCGCTGTCGCCGGAGATCAGGATGTGGTCGGCCTTGGCCTTGGCCACGCCCGCGGCGATCGTGCCCACGCCCACTTCGCTCACCAGCTTCACGCTCACCCGCGCCGCGGGATTGGAGTTCTTCAGATCGTGGATGAGCTGCGCGAGGTCTTCGATCGAATAAATATCGTGGTGCGGCGGCGGGGAGATCAGCCCCACGCCCGGCGTCGAGTGCCGAAGCTTGCCGATGTATTCGTCCACCTTATGCCCGGGAAGCTGGCCCCCTTCGCCGGGCTTGGCGCCCTGGGCCATCTTGATCTGCAACTCGTCGGCATTCACCAGGTACTCGGCGGTGACGCCAAACCGCGCGCTGGCCACTTGCTTGATGGCGGATCGGCGCAGGTCGCCGTTGGCGTCGCGGGTGAATCGGTCGGCGTCCTCGCCTCCCTCGCCCGTGTTGGATTTCCCGCCGATGCGGTTCATGGCGATGGCCAGGGTCTCGTGCGCCTCCTTGCTGATCGAGCCGAAGCTCATCGCGCCGGTGACGAACCGCTTGACGATCTCCTTGGCCGGTTCCACCTCATCCAGCGGAATGGGGGTGGGATGGGTCTTGATCCTGAGCAAGCCGCGGATGTTGCAGCGGTGGCGGGTCTCATCGTTCACCAGCGCGGTGTATTCGCGGAACGTGGGCATGCCGGTGATGCGCACGGCCTGCTGGAGTTTGGCGACGGTGTCGGGGTTCCACATGTGGTACTCCCCGTCGCGCCGCCATTGATAAAACCCGCCGTTGTCGAGCACGTCGCCGTTCACCGGCATCCGCGGATAGCCAGCGCGATGGCGCTCCAGGCTCTCGCGCGCGATGATTTCCAGCCCGACGCCATTGAGGCGCGAGGCGGTGCCGGTGAAATATTTATCGATGAGTGATCGGCTCAACCCGACCGCCTCGAAAATCTGCGCGCCCCGGTAGCTTTGCACCGTGGAAATGCCCATCTTCGAGGCCACCTTGATGATGCCTTTGTTGGCGGCCTTGATGTAGTTTTTCTTGGCCTGCTCGAAAGTCAGATCCTTGGAGAGCATCCCTTCGCCGTGCATATCGCCGAGCGTTTCGAAGGCGACGTATGGATTCACCGCCCCGGCTCCATAGCCGATCAGCAGGCAGAAATGATGGATTTCACGGGCCTCGCCGGTTTCGATGACCAGGCCGGCCTGAGTGCGAATTCCCAGGCGAATCAGATGATGATGGACGGCAGCCGTCGCCAAGAGGCTCGGGATCGGCGCCAAGTCCGGCCCCACGCCGCGATCGGAGAGGATGATGACCGAGGCCCCCTCCTTCACCGCGCCGGCAACGTCGTCGCACAATTGCCCCAGCGCCGTTTCCAGCCCCTTCTCTCCGGCATCCACGCGGAACAGCATTGGGATTGTTACGGAGCGCAAATCTCCCACCGAAAGCTCGCGCAGCTTCGCCAAGTCGGTATTGCTCAGGATCGGCTGCTTGAGCTTCACCAGATGGCACGCACGCGGCGACTCGTCCAGCAGATTCCCCTCGCGCCCCAGATACGTATACAGCGACGTCACCAATTCCTCAAAATTGGCATCCAGTGGCGGATTGGTCACCTGCGCGAAAAGCTGGCGGAAATAGTTGTATAAAAGCTGCGGCTTGTCGCTCAAACATGCCAACGGCGTATCCGCCCCCATCGAGCCCAGCCCCTCCAGCCCATTCACCGCCATCGGAGTGAGCAGGATTTTAACATCCTCCGTGGTGTACCCAAACGCGTGCTGTCGCACCAAAAGCGTGTCGTGATCGGGCTGATGAACATTGGTCGGCGTGGGCAGTTTCTCCAGCTCGATGAGGTTTTCCTCGATCCATCGACGCCAGGGGCGTCGATCCACCAGTTCGCCCTTGATCTCCCGATCGTCAACGATGCGCCCTTGTTTCATGTCCACGAAGAAGATTTTGCCCGGCTGAAGCCGCCATTTGCGGGCGATGCGCTCGGGCGCGATCGGCAGCACGCCGACTTCGCTGGCCATGATCACAAGATCATCCTTGGTGACGTAGTAACGCGACGGGCGCAGGCCATTGCGATCGAGCACCGCGCCGATCATTTCGCCGTTGGTAAACGAGATGGATGCCGGCCCGTCCCAAGGCTCCATCAGGCAGGCGTGATATTCGTAGAACGCCTTGAGATCCGGGTCCATCAGATCATGCTTTTGCCAGGCCTCGGGGATCAACATCAGCACCGCGTGCGCCAAATCCCGGCCCGATGCGACCATGAACTCCATCGCGTTATCGAGCGTGGCGGAATCCGAGCCGCTTTCGGTGAGAATCGGATATAGCTTCGCAAGCTCATCGCCCAGCAGCGTGCTTTTGAGCGTGCCGTAGCGGGCGCGCATCCAGTTGCGGTTGCCGCGCAGGGTGTTGATCTCGCCGTTATGGGCGAGCATTCGGAACGGATGCGCCAGCCGCCAGCTTGGAAATGTATTGGTGGAGAATCGGCTGTGCACCATCGCCAGCGCGCTGGTGAAATTCGGATCCTGCAAGTCCGGGTAATACTGGCGAAGCTGATCCGCCGTCAGCATCCCCTTGTAGACCATGCGGTTGACCGACAGCGCGCAGATGTAGAAGTCCTCGCGGGCCGCGCCGGAAATCTGCGGCGAATCAAACTCGATGGCGTTTTCCGCCCGCTGGCGCACGAGAAACAGCCGGCGCTCGAAGTCCATCTTGTTGAAAAACGCTTCGCCCATCCCCACGAATACCTGCCGAATGGCCGGCTCTGATTTCAGGGGCGTAGGCCCGACATGCCGGCTATCCACCGGCACATCCCGCCAACCCAGCACCCTCATCCCATATTCCCGCGCCACCCGATCAAACACGTCTTGGCACTGCGCAATGGCGACCGAATCCTTGTTCAAAAAGAGCGTGCCGACCGCATACTCCCCAGCCTTGGGCAGTTCCACGCCCAACTCGGCCATCTTGGCGCGCAGAAAGGGATCGGGGATGCGCACGAGAATGCCCGCCCCGTCGCCGCTGTTTTCCTCGCACCCGCACGCGCCGCGATGGTTCATGTTCTCCAGCATTTGCAGCGCGTTGGAGACGATTTCATGCGACGGCTGCCCTTTAATGTGGCAGATAAACCCGACGCCGCAGGCATCGTGTTCGTTGCGCGGATCGTACAATCCTTGTGCGGGAGGTAAGCCGTTCATCTGCGTTCTCGGTAAATAAGCCAACTTGGACGCGGCGCATGCAAAGTCCCATATCTTAGCCAAATCCGTGAAGATAACAATAGAGGCGGTTCAGTCAGCGGCGGATTGTTTCAGACGATCGTGCGGCCAAATCTCATCAAGCTTCTTGTATCAGCCCCCCGTCGTGTAATTGGGCCGGGCTCATCGGGCGAAAAATGCCTCATCTATAAGCGAGCCGCACCGGCTTGACAGTGTTTTGCCTATTATTTAAGCAACTGTATGGCGGGAATCCTCGGCTTCCCAGCGCAGCGTTCGCTGAAGCGAACCCTACAAAAAAGAAAACGCGAATGCACACATCGCCTCTGCGTGCGCGCCCGCAAATCGAAGAAACGGGCATGAACACGAATCCGCACGAATAACTTGTCTTCATTCGTGTGCATTCGTGCCCATTCGTGGTTTCCCCTCTTTCTTTGAGTTGCGCGCTCGCCCGCTCTGAGTATTCATGCGTGGCCGTCCTACCATGCGACTTACCTCTCACGTCGCGACGTTGCCGCATCTCAGGCACCGCCCTTCGCCGACTGGCAATTCATGGCCGCAATCTCCGCAAAGGGCTCCGGGCGCCGCGCGCGCAATCCGATGTTGGCGGAATACGCGAACGCCGACAATCACGCCGGCAAGTAGTGACAGAATCGCGATCGAGCGATTGAGAATGGGCTGGCCAGGCCCCAGCATCCCCCCGACCGCAAGCACGCAGCACAAAATCAAAAATGCCGAGCCCGATGTCGCAAGGCCAGCAAGAAATCCGCGCCACAGCGAGAATCTGGGCGCGACCAGCGCCGGAGCCAATGCCGGCGGCGCGGCCGCCGTCGCCTCGTTTGATACATCGGCGCAATCCGGCGTTGAGGCTTCAACGCGCTGAGTTGAGTCGGGATTCACAGAGGCGGTCGATACGTCCATGCCGTCCTCGCTGTGGAAAACAAATCACACACAAAACAAATCACACAAACTTGCCGGCGACGGGTGGACAACGCCATCCATCGCAATGCCGTCGGCGGCACTGTATAAGGTTCCCAATGGCTCTTCCATATCTCACGCGCGATTTTCCCGGCATCGGCGGCAGCATCAAGCAGCGTGCCGAGGATTTTTTCGTGCAGGAAATCCCCCTCTACGAGCCGTCCGGCGAAGGCGAACACGTCTATTGCGAAATCCAGAAAGTCAACATGCCGACCTTCGAGGCGATCGACCGAATCGCCTCCGCCCTGCACATTGTCCCCCGCGACATCGGCTATGCCGGGCTCAAGGACGCCAAGGCCGTCAGCCGGCAACTGCTCTCCATCTGGGGAACCAGCGAGCCGGCGGTCATGGCGCTGAAAATCCCCAACATCAGCGTCCAGTGGGCCGCCCGTCACGCCAACAAACTTCGCCTCGGCCACCTGTCGGCCAACCGCTTCGCCATCAAAATACGCGGCGTCAATGCGACCGACGTCGTGAAAGTCCGCCCGGTCCTCGCCGAACTCGAAAAGCGCGGCATGCCCAATTATTTCGGCGACCAGCGCTTCGGCCGGCGTGGCAACAACGACAAGCTGGGCGCCGCCATCGTCCTCGGCGACGACCGCGCCCTGCTCGGTCTGCTGCTGGGCGATCCCATGCCCGGCGTGGACGATCCCAAAACCATCGCCGCCCGCGCCGCGTTCGACCGGCACGATCTGAACGAAGCCATGCGCCTCTACCCCCGCCGGCATGGCATGGAACGCCGAATCCTGGCGCGCCTCGCCAAAACCCATCGCCCCAGCGCCGCCGCCTGGGCCATCGATCGCAAGCTGCGCCGCCTGTGGATCTCCGCCCTCCAATCCCGCATCTTCAACGATGTCGTCGCCCAGCGCATCGATTCGCTGGACAAGGTGTTGGAAGGCGACCTCGCCTGGAAACACGAAAACGGCGCCGTCTTCCACGTCGAGAATGCCCAGACCGAACAACCCCGCTGCCAGTGCTTCGAGATCAGCCCGACGGGCCCCCTGCTCGGCTACCGCATGTCGATGCCCTCCGGCGAGCCGTTGGCCATCGAAGAATCCCGCTTCGCCGCCGCCGGCCTCACCCCCGCCGACTTCCGCCGCACCGGCACCCTCAAGATAAAAGGCGCCCGCCGACCCCTCCGCGTCAAACCCGAGCACGTGCAACTCGAAGGCGGCGTGGACGATCACGGGCCGCACGTCACCATCGCCTTCACCCTGCCTGCCGGGTCGTTTGCGACGGTGTTGATGGGGGAGATTATGAAGGGGGAGGAGAATGGAGAGGGCGATGGCGCTTCGTCTGTGGAAGCGGACGATACGAGTGAGCCAAAGGACGATAACACTATGAGCGACGCCCGATCCGAGTAATCTCGCTCCGCGAAGGCCAAGTTGGTTATGATGGATAATGGTGTTTGATCAGCTTGAAGGGTGTTCCGGCAGCGACATTTCGCATATTTTGTCGCTTTTGATGTGGCTTTCCACACATAACTTCGGAGCCACGATCTTGCTGGCAGTCGCCGCACATTTACCGCGGAGAACAGCGTTGCAATCTGACGGATCAATTAAAAACCTTCGATCGAGCGCCTCGATCATTGCGCTGTTGGACAGAATCTCGAAAAGCAAGGGCAACGTTCGGCTTGACGGCCCGCGTTTCCACCCATTTCCCGCGCGGATGCCAATCTGGTTGGCCGAAGACATCGTCACAACCCTCACTTCGGAAGGAGAGAGAGTTCTAGATCCGATGGTTGGCTCAGG
The DNA here is from genome assembly GCA_035648595.1 of Tepidisphaeraceae bacterium. GTDB lineage: Bacteria > Planctomycetota > Phycisphaerae > Tepidisphaerales > Tepidisphaeraceae > RYN-428. Next base: position 26,974 of record DASRLH010000273.1, read on the forward strand.
ATCAACCGCCACGGCGTGCGTGCGCGCGAAGCGCACTGTAATTGGAACGGACGTTGATCCAATGGCACTCTTGCTTTCCCGCGTTGCGTCAACCCCATTCAATCGTACGATTGCCACCACAAAGCTGTTGAAAATTGTCGAAGGGGCTGAAGGCCGCATTGTGCGGGGGCTAAGCGTTAAAGAAGTGCGGCAGACCTTCGATTTTCAGGGCCAAGCGTTTCTAAAATACTGGTTCCCGCCTCGCTCGCAAAAGCAACTATTCGCACTGGCACTAGAGATTGCCGCCATGCCACGCGGTAAATATCGCGATCTTGCCTGGGTCACGTTGTCGAGCCTGATTATTGCTAAGTCTGCGGGGGTCTCATTTGCACTCGATATTTCACGGTCACGCCCACACAAGGTTCTGGGTAAGCCCCTGCCCAATGGATTCGATGCGTGGCATAGACGTTCGAAGACCGTAGTAGATCGCCTACCTTTCACCAGAGACAACGCGCCGGACGTCGCCGCACATATAAAACAAGCTGATGCCCGCAAACTTCCAGTTGAAGATGCTTCCATCGATCTCGTCGTAACCTCACCGCCGTACCTGAACGCCATTGACTACATACGAGCCCATAAGTTTTCATTGGTTTGGATGGGACATCAATTAGCGGATTTGCGTAACGTCCGCACAGGGATGGTCGGAACTGAACGGGGGATGTACAGCCCCGACAGCCTGCCGTCCTCGCTCGAAAACTCGATAGTTGAAATGATTGATAGCACAACCCGCTTAGGCGTCGTCCGAAGATATCTTTCTGATCTGCGTCGCGTCCTGCTTGAAGTTGAGCGGGTCCTTAAGCCGGGCGGGGCGGTAGTAATGGCGTTAGGCCCATCGCTCGTTTCTCGCTTAGTAGCAGATGCCGGGGACGTAATTGGTGAATTAGCTGCGACCGTCGGTTTAGAAAATGTAGGCTGGTCGTTCCGAGCTTTTGAAAATAGGCGGCGCTCTTTGCCGCCGCCCGCGTCAGTGGGTTCGCAAAACGCGTTGCGACTTCGCATGGAAGGCGAAGTGTTTCTTGGATTGAGGAAGCAGTGAGGCGGATATGTTCACCAAGCCAGACCCAGCAGACCTCCTTTCTATTCACCGGAGACTTCTCGCCGGCGACCCTGTCGCGCCGGCGGCGCTGGCCGAACTGGTAATCGATCCTCTCACCAAAACGATTCAGTTTGGACGTTCCGAATTCAGAGACCAGTGCATGGCATCGGAGGCCGTTACTGACGCCGTTTTGGACTTCGCCAAGTCTCCCGCCGCGTTCCATCCCGCACGATCAAATGTCTGGTCCTTCCTTGAAATGGCTTCCCGACGCAATCTGGCCAACATTCTGTTGAAGGAACGACGGCAGCGCGCACGGGTTTCGCGTTTCAAGGATGTCGCACTTCACGACCCGGCGCGGAAGAAGGTTGAGGAAAGCCCGTTGGCGTTCCTAACGGAGCGAGAAGCATCCAGATTGGTTCGTGATAAGGTAAACGCCGAGATCGCAGTCCTGTCGCCGACCGAGGCGGCAGTCTTTAAGCTGATGTCGGATGGCGTGCGTGCCTCGGTGGACTACGCGAAGGTGCTTGGCATTACCGCAAAACCGTTGAAGGCAAGGAACCTTGCGGTGAAACAGATCAAGGATCGGTTGTTGAAGCGGCTGAAGCGCGCTTTTCGGGAGGCCAACGATGAATAGGGCTCAACATACCGGTTTTCAACGGGCAGGAGAAAAGGCTCGGCTGGACCCATTCTTCCTGGGCCACTTGCTTTCGCGGCTGCGAAAACGCGCCGGGCGCGTCCAAGCCGATCTTGCGAACCGACTTAATTGCGATCTAACGCAGATAAACCGACTATTTCTGTGTCGAAGTCCGAGGGAAGATGCCGTCGGATTTCGACAAGACGTTGAGAAGATTGCCGCGTATGTTGGCTGTGACGCCTTTCTTATCGCGCAGATCGTGCGGGAGGCGAATACAGCAAAGGCCCTAACCGCCGGAGGGCCTGCAAGAACCGCGAACACACTCCTGGCGGCGAGGGATCGCCTCCCCAAGAAACCGGACGCCGACAGTTCCGAGGGGATTCCGTGATCAACGAATATGAGATTCGCCAGATCGCCGCGGATTTCTGGCGCGTGGCCGGAAACCCCGGCGGCTTTCCTCGCAACATAGAAGCATCGATACTCTGGACGATTCCAGTCGCGGTCGTCAAACTCCCAAGACTCCGTGTCGCATTTGTTCGGGGCTGGTTGTCGGGACATGGCCTACCGGCCATAGTTCCCGCCGTTGACCGAGAACTCCGAGCGTGCGTAGTCGCTACGCGCGGTCGCGGCGTGATCTTTATCGATGGAAGCGATCCGGTCGAAGAACAGCGGTTGTCCCTGGCACACGAACTAGCCCACTTCCTACTCGATTACACGCTTCCGCGCGACAGCGCAATTGCGGCCTGTGGCGAGTCTATTGTGGCCATACTGGACGGGGATCGGTCGCCTACCGATGCGGAACGATTGACGGCAGTGTTGCAGGGTGTGACCGTGGGGGTGTATTCCCGCCTTTGGTTAAGGGGGCCGCTGGGGTTAGTGCGGGACTCCCGCGTAGTTGCCCACGAGGATCTAGCCGACATACTCGCCATTGAATTAATCGCGCCCAGGCGGGAAATCCTTGCCCGCGCGAGGAAGCTGATTGACCGGTCTGACGATAGCGCCGTTGCCGGGCTCCTGCAATCAGTTTTTGGACTGCCAAAGTCCAGTGCTGACGCCTATTCGCGTGTTTTATGCGCCACAGCCAAGCCCGTTCAGACGATAAAGGCATGGCTCGGAATTGAATAGGTCACGACAACGTCGCACTTTAACCGCGGGCGCGGAAGTGGGACAGTAAACGCGACTAACGGAGTAACTCAACTGAGCGAAACTATGGAAGAGCGCCAAATTGCAAAGCCGCCCGGAAGCGCGGAACTTCCCGCGGTGGACGCTTCTGACTTTCAATCGGCCTTCGGCGAGCCGCTTGAGGATACTCTTGATCTTGACACTTGGCGTCCCGGAGACGAACTGGCGGCGACGTACGAACGTGTGCAGTCTGAAGTTTCGGACGCGGTCCGCCAGGAAAGCGGAATTCACCGTGAGATTCGCCAAAGAATCTTCCCCCTGCTGAAATCGCGTCCGCAAGCGCCCGCCGGCGCCGGCGTATACCGAACGACGCTTCAACAAGTGGAAACCGTCCACAGCCGTTTATTATTCAATGGCGGCGTTGAGGCTTGCGATGGCACCATTGTCACACATGATACGCTCCCGGTTACCATTACGCAGATTGGAATAAGTTTGGTTTCTTACCTTGGTAATCAGGGATCGTGGGGACACAGACTCTTCAGACGCGACTTGCGTTCATCAGGCGCCAGCGCCATAGACGAAACCCTCGAACTTCTTGAGCGGCGGCGTAGCCGTGGAGGCATAGATCAGCCATCAAAACGCGATCAACTAAGTGATTTGGCGCGACGAGGGATCATGGCATTCGCCGAGCGAGCGGTATTGTTGAAAAAATCGGCTGCGGTTTGGCGACTGGGTCACGGAAATCCCTTAGCTTACGAGCTAGTAACGGGATCCGGCAGCCCTCGGCTATGCGAGATGGGTGTGAATCTGCTCACGGAACTGGTCGGATTTGGCAAATTCGTTTATGTGCCGAGCAGTCCTAGCGAACGTGAATTGTTAACCATTGGTGGCGCTTTGCAGCCTTTGGAATACGCCATTGTTGATTCGCTTACTGACCGTTGCGCAATGAAGTTTAAACTTTTGGTATGTTCAATCCGGCCTGTTTAAAGAATGCGTGGACTAGCCAGCACTTGTTTCTGAGGCGGTTTACCGCCATATGGAGTTGCTCGTGAAGCTGTTCGGCATCTT
>DASRLH010000274.1:0-6125 GCA_035648595.1 Tepidisphaeraceae bacterium
GAGCAGTCCTTCCACGAAGGTGGCCCACTGACTGGAAAGCCGGATGCGGGAAATCCGCACGTCCGGTTTGGCGCGAGGGGAGGCCGAAACCAATCGGCCTTCCCTACCCCGATCAATAAAGGATCTGAATCCACGAATGGCGCAGGTTAGCTGAATTGCAATGTCGGACGCAGATCATTGCTGCCCGATGTGAACGGCGCGTATTCGCGCACGGCTATTTAGCCCTGCCGTCATCGACGTTTACACTTCTCCAGAAAATCGCGCACCGCTCTGCTCGGCGCGGCAGAAATGCCCCGTGGATTCCGCACATCGGGGCGATACAATGCCGTTGTTGTCCGACTGTCTGTTGGAGGTGAGTTCAGGTGGCACAGGCTGAAATCATAGTTGCCGACGAGAGGCTTTTGCCCAAGGCCGTTGAACTTTACAACGCCTGCTTCCGGCCCAAGCGCGAAGTGGATTTCTTTAAGCGCCGATTCATGGGCCGGTACAATGCGCTGACGCTGCTGGCGCGAATGGACGAGAAGCCGGTGGGATTCTGGATCGGCTTTGAGCTCAAGCCCGGGATGTTTTATCACTGGATGGGCGCGGTGCTGCCGGACATTCGCCGTCACGGAGTCGCCCGCCAGCTTCAGGAAGCGCAGCAGGCCTGGGGCAAGGACCACGGCTACGAATACATCCGCTGCGAGTGCATGAACCACCAGCGCGAGTTCATCCACTTCGCCGTCGCCCTCGGATACGACATCGTCGGCATCCGATGGGACTCGACGCACGCGGATAATCTGGTCGTCTTTGAGAAGAATTTGGTGGATTAGGATCGCCCCCGATTTCCCCGGCGTCCCCGACTGGTTTAACGAGGGGCTGGCGAGCCTTTACGAACAGAGCACGCTGGGCGTCAACACGATCGCCGGCCACGAAAACTGGCGACTTCCCGCGCTGCAGACGGCCATCAAATCCAATCGCCTGCGCCCGCTCAAGGAACTGATCGAAGACCCGAATTATTATCGCAAGGATCTCGTCGGCCTCAATTATGCCCAGGCGCGTTACCTCATGTTCTATCTGCAAGAGCGCGGCTTGCTGGTCCGCTACTACAAGAGTTTCCGCGACTCGACGACTGAGGATAAAACGGGCTTGAAATCATTGGAAAGGTTGATCGTTCCGCAATCGCTGGAAGCCTTTGAGAAAGATTGGCGGAAGTGGGTGCTGACATTGACGTTTCAGGGAGACGGATAACCAGGGAGTCCTTCAGTCGGGTATAAGTACACTGGATTCACGGAAAGAAGCCGCCAACGTATCACGGGCGTCTCGCCCCGTGCGGATGGCGCGGCGTTGAGAAATCACAATATTCCCAATCTGAAAGCACCCTGCACGGGCGGGACGCCCGTGATACATTAATGGGCGCCAATCCCACAAGAGGCGTTAGCCGCAGTTACTTTACGCGCACTTCCAACAAATACGCGTACAACGCTCCGCCGCGACCGTTGGCGTCGGTGACGCTCAGGTAGTATTCCCCATCCCTGGTCAGCGCGATGTCCAGGCTTGAATCGGGGCTGGCATCGGTGTCGTCGTTGGAGGCGATGACATGGTGATGGGCATCGTACAGCGTGAGCAGCGAATCCAGCGGCGAACCGAGTTGGGCGGCGATCACGTGCGCGGAAAGTTTCTGGCCTTTGCTGGCCTTGAAGCGGAAGACGTCCACGTCATTGGGTTCCTGAATGGCGCCTTGAATCGTGGTGGCCGGATGGATTTTTTGGGCGTTGGGAAAGCCGCCGTTGGGCTCCTTCTCCGGGGTCAATGCGCCGGCGGCGAACGTCCGCAGGGCGCGGGGCGGCGTCGCGCCAACGGGAGTGACGATCGTAATTGAAACGTCGCTTGCCGGGGCGTCGGCGGGGATTTCAAGCTCGACTTCAACCTGGCTTTCCCCCACCGCTTCCGGCGTCAGTGGCGCGGGCGGGGCGGACTTGGACTTGGATTTGATCGTCGCATGCAGCGGCTTGCCGCCCAGTTCACATTTCGCTTCGCTGGCCTCCGATAGATCATGCCCGCGGATGAGCAATTTGCTCGTCGCCCCGCGCATCACGCCCAGCGGCGCGGTAAATAAAACACCCGGCGGAACTTTCTTGCCAGTGTCTTTTTTATCCTTGGCAATCGCAGGGATCGTGAAGGCCACCACCGAAAGACTTGCGCAGAGAACGCGGAGAAGCCGAGGTCCAGAGAAAATAAATTTGAATGGAAGGATTGGAACCAATGTGCATTCTTTCTCATGAATACAATTCCTCGACCAGCCCCCCCTCGCTGAGAATCTCAACGGGCCGCCCCTCAGGCGTATGCAGTTGCTTGCGGGGGTTGATGCCCAGCGAGGAGTAGACCGTGAAAGCGACATCGGCTGGGCGGACGGGGCGGTCGGTGACATAGGCGCCGTCGCGGTCGGTGGCGCCGACGATCTTTCCGCCCTGCACTCCCGCGCCGGCGAACAGCATTGACGCGGCCTTCGACCAATGATCGCGGCCGGCTTTGTCGTTGATCTTGGGCGTGCGGCCAAACTCGCCCATCACCACCACCATCGTGTCCTTCATCAGGCCGCGATCATGCATGTCGGCGATCAGGGTTGAAAAGCCCTGGTCGAACATGGGCAGTTTCTTGTCCAGGTGCTCGAAGATTTTGTCGTGATGATCCCAGCCGGCGGAGTTGAGGGTGATGAACCGCACGCCGCGCTCGACCAGCCGGCGCGCCAGCAGGCAGCCCTGGCCAAAGTCGGTGCGGCCATAGGCGTCGCGCATGGCCGGCTTTTCCTGCTCCATGTCGAATCCCGCCTGCGCTTCGGGCGACAGCACCATGTCGGCGGCGCGCTGCTGAAATTCATCGTACGTCGCCATCTGATCGTTGCCCTTGATCTGGGCCCCCAGATGATCGACGGCAGCCAGGAGCGTCTTGCGGCGCTCCACCGTTCGCGGCGCCAACGGCCGGCGCAGGCCCAGGTCCCGCACCTTGTAGCCGGCCTGGTTGGGATCGCCGGCCTTGAACGATTCGTAGCGCCCGCCCAGGAACGCGCTCTTGCCCAGTTCCCAGGTGAACGACGGATTTTTCGGCACGGCCACGTAAGGCGGCAACTTGCCGGTAAATCCTTCTTCATGCGCGACCACCGCGCCCATTGCGGGGTAATCGCCGAACGCCGATCCGAATTGCCCGGAAAGCACCCAGTTGGTTGCGGTTTCGTGGTGGTCGCTTTCGTGGCTGCCGGAGCGCACGAGGCAAACCTTGTCCATCAGCTTCGCCATCCTCGGCAGCAACTCGCTGATTTGCAGGCCGGCGACGTTGGTGGAGATGGCCTTGTATTTCCCGCGAATTTCGGGAGCGGCATCGGGCTTGGGATCAAACGAATCATGATGCGAAAGCCCGCCGCCCAGATAAACCAGGATGATCGACTTGGCGCGCGGCTTCATTGCCGGCTTCCCCTCGGAAGCCAAAAGTTTCTCGGCCGCCAGCACATTGGCCAATGAAAGCCCCAGTGCGCCCAGTCCGCCGACGCGCAGAAAATCGCGCCGCGAGACGCCATTGCAAAGTCGGCTGAAGTTTCCGGGGAGGGAGATGTCAATCATAAGTCACCTGTGTACTGAGGAGAAACTGACCGCGGAGACGCCGAGACGCAGAGAAGAAAACACGGAGAAGCCAGTGGCGATGTTGCATGACGGCGGGAACCTTCAACGTATCACGGGCGTCTCGCCCGTGCTGACGGGGCAAGACACCTGCGATCCACGATAACCAATTTTCCGCGCTTTCAGCACGGGCGGGACGCCCGTGATACAACACAGTTCGCGTTTGGCGTCAATGGTTGAACGCAAACTCCTTCGAGTTCAGCAGCGCCCACAGCAAATCCCGATACACCTCTTCCCGCGGATCGCCGGCGGCCAGCGCTTTGTGCACCGCCGCTTTCTCGCCATCGCTGGGCGGGCGGCCGAATGCCGCGAGAAACACCTCATCGACCGCCCGCGTGTCATCGGGCACATTTTTCATGATCTTCGCCAGCCGGCCCTCACCCGAGCGGATTTTGTTTAGGACGTCGTCGCCATTGTTGAGATTCAGAAGCTGCGGGAGATTGACCTCGTCATTGCGTTCGCACGCACAGGCGGTGATGCGGTCAGAGCGGCCGAACAGCGTGAGAAAGTACGAATTCACGCCCGGCTCGGGGAGTTCGACGGCGCGCTGGCCGACGGGATATCCGGCGTAATGATCGGGCACTCCGGTGGCGCTGACGATCGCGTCCGCCATCACCTCGGCTGGAAGCCGGCGGGCGTAGTAGTGCGAGAAGAAATGATGATCTTTCTCGTTTTCGGCGAGAGTCGTTGAGCTAAGCTGGTAAGTCCGCGAGTTAAGGATCAGCCGGATCACATGCTTCAAGTCATAATGATGCGAAACGAATTCCTGGTTCAGCACGGCCCACAGCGCGGGATTGGAAGGAGGATTGCTGGAGCGCAGATCATCCACCGGCTCAACGATGCCGACGCCCAGGAAATGCTTCCAGAGCCGATTGACCATCGCGCCGCTGAAGTACTCGTTTTTGGGATCGGTGATCCACGCCGCCAGCGCCACGCGGGCGTCCTGGCCGGAGTCGGTGGCGATCGGGGAGCGATCGAGCGGCTGGGGGACCATGAATTTGCCAGTGCGCGGCTGCCTTACGCCTTGCGGGCCAAGCCGCCCGCCCTCGATGTTCGCGCATAGGTCGTTCTGGCGGTTCTCCAGTTCCTCGATTTTCGCCAAGGCCTTTTTCTGTTCGTCGCCGGTCTTTGAATCCGCGATTGCCTGAGTTTCGGCGAGCGCCTTCTGGTTTTCCGAAAGTTGCTTTTCCGCCTCGGCCTGCTCGCGGCCCTCGGCCAGCAGATACGTCGTTCCCTTGCCCAACTCGGCGCGCCGAAATGTCATATGCGAGAAGCAGGCGGCGAAGTGGTAGAAGTCGTCCTGCGTGTACTTTTCGAGCGGATGATTATGGCAGCGGGCGCAGCCGATGCGCGTGCCCAGGAACGCCTGTGCCACAGAATCGGCGACTTCCGATTCTTCCACATTCTGCTTCTCGCCAATCGTCACGATGAAATATCCGATGGCCGGATGATGCGCGGCATCGCCGGTGCAAGTCAGAACTTCGCGCGCCAATTCATCCCACGGCCGATTCCGCGCCACCTGCTCGCGGAGCCATTCGTGCAGCGCCCGCACGCCCTTTACGCCGCGGGCATCGTGATCGCGCTCCCGGCGGTTTTGCAGGAGGTCGCCAAGCTGCAACGCCCAATAGTCGGCAAACTCCGGCCGATCCAGCAAAGCGTCGATCAATGCCGCCCGCTTATTGCTACGCCCATCCGCGAGAAACGCCCGCACTTCATTGGGCGTCGGCAGCGCGCCGATCGTGTCGAGAAATGCCCGCCGCACAAACGTCGCATCATCGCACACCCCCGAAGGCGGCACATGCAGGGCGGCAAGCCGGGCCATGACCGGCGGATCAAGCAGGTTATTCGCTTGCGAGAATTGCGACGGTTCGACCGTGTTATCGAATGGCGTAGTCAACGTCACCACGCCGACCAATCCCTGGAAATGCACGCGCACCGCGGTGGAACCGCTGCGCAGCGATTTCACCAAACCATCCTCGCTCACGCTGACGATTGCCGGGTCATTGGCGAAGAATTGGCTCAGCCAGGTTACGTCGCGCAGCCGGCCATCGGGATAGTGCGCCCGCACCGCCAGTTGCTGCGTCTCGCCGATGTGCATCATCCGGTCGCCCGGCAACACGTCCAGCCGATCGGCATCCTGCTCTTTTGGATCAGGCCCCGGCGCCCGCGCCTTGATCCATTCGAGCAACACCTTCTGCGCCGCCGATCCCTCGGCAAACCGCCGGCCCCCCTCGTGCGGCACCTGCCCCAACGGCTTGCGCAACAACAGGCTCTGATCCGGCTCCCCAAAATCGATCCGCCGGGAACCCAGTTCGGTGGTCAGCGAGTCGTAATCCCATTCCGGCGCGTACCCCCGCAACGAAAGTTTGAATCCATTCTGCCCCGCCATCTTCCCATGACAACTGCCGGCGTTGCACCCCATCTTCGTGAGCACCGGGATCACGTCCTGGCGGAATGAGGGGGCGGTGGGCT
>DASRLH010000275.1:0-6201 GCA_035648595.1 Tepidisphaeraceae bacterium
AAGATGCCGAACAGCTTCACGAGCAACTCCATATGGCGGTAAACCGCCTCAGAAACAAGTGCTGGCTAGTCCACGCATTCTTTAAACAGGCCGGATTGAACATACCAAAAGTTTAAACTTCATTGCGCAACGGTCAGTAAAGCCCCATTTTACAGTGGCGCGTTGGAGCCGGATAATTTTGGGATTGCTCGTGACGGGGCATGTAGCGTTATTGGCGTTGGAAGCGCGGGGCGACAGCGCGACTTGGGATGAGGTCGGCCATCTGGCGGCGGGTTTGGAGAATTGGCGCCACGGAACCTTTCGGATCTACTCGGTGAACCCCCCGCTTGCACACCTCGTCGCAGCGGCGCCGGTGGCGCTGCTCGCACCGGATTTGGATCCCACGGCGTACGGTCTCCCGGATGGCCCGGGCGCGCGCCCCGAATTCACGGTAGGGAGCTTTTTGGCCCGCCAGGCGGGTTTGGCATACTTTCCACTTCTCGCGTCTGCCCGCTGGATGTGCATACCGTTCAGCCTGTTGGGGGCACTCATATGTTACCGATGGAGCGCGGAACTGTTCGGAACACATGCCGGCCTTCTCGCGCTGGCTCTATGGTGTCTTTCACCCACAATCCTTGCGTACGGTCACTTGATTACCCCCGATATGGCCGCCGCCGGATGCGGGGTGGCAGCCGCCTACCTGTTGCGGGGGTGGCTGCATGCGCCGACTTGGGGGCGCGCGGCCGGCGCGGGCGCGCTTCTCGGGCTGGCCGAGCTCACAAAATCTACATGGTTCGTCTTGTTTGCGCTTTGGCCGATCACATGGATCGTCTACCGGCTGGTTGAGCGTCCAACACAATTACGGCGAAAGCTCGTCGGGCAGGCGGCGCAGATGGGCGGCATTTTGTTTCTGGCGCTGTGGATATTGAATGCGGGGTACGGGTTCGAAGGATCATTCGAACGGTTGGGGGACTTCCGATTCGTTTCCGTGACGCTGCGGGGTACGGATCGTGATGAGGTCGCGCCCGGCGGAATGCACGTCGGCAATCGATTCGCGCGCGGGCCCTTACGAGATGTCAGAGTTCCCCTCCCCGAGAATTACGTGTTGGGCATCGATTTCATCAAAATGGAGTACGAGCGGAAGTATTGGTCGTACCTGCGCGGGAAGTGGCGCTTCGGCGGGTGGTGGTACTATTACCTCTATGCAATGCTCGTAAAGGAGCCTTTGGGGACATGGGGACTGGCGCTGCTGGCCGCCGGTGCGGTGGTGGTTTGTCATCGAACATATGGCGCCCCCGCTCAGGAAGAGCTCCTGTTACTGCTTCCCCTGATCGTGGTTCTTGTGCTTGTGAGCTCCCAGACCGGCTTCAATCACCACCTGCGTTATGTGCTACCCATCTATCCTTTCGCATTCATTCTGATTGCGAGGGTGGGGCGCGCCTTCGAAGGCCGCCATCGGGGGGCGGCATCGGGGGGCGGCAGTGGTCGTCTGCGCAATGCTCGCGTGGTCAACGACGAGCAGCGTGTTGGCGCTGCCACACAGCATGGGATATTTCAATGAACTGGCTGGCGGGTCGAAGAACGGGCATTATTACCTGGGCAATAGCAACGTGGACTGGGGACAGGATTTGTTGTACCTCAAGAGTTGGTATGAGCGCCACCCGCAAGCCAGACCATTCTTCGTGTCCTACGACCTTCCGCTCATCGATCCTCAGTGGGTCGGAATCGAGTACGAGCGGCCCGGGCTGGGTCCGTGGTCGCGGCACCGCGACGGCCGTAAGCTTGAGGAAGTGGGGCCGAAACCGGGCTGGTACGCGATCAGCGTGAATCGGCTTCATGAGTTGGATTGGGACGTGGAGTATTTCAAACACCTGAATCCGGTCGGAATGGTTGGCTACTCAATGAACATCTATCACGTCACACCTGATGACGTCAAGCGCCTTCACGCACTTTGGGCCGCGGAAGAGGAGGCGATCCATGCAAACGATCACGCCGCCGCTCGCTGATTGTCTTACCGCAGCATTCGAGTGCCAGCCCGAGGTGTCAATCGTCATGCCGTGCCTGAATGAGGCGGCGACGCTGGCGGCGTGTATCGGCAAGGCCCGGCGGTCACTGGAGGCGATGGGGATCGAGGGGGAAGTGGTGGTCGCCGACAACGGCAGCTCGGATGGTTCGCAGGGGATCGCGATACTTGCCGGGGCGCGGCTTGTGGCGGTCGCGCGCAAGGGGTATGGCAGCGCGTTGCAGGCCGGCATCGCGGCGGCCCATGGAACGTATGTCATCATGGGGGACGCGGATGATAGCTACGATTTCTCGAACCTGAAGCCGTTTGTTGACAAGCTGCGCGGCGGATGCGAGTTGGTCATGGGGAATCGGTTTAAGGGAGGGATCAGGCCGGGGGCGATGCCGGCGTTGCATCGGTACCTGGGCAATCCGGTTCTCACCGCGGTGGGCAGGCTATTCTTCCATAGTCCGTGCGGAGATTTTCATTGTGGGTTGAGGGCATTCGACCGGCAGGCGATTGCGCGACTCGATTTGCGGACGATGGGGATGGAGTATGCCAGTGAGATGGTCGTGAAGGCAACGCTTCACGGACTGCGGATCGGCGAGGTTCCGACAACGCTGTCGCCGGATGGGAGGGATCGGCCGCCGCACCTGCGGACGTGGCGCGATGGATGGCGCCATCTGCGGTTCCTGCTGCTGTACAGCCCGCGCTGGCTTTTCCTTTACCCCGGTATCGCGCTGATGACAGTGGGGGCGGTAATCGGAGGCTGGCTGCTTGCGGGCCCCGTGCGAATTGGGCGGGCGACGCTGGACATTGATACGTTGATGTATGCCGGGGCGGCGGTGCTGATCGGTTTCCAGGCGGTCACGTTTTCGTTGTTCACGGTTGTATTCGCGACGGCGGAGGGGCTGCTGCCGGGCAACCCGCGAGTCACTCGATGGCTTGGGCCGCTCACGCTTGAAGCCGGCGTTTGCGTTGGGTTGGCCCTGATTGTCGTGGGCTTGGTAATTTCATTGGCGGCGGTGCGCTTTTGGGGCCGAAAGTCATTCGGAAATCTTGATCCGGGCACGGTGGTTCGGATGGTCGTCCCGGCAGTCACTACGCTGACGCTGGGGTTTCAGATTCTTTTGTCGAGCTTCTTCCTGGGCATTTTGCAGCTTCGGCGGCGGTAAATATCCGCGAGCGCGCCGGACTGGAGGCGATGAAGAAAAAATTCCCGGAGTTGAGGCGTCCCTGAGTCTTGCATCTGTTCGGGTGATGGCCACGCACAAGAGCCAGCGGCTTTCGCGGAGAGCCATTCCGCCGATACGTTCCGGATTTGCCGCGGACATGGCGGACCGCCGCGCGTCGCCCCATGCCACAAAAAAAAGATCACACGTTGCGAAGTTTTTCATTGGCCCCGCTGTCGCGTCCGGCACACGGCTTGTAACACCCTCCGTGGTGAGGAGCTATGTTTAGTTCCGTACAATGGAGGATCAAATGGCGGTTAGCATTCCATCGGACGCGTCTGGACATCATCAATCGGAACTGACGGCCGGCTCGGCACTTCGCCGGGCATGGTATTGGTATATCTCGCTGCTGTTCGTTCCGTTCGCGATGTTCGTGGCCGTGTTGATCGATCTGAATCGCGCCGAAGGGACCGCCGGCCATTGGCGGATTAAAAATGGCTGGTTTATTGGCGCGATCGCCTTCCTGATCGTTGCCACGCCGATTGCGTTTTGGATCCGCAGTCGCTTTTTTCGGTCATATTGGCGGGGTGAGGTGGTGTCGCCGCGCCATTATTTGACCGGAATGCTGATATTATGGCTCACATTCGAGGCGGGCGGGTTATTGAGCTTGCTGGGGTGTTTCGTGAGCAACTCGTTGCTCCCCTGCCTGTTGCCGGCGATCGCGGCGTTCCTGTTCTTCCTCCCGCTGTGGCCCAATGGGCGTGCCATGACCCGTCCGAGGGGCAACAGCGACGATCCTGAAATCTATTCAGAGCCCCGCTAGCCCGGATTATTCACCACGAAATCACTCAGGGCGGGCGACCCCGCAACCCAAAGAAAGAGGGAAACCACGAATGGACACCAATGCACACGAATGAAGACAAATTATTCGTGCCCATTCGTGTTCCTTCGTGGCAGTCCCGTGTCGATCTTGTTTCCTTTGTGTCTTCGTTCCTTTGTGTTTAATTCTGCGCTCCGCGGCTAGAATGCCGGTGTGATCGCTTCGCCCAAGGGCGCCGGTTTCTTTTCCCTGTTGCCGGCGGTCGATGAACCGCAGATTGTTCTGGCTGCGCTGACGCGGCTGCGCTGGCTTGCCGTGGTGGGCCAGGTCGTGGCAACGGCGGTTGCCGCCGGCGCGCTGCATCTGCATCTGCCGCTGGCTCCAATTTTCGGCATCATATTCCTCACTGCCCTTTCAAATGTACTTCTGCATTTGATCGCGCGGTATTCAAAGCCGCCGGGCTGGCTTGTGCAGGCGGTGTTGTTGCTGGATGTGCTGCTACTCACGTCGCTATTGTTTCTGACGGGCGGGCCGGAAAATCCGTTCGCCGCCCTGTATCTGGTTCACGTTGCGATGGCGGTGCTGGTGCTCGATCTGGCATCCACCTGGTTTGTGGTTGCGATCGTGGCCGCCTGTTACGCAGTGCTGCTTGGCTGGCATCTGCCGTTGGCTGGTTATGAGCGGCTCAAGCCGTGGGCCGGCGCGCTGGGCAATTGGCTGTCGCTGGTGCTGGTGTCCGTGCTGATCGCGGCGTTCATCGGGCGGGTCACGCGTTCACTGCGTCAGCGCGAATTTGAACTGGCCGCCGTGCGCGAACGAGGCGTTAAAAATGAGCAGCTTGCCGCGCTCACGACGCTCGCCGCCGGCGCGGCCCATGAACTCAACACGCCGTTGGGCACCATCGCGCTCACGGCGCGCGAGCTGGAGTTGGCCTGCGATCGCACCGGCGACATTTCGATGCAGGAAGATGCCCGGCTCATTCGCCGCGAGGTGGACCGCTGCCGAGATATCCTGAGCCGAATGCGGCTTGATCTTGGCGAGGATGTATCTCTCCACGGCGTCGTGAATATTGACGATCTGCGCCAGCGGCTTCTGGAAAACTTCAATGCCCCGGAGCGCGGCCGCCTGCGGATCTCGCATACTTCCGAAGCGCGGACGGCCCTGGCCCCGCCGCGCGCGCTGGAGCAGAGCCTGCTGGTGTTGCTGCGAAACGCATTGGATGCATCCCCGGCGGATCAGCCGGTGAATCTGGATATCGCCCGGCGTGAGGGATTGGTTTGTTTTGAGGTGCGGGACAGCGGTTGCGGGATGTCCGAGGAGATGCTTCGCCGGGCCGGCGAGCCTTTCTTCACCACCAAGGAGCCGGGCAAGGGCATGGGGCTGGGGCTGTTTCTCGTGCGGCTGGTGGCCGAGCAATGCGGGGCGCGGTTCTCGATAGTTTCCCGGCTGGGCGAGGGGACGCGATGCCTGCTGGAATTGCCCGAAAGGAGCGCGCATGCCGCGGGATTGTGAGCCGCCGACGCAACAACGAAGCATCGCCGTGCCGCGCAGCCTGCTTGTGGTGGATGATGACGCAGTGTTCCGCGACCGCCTGGTGAAGGCGCTTGGCGCCCGCGGATTGGAGGCGCGCGGGGCCGGGTCGGCTATCGAAGCGATGCAACTGGCCCGTCAATCCCCGCCGCAGGCCGCCATCCTCGACATGCGCATGCCCGGCGACAGCGGGCTGGATCTGATCCCGCAACTTCTGGGTCTCCACGCGAAAATGCAAATCGTTGTGCTGACCGGATACGGCAGCATCGCCACCGCCGTCGAGGCGGTGCGGCGCGGGGCGATCAATTATCTGACCAAGCCGCTCGATGCCGACCAGATTCTCGCGGCGTTCGAGGCCGATGGCGCTCCAACGTTTGCCGGCGTCGAAACCACCCCCTCGCTGGCGCGCGTCGAATGGGAGCATATCCAGCGCATTCTCACGGATTGCGAAGGCAACATCTCCCGTGCCGCCCGGCAACTGGGCCTGCACCGAAGGTCGTTGCAGAGAAAGCTGGGGAAGCTGCCGCCGTTGGAATAGCGGCACCGGAAAAAAATTTACCACGAAGTCACGAAGGCACTCAGCGTGGCCTCGCTGCGCTTCGGCCACAACCAAATGTAGGAATACAAAGGCGCTGGCCTTTTCGATAAAGTGAGTTTGGATAAAAAACCACTCACCGAAAGGACAGCGCCATGGATTC
>DASRLH010000276.1:0-5949 GCA_035648595.1 Tepidisphaeraceae bacterium
GAACGCCTTCGTACCTTGTTCGCCCTGGCTTCCATGCCAATACTCCTTTGAATCAATCGAACGATAATGCCACCAATATGTTATACTCGCTGGCGGACACAAAAAAATGTGACGAAAGATGAGGCGAGACGCCCGTGATACGGCGATGGGCCGTGTCCAACACATCAACGGCGTTACAAATCCTAAAGTGTTACCTTCGAGTGGTTTCCAAATTGCCACGGTGAAAGTATACATTGGCAGGCCCGAAACACGAAGCAACAAACGCAATGACCAACGCCATCGATCTGCAAAACGTCGCGAAGATTTATCGGGGGCGGGTGCATGCGCTTCAAGGCATCAGCATGCAGGTTCGGCGGGGGGAAGTCTTTGGGCTTCTGGGGCCAAACGGGGCGGGGAAAAGCACGCTGGTCAAGATCATGATGACCGTTGTGCATCCCACCCGCGCCGAAGGAACCCTTCTGGGCCAGCCGGTGGGAAGCAAGGGGATTTTGGCGCGGGTCGGCTATCTGCCGGAGAACCACCGCTTCCCGCGCTATCTAACCGGGCGGCAGACGCTGGAGTTTTTCGGGGCCATGGCCAAGGTCGATCGCGCCACCGCCCGCCGACGCGCAACCGAGTTGCTCGATACCGTTGGCATGCGCGACTGGGCGGGACACAAAGTCTCCACCTATTCCAAGGGCATGATGCAGCGCATCGGCCTGGCGCAGGCGCTGATGAACGATCCCGATTTGGTGCTGCTCGATGAGCCGACCGATGGCGTGGACCCCCTGGGCCGGCGCGACATCCGCGACGTGCTGCAACGCCTGCGCGAGCGCGGCAAAACCGTTTTCATCAACAGCCATCTGCTCAGCGAACTGGAGATGATCTGCGACCGCGTGGCAATCCTCGTGCACGGCCAGGTCGCCCGGCAGGGAACCATCGATGAACTCACCCGCCACAATCAACGCTACGAGATCGAACTGGCATTGCCCGATCCAGCGGCGGCGCGAATGGTGATTCGTGGCGTCCTGGAAAGAATCGGCGCGAGCCTGGCGGAGAAAGCACCGGCGGGCTCACCGGTCGCGGCTCTTCCGGCCGCCTCGCCCGTTGCGGAAATGGAATTCCGGGGACCGACGCTCGGTCGGCTTGGCTATATGCACGCGATGCCTTCAGGAGCGGCGCAGGCATTGGCGGACATGCCGCCCACCGCACCGCCGTGGCCCGTCCCCGCCTTCGCGCCGCCCCGTTTCGCGGTGGATGCCGGGCAGCTTGCCGGGGGGCAATGGGTGGAAGTGGAAGGGCCTTGGATTCGCGCCGGCACGGCAGAGCCCGAGGCGATTCAGCCGCTGCTCGATGCCTTGCGCGGCGCGGGGCTGGTGATCCGGCGGGTGATGCCGATCCGTCAGAGCCTGGAGGATTTGTTCATGGAAGCCGTCATCGATCCGGCATCCGGCCGGGCGTACGCGCCGGGAGGGACGCGCCGATGAGTCAAACCTTTGCCCTGCTTGTCGATTCCTATCGGGAGCTCAACGCCCGCAAGCTCTTCTGGATCACGCTGATCATTTCCGGCCTGATCATCGGCGCGTTCGCCCTGGTCGGCATCAAGGACAATGACATCACCTTCGCCGGCGCCACCTGGTACGTCTACGACCACGACATGGCGGTGCTTCTCTATAAATCCGTCGTCCTCAGCACCATCGCCATCGGCGTATGGCTCAGTTGGGGCGCGATCGTTCTGGCACTCATCTC
Source organism: Tepidisphaeraceae bacterium (assembly GCA_035648595.1). Classification (GTDB taxonomy): domain Bacteria; phylum Planctomycetota; class Phycisphaerae; order Tepidisphaerales; family Tepidisphaeraceae; genus RYN-428. The sequence goes on from DASRLH010000276.1 coordinate 1,729, forward strand.
CACCGGCGGCATCTTCCCGGATCTCATCTCCAGCGGCGCGATCGATCTGTATCTTTCCAAACCGATCGGCCGCCTGCGGCTGTTTCTCACCAAGTACCTGATGGGCCTTTTGTTCGTCACGTTGCAGGTTGGGATATTTGCCGTCGGGTGTTTTCTGATCATGGGCCTGCGCGCGCACATATGGCAGCCGAGCCTGTTTTTGATGATCCCGATCGAGGTGTTGCTGTTCAGTTACATATTCGCATTTTGCGTGTTGTGGGGCGTATGGACGCGATCGACCATTGCCGCCCTTTTGCTGACGGCTCTGGTTTGGCTGATGATCGCCGCGGTGCAGCGGGTTGAGCCGGCGGTGCTGGCGATCCAGGTTGCGCTGGAAAAGTCGGCGGCGCGAATCGACCACGACCTTCACGATGTGGAAAAGCAGCAGGCCAACCTAAAGCCCTCGCACGATCTTCTCGGCTGGAACTCCACGTATCTTCGCGAGAAACACAAGAGCGATGTGAACAATCTGCCGCGCGTACAGACGAACCTGGCGCGGGCCCGATTCTTCCACACCATGCTGGCGGACTTCGAGATCGTCATCCCCAAAACGACCGAAACCAACAACCTGCTGGACCGCACGATCATTTCCGACGAGGAGGTGGCGCGGATGAGCGATGCCGGCGAGGGGCGGCGCTCCCGGCGGAACGAGGATTTTCTTGGAGCCAGCCGGCAGGACGTTCGCGCCGCAGGCCCGGAGGTGCAGCAACGGCTCCGCGAGCGCACGCCGTTGCGAATCATCGGAACCTCGCTGGTGTGCGAAGCCGTGGTGCTCGCGCTGGCGGCGTGGATATTTTGCCGAAGAGACTATTGAAGGGAAAGTGCTGAATGCTAAAGCAAGTTTCATGTTGCTATGGCGTTTGATCATAACCGGCCGCCGGCGTGGTCACTTCAGTGACCATGCCAAGCCGCTCTAGCTACGTGAAAAATGCTGTAAGTGCTGAGTGCTGAGTGACGAAGCAGGAAGGGGAGTGACGGAGGATCATTTGCCCGCGCCGGTGTTTTTTTTGATCAACCCGCCTTTTGCGAATGCACGATCTCCCTTCTCCGGCGTATCAAGGATATAACAGGATACGCCCATGAACCTCCATCAGCACCAGGCCCGCTTTATCACCCGCCGGCATTTTTTAAGCCGATGCAACACCGGCATCGGGGCAATCGCATTGTCGCAATTGATGGGCAAGAACCTGCTCGCATCTGGTGCGAGCGGAGGCGCGATCGCATCCGGCAATCCGCTGTCGCCGCGTGCGGCAATGTTGGCGCCGACGGCCAAACGGGTGATTTACCTGCATATGTCGGGCGCGCCGCCGCAGAATGATCTGTTCGACTACAAGCCCAAGCTGAATCAACTCAATGGCACGCCATGCCCGAAGGAAGTCTTCAAGGGCGAGCGATTTGCGTTTATCAAGGGGACTCCAAAGTTGCTCGGCTCGCCGTTCAAGTTTGCCCGGCATGGGCAGAGCGGGGCGTGGATCAGCGAGTTGTTGCCGAACATCGCATCCGTCGCCGACGAGTTGGCGATTGTTCATTCGATGTACACCGATCAGTTCAATCACGCGCCCGCCGAGATGCTGGTTTTCACCGGCAACCAGCGGGCCGGTTTTGCATCCATGGGATCGTGGATCACCTACGGCCTTGGCTCGGAAAGCCAGGATTTGCCCGGCTTCGTCGTGCTGATCTCCGGCGGCACCGATCCCACCGGCGGCAAAAGCCTGTGGGGCAGCGGCTATCTGCCCAGCGTGTTTCAGGGTGTGCAGTGCCGGAGCAAGGGGGAGCCGATCCTTTATGTGTCCGACCCGGCGGGCATGGACCGCAACGTCCGCCGGCAAAGCCTTGATGCGCTCAAGGATCTCAATGAGATCGAGCTCAAGGAATTTGGCGACCCCGAGACGCTCACGCGCATCAGCCAATACGAGTTGGCATATCGCATGCAGGTTGCCGTGCCGGATGTGATGGATATCTCCAGGGAATCGGCAAAGACATTGGAAATGTACGGCGCCAAGCCCGGCCAGGGCGGGTTTGCGAATAATTGCCTGCTCGCCCGCCGGCTGGTGGAGAAGGGCGTACGCTATGTGCAGCTATTCGACTGGGGCTGGGATTGTCATGGCACCGGGCCGATGGACGATTTGGTGACGCACTTGCCGCAGAAATGCATGGGGATGGACCGGCCCGTGGCGGCGCTGATTAAAGACCTCAAGCAGCGCGGCATGCTGGACGAAACGCTGGTGGTCTGGGGCGGGGAATTTGGCCGAACGCCTTTGAACGAAGAGCGCGGCGGCAGCAAGCTGCTGGGCCGCGACCATCATCCCCACGCCTTCACCATCTGGATGGCCGGCGGCGGAATCAAGGGCGGCATCGTCCACGGCGAAACCGACGAACTGGGCTACCATATCGCCCGCGACAACATGCACGTCCACGACCTGCAAGCCACGATCCTCCATGTGCTGGGCCTCGACTCCAATAAATTCAGTTATCCGTATCAGGGCCTCAGCCAACGCCTCATCGGGCCGCAGGATGGATGGCGGGTGAGGGAGCAGTTGCTGGCGTAACGATGGCGACATCCGCAAAGAGGAGCAGATCACCACGGAGACACTGAGCCACGGAGGCGCATCGGAAATTCCATGGCGTTTTAACAGATGGTGAAGCAACACCCAGAGTTTTCGACTGCCGCGCCGTCCGCACGGTCGAGACGCCCGTGATACGTTAACCGGGTCCATCCTCTGAAGTCCGCGGCCCTACAGTGGGTGGAAGTGGTAGTCAGTTCACTTCGCCGCCTCGATCCCGCGAAGAATGGCGTCTCTGACGATCTCCTGGCTTTTTTTGCCCAAGTGAACTTTGTCCCAGGCCCAGTATTCCTGCTTGAGGGCGGCTTCTGGCGTGCCGGGTTTTCGGAAGTCGGCGGCGATATCAATCAGCCCCGTCTTTTTCTCGGCGGCTACTTTTTTTACCGCGTCTTCCAGTTCGCGCATGGTTTCCCAGCGGGCGAAGCCGGGGCAGGGGGTGAGCAGCAGCACGTCCGCGCTGCCGTGTGTTTGCTGGCGGATGCGATCGACGGCCACGCGGAGGTACTGCGCGAAGCGCGCGCCGCGCACGCCGGCGTCCCAGTCGTTGCCGCCGAACCAGAGGATCACCAGATCCGGCGAAGGCGACAGCTTTTCCCAGCGCGGCATCAGCACCATGTTCTGGCTAAGGGTGGTGCCGCCGATGGCGGGGTTTACGATCTTGGTGGCGCTCTCGTATTTCTTGTCGATCGCGCGGGCGAGCAGGCTTGTCCAGCGAACCTTGCGGTTTGACCAGTGATACGGATCGGTGAGCGAATCGCCCATGCTGACGATCGTCACGGGTTTGCGCGCCCGCAGCTTCGCCGCGAACCGCTTGATCCCCGGCTCAACTTCGGGCACGGCAACCGGCGCTATTTTTTCTTCGAGTTGCACCTGCTCGATCGTGTACGACTCTGCCGGGTACTCGCGCCAATAAAACCATTTACCAAACCAGAGATTGCCCAGGCGGCTGGGAGGATAGCCATCCATTCCTCCCATCATCGGGGCGGCCAACTCCGGCGTAAGATCGCTCCAGCGCACCACGATCTTTTTCCATTGCCTGGAATTGATGGGGAAGCAATATCCGTAGCGCAGGGAGAAGTTGTCGCGGTCGATCAGCTCCATGCCGCCGAATGAATCCGAGCCGTCACCCTTCACCCAGAAGCTAAAGCCCTCGGCGGCGTCCCAGGCGGGCGCGGCGTGAAGCGGGGCGGTCATAAAGCCGCCCGCCGCGCCCTCGATGAAACTGAGCTTTATCGCCTTGCCGAATTGCCCATCGACGGTTTCCACCGTGCCGGCGGGCCCTTTCTTCTTGTCCTTCGCCTCAATTTCGCTGGGATGGAGGCGGGCGGTATTGGTATCGAGAATTATGGCCGCCGCCGGCGGTTGGGCTGAGGATCGCGCACTCGGCAATAGGGCGGCGGCGAGCAGCAGGAAGCTGATATATCCGTGAAACGGAGAGACAGTCGGACGCATTTTTAATCCCCTGTGTTCGCGATCGCACTGCCGCTTCAAACTTCATCGTGACACGGGCGTCCCGCCACAGGCGTCCGGGATATGGCAAGTTTACGCGAATGGGTTCCAATGAGCCAAGGGAGAGCGTGGACAATAGGCAGGGGATCGCAGCGACGGCGGTTCCATG
>DASRLH010000277.1:0-8279 GCA_035648595.1 Tepidisphaeraceae bacterium
AGGTCTACTGGCTGCCGCCGTACTGCCCGAGCCTGAACCTGATCGAGCGGCTCTGGGGCCACCTGAAACGAACGGTGCTGGCCAACGTCCTGTTCGAGACCCTTGACGACCTGGTCGCCGCGTTCCGTCTGGGCGTCGGCCCCGTCCCGTCCCCGTTAAATCAATCGATGCAAACAGCATCTTTTGAACTTCCGCCCACTTCCGCAGGGACAAGCCTCATTCCGCCCGATGTTCCGCAGTGGGAAAGTATTAAAGGGCACAAAAACTCGCCCTGCGTCTGGATACTCCTCATCATGGACATGCTTATGCATCGTCCTCGTGTAAAATCCCCTTTCTTCCTGAATTTGGCAAGCAAAAGCTTCCATCTCTGGCGTCCACTCCCCCGGCTCAAGATACACCACATCGTGTGAGCGACCACCGTCGAAGCCGGCTTCGGTGGCGATCCCGACAACACGCTGAAATATCTAAACTTCCACGAAACAACGTGACAATAATCAGACAAGTAGTTGCGGCGATAACTACGATAGCGATGCTCATCATCTCCAGGGTTCGCCATGCAGACGAATACGTAAATCGTTTCCTGCTGCTCTTCCGAAACCACCGTTCTGATCGCGATCTTCCCTTTTGGGGTACTGCGCACCTTCTCTCCAAGAGCGTTGGAGAGTACCCGCCGTGAAAGCCGCGACTCTGCGGCCAATACTCGATAAACCCGTTCATTATCTGTTAGAGATGTGTGGCTGCCGGAAACCAGCGTGCCGCCCAGGGTGTGCTTAGTGAACTCCTCAATAATTGCGTCCCAGACATAATTCGGTTCATCGGCCTGTTTTTTCGCGAGGTAGCGCGGATTCATCACAAGGCCGGTCCAACTTCCCTCCGTAACGGCGAGCTGTGCGTACGGGGCTTCACCAAACCCGTGCAAATTACTCAAATAGACAGCCAGCAAATCCTCTTCGCAGGCCCCTCCCGACAATCGAACGGCGAAACGTCGCGCCGGTGGCGGGAACAGCCGCAGTGCGGTATCTCTTTTCAACCTCTCACGAGCAAATCGACGCAACGCGCGCCAGCAGCGGCGAGATAAATTTCGCAAACGTCAGTTCTGGATGCGGTTCGGCATATTCGCCGGTGGTGGCCGACGCGGCTTGCGACAGCAGAAAACAGGCTCCATCGTATAGGCGGTCCCGAAGAAGTTTTTCTATAAGAATCGCATAGCGCCGCCGGTAGGACGCGCCTTTGAATTCGGGGAAAACGGGGAAGTGAGGGGCCACCGTTTTTATGGGCGCGCGGGAGCGGTCGCAGTCTTCGAGGAGCATCAGATATCCGAGAAACGGGCGGGCGGAGGGTTTGAACGCCCCTTCGCGAAAGGCGGCCCGGATATCGGTGGCGCTTCCGAGCGCTTCTTCCGTGCGATTGTTAAAATTGTTGCCGAAGGACGGGCCGACTTGCGATTTGAACTCGAGTGCGGCAAGCAGCTCCCCTTCATGGACGATCACGAGATCCCATTTCTTCTCGGCACGAAACCAGCCTGGAAGTTCGACCCGCTTATCGACGGCTATGCAGGATTCTGGAACCTTCGATTCGATGAGCAGTTTACGGACGATGCGAACGAAGCCATCCATTTGCTTGCCGCCGGTGACGGCGCCGCGGCTGCCGCGATCGAGATCGTCGGCTGCTGTTTGCCTGGCCGATTGCTCGGTGCGGGTTCGCCAGAAGTGGCGAATCGCTTCTCGAAGGCCGGGTTCGAGATCACGCATGGCCGTTTATCCGCACGGTGGCAGTCGAGCCCACATAAAGATCGGCTCCGTGGTCGGCGATGCGGGATCGGGCCATCTCGAAATACTTGGGATCTACTTCGATGCCGATGCTGTTGCGCCCCCAGCGGGCGCAGGCGATGTTGGTCGAGCCGGTGCCCATGAAGGGATCGAGCACGGTATCGCCAACGAAGGAGAACATGCGAATCAGGCGCTCTGCAAATTCGACGGGATAGGGCGCGGGATGCTTGGCGGTGGAGGTGCCGCGCAGGTCGGACCAAATCTGGCGAAACCATAGTTGGTAATTCTCGGCGCGGATGACGCTGAGGAGGCGCTCCTGCTGAGTTGGGCTCCGATAGCCGCCCGTCCGTGTGTCGGCATCGAATGATCGATTCGATACGGGCGATGGCGCGGGCGTCACGGGCGAGCTTTAGTATCACATCGTCGAGATTTCCACGCAGGTGCAACTCGTCGAGCAACGACCGCTCTTCGTCGGCGCGATGGTTTTGGAGAACGTCCAGCACAGCGCAGATGGTAATCCCGGCAGGCATCACTGACCAGTGCCAGTTGTGGCGTCTTATGAAAAGACGGCGGGGATGTGGACGCATTGTCGAGGTGATTTTGTCGGCTTTGAGCGAAGCTCACTAAATCGGGAACCGGCCGGCGTGGCCACTTCAGCGGCAATGCAAAGCCGTCCAGCTACATGAAAAACGCTCAAGCATCACGCGGCGCGCCGGGACGTATTAACTATCTCGAATTATTGCTTAACAATACTGCGATACGTGTCGCATTTTGTCTAAAAGTGTCGCATGACCCCCAGTGGCGGGGTGGCCAGTGGGGGTAGGGGATTTGCATGTACCACACTCATTTAGCGGCGGGGGTTTTGCGCGCCACTGACCGGCGGTCCGAGCCTGGCGGGCCTTTTGCCGCGCCGGCAGGCGCCGGCGATTGGGACATACCGTAGTTCCTCGCCGGCGGCGGCGCAGCGAAGCATCAATCCGCCCCGGCTCATGTCGCCCCGGCCCACAAACTCGGCGGGAAAACGCAATCGGCCGCAAAGGGCATCGTCCAGGACATCCACGTATTTGCCGGTGGCGATGGAGCCGAGCAGGACAACTTCGTCGTCCTCTTTCAGCGCCGTTGCCAATTCCATCGCATCGCGCAGCAATGGCTCGCGATATCGCGCGTCGGCGGCATCCACCGGAACTGTCGCCATGCCGCGCAGATCATTGAGCGTCACGAGCGCATCCATCGGCAGCAGCCCCCGATCCGGCGTGATCACCAGCCCGCCCGCGACGCCTCCAGGCGGGGCCGCGAAGGCACGCGCATAGGCCAACTTTCCGCGAAAGTATAAGCCGCTGAGAAAGGCGAGTACGTCGCCGATGGGCGCGCCGCCCTGCGCGTGCATCTGCCGAGCCAATTCAAAATCCGCCCCCTCGCGCAGCAAGTATCCGGCGCGCTTGCCCCCGGCATAAGCAGGTGAAAGAAGAAATAGGCGGCGGGGAGACATCGGCGGCTTACTGAAGAAGACTTCGATAAAGCTGGTCAAAGGCATACGCGCCCAGTTCAAGTCCCTGCTTAATGGCCGACCAGCGTTGAACATCATCGAATTTTGGTTCCAGAAGAGCGAAGAATTCATCGGCATGCCGGATGTCCAGCTCGGCATGAAGGGCGTAATGCATCAACTGCTCGGAGCTCAACCATCCGCGATCCACGACGGCTTTGCCAATGAGAGCCGAGACATCCGCAAAGGCATATTCGATGATCCCCACGCAGGCGATTCCGATCTCCAATTCATCGGCGATACAAGCGCCCATGAGGATACTGTTGAATGCATGCACGGCCGGCGACGGCTTGAAGGTGCCCGCGCCCGCATCATGTGCTCCAATGCTTTTTAGAAAATCGCGGAACGTATTCTGGTGGAACCGCGTTTCCTGAAAATCGCCGTGTTCCTCGACGATATTGCGCAGAAGATCGAGCCGATGGGCTGGCTCGGGAATGCGGGCGACCAGGGCCGCCATCGGGCGGGCGAAATACCGGACGGCAAAGAAGAACTGCTCCTGCCCTCGGCGAAAGGTTTCCAGCGGCATCGATCCATCCGCCAGCGCCGTGAAGTATGGATTGTTCAGCAACCCGATTCGCAGCAGGATGGCATCGGCCAAAGCGGCGACGCGGGGCGCGCGGGCGGGGGGCATCTTCAAATCTCCGAGCTGTTGATATTCCACGCCAAGCCGCTTTCCAACCCCGCGCCAAATACGCTCGCGGGCGCGACGATGAGTTCCGACAAATTCAACGCGCCGCGCAGAGCCGGCATTTCACCCGGGGAAATTGTAGTGAACAGGCCATCAAACCCCAATGCGGCCGCGCGCCGCCGGGTGGCTTGCAGCAACTCGCTCGCCGCTGTTGGATCGTTCCAGGCGAAGCACGCCAGATGCGCGTTGAGCATTTCGTTGCCGGCGTTGTCGATCAATCGCTTGGCAAGGCGCGTGTCCTCCAGCCTGCCGCACGCGAGGCCTTGCGGGTGGATCAGCCATTGCGGGGCAATCGCGGAGCGATCGGCCGGCGTTCCACCGGCAAAGTAGCATCGGCCGCGGCTCAATACGCGATGACGTTCCTCTCCGCGATCGGCGAGAGCGGACCATTCATCGTCGCTCTTTGGAATGTTCGGGTTTTGCGGGCGTGTGATTGGAAGGCGGAAAATCAGGAGTTTGCCCACTTCCTGAAATGAAGGGATGCCAACCCGGCCCGTATACAGGCTTGGCAGAGCGCGAGTTCCATCCATTACCACGCCAACCGCCGTGCCAACCCGCGGCCGCGCCCAGTTCAGTGCCGCACGGGCCAGAGTGAGAAAGACCCGGCTGCCGTGGAGATCGGGATCGACCTTGAGATCGCCGATATAAGCGGTTGGACACATTTGGCCATCAGACAATATGAGGGGCCGGATCGCGATTCCCACCGCGCCAAGCACGCGGCCTTCGTCTTCAACGATCAAGCACGTCGCCTCCCCCATCGAGCGGAAGAAGCGGGGATAGTCGTCACCATGGCTGATCCGAAACCAGCGCCCAGGCCCCAGCGGATAGGTGAATTTCTCCTCGAACGAGGCTAAGGCGCGCGTCCGCGCCGCCGATGGCTGATCGCGCAGCTCGTGGAGCGTCATCGTTTGCGCCCCCAAAACAATGATCGATAAAAGAAACTGCGATCTTGTGCGTGCAGCGCTTCAGCCGGCCCGCCCAGCCAGTTGAAACCTTGGCCCAATGATGGAATATCAAGGCTGGAATTCAATTGGCGGATCAGCGCGCAGCCGCCGGGCCGCAAGGCGAGGTAGGTGAGCTCCAACGTTCGTCGCGTCTCGTGGGGCGCGAGCCAATCCAGCACGTTGGAGAGATGAACGAAGTCGAAGCAATTCGGATTTGCCGCCAGCACGGCATCGAGCGTGGCGATTGTGTAAATAATGTCAGGCAGGCGCTTGGGCGCTTTGGCGTCGAGCCAGGAATATCGCGCGTGGGGCGGGAATCGGCCCAGCAGCAACTGCCAAAGGAATGGATTGTTATGCGTGGGCATATTGTCGATGGCATGCCGGATCCGCCGCGCGAAATGCCGCGAGAATGGCTCGCGGCTGTTCTGCGTCGCCTGCGCGCCAAACAGCCTCACCAGATGGGGCAGCGCCATTACTTCATCTAACGCCTGATCCATAGCGCAGCCGATGCGAGTATCTGGGGCAACCAGGCGTACGCGCTCATCGGCGTCCGGCAGCGCCAGGATTTGCGCCCATTGGCCGGCATATTCCGCCATGTGCTCGCGAAGCCGGGCAAATAGCAATTCGTATCGACCGGCGTGATCGGGCCCAATTTCGGCCACGGTCCGAGACGGCCCGAGTGCATCAACAGGCAAATCCAACACCTCCAGCATTTGTGAAAGTGCCGCGGCGCGCTGGTCGGCGGAAAGAGGGGTATGCCCGAGAATTTCCATTCGCCGCGGCGGGCCACAGGTTTGCAGCAGGTGGAGTTTGAGCCGGCACAGTGCGATTTGCGCGGGATTGACATCGACCACGTGCAGGTGTGCCAGCAATCCCGAGGCGGCCAACGCCGCGACTGTGCAACCGCCCGAACCGATCACCAGGGCGCGAATTTCTCCGCCACCGTTGCCGCTACCCAGACGCTCCAGCACATGCAAATCGACTAAGGGATCCTCGCGCACCTGGGCGAAGGCGATTGGCAAGGCTTGGGCATGGGCGATCCACGAGTCGGTGGCGTGACCGCGTGGAGTCGTGGAAAGGGAGACCGACAAACCCGCCTCCGAACGTAGCGGAAATGATGAATACTAACTGATGAGCGAAAGTAGGGGCATTCCGCAATTTGCAAATGCGCCCCCGCCGAAACGCCAGCGTTGCCCGGAGTGGCGCGAGATTCTATTCGTGAAGAAGGCCGCTATTCTCTCCGAGAACAACGATGAGCGTTGATAATCCCAAGCCTACCCAAGCCCACGCTGCGAGGAGCGAGAATCCACTGAGGCGCCTATACCAGATCGAAATCATCGCCGCTAGCGATGCAACCGCCAAAATGAAGATGCTGTAGCACGCGAGAAGTGCGGAATTGTTAAACTGTACCCTCCAGCCGACAATTGCCGCTCCAAGCGACGTCGCGGTCGAAATGATGATCGCAGCCCTCTGTAGTTGGCCGAGGGATTGCGGCAGCGAAGCACGTGAGTAGCGAAGCACATTCATCGTTGCCTCCATCTTCGACAATTTACCGTCATTTTCTCCTGCAACGCTGCAACGTAGCCAATGCGAAATCGCGCACGAACGCGAAGTACGAATCGATGTAGGGCGCACCCCGCGCGATCAGGTCCTCCCGCATCGCGCGGTGCAGACGTGGAAGATTGTACCAGGGAATGCCCGGATACAGATGGTGTTCCAAATGATAGTTTTCGTTGCACATGAAATAAGCCGTCACTGGATTGGTCAGAATTGAGCGCGTGCCCAGAATTTCGTCGGAGTGATGCTCGAGCAGGGTGTGCTGGCTCATCCCGCGAATGTTGACCAGCGTGTTGATGAACAGCATGGGAATGAGCCAGGCGTGAATCAGCAGCGAGCGAGGAATGGGAGACAGGATTGCCGCGCAGACCATGAGCGCAACGCAGGCCACCTCGAATACGATCCAAAGCCGCTCGCTGCCGCGCCCCTGGCGGAAGCCGAGTATGGGAATTGCAACGATGTAGGCGGGGTAGCCGGCGATCAGCCGGCCCCAGTGCATGGCGAACAGCAGCCGGCTCCATTGGGTGTAGTTGGGATAATGATCTGGATCGCCCGGCAGGCCCAGGTGGGTGTGATGCCGAAGATGAAGCACTTTGTACGCCGAGAAATTCTGCAACACGGGCCAGGCGCACACCGCGCCCAGCGCACGGTTCAGTCCCGGATTGTGGCAGAGCGTTCCATGCACGGCCTCGTGGGTGAACAGGCTGATCCCATGCAGCGATGCCGCCGACAGCAGGTAGAACGGCAGGCAAATCAGGTAAATCCAACCACCGGCATAGAGAGTCGTCACCATCCAGAAAATCGCGGCGCCGGACGCGATGTAAAGGGCGATGAAAGTGAACAGCCGCGCTTCGGGGCCGTCGCGCCGATGGTGCAGCTCGCGGAGTAGTTGCGGTGAAACGGTTGGATGATCCATGGCATTCGCCTTTATCGCAGTTTATCACGACAACAGGCGCGCGATAAGCCAGAGTATATTCTTCACCGTTTCCCAGGCCGCGTTGGCGGCTTCCGCCGCAAGGGCGCGCCAGCCGGATGAATGTCGCGGATCGCGGGTCATCATTTTTTTAGAAAATTCGCCAGCAGCTTTTCGCCCTGCTCGGTGAGGAAGCTTTCGGGATGGTATTGGACGCCTTCCAGGGGCCAGGTCTTGTGGCGGATGCCCATGATCTCTTCGTGGTCGGTCCAAGCGCTGATTTCGTATTCGGGCGGGAGGGTGCCGTTGCGGATGATGAGGCTGTGATAGCGCGTGGCGGTGAAGGGATCGGGCATGCCGGCGTAAAGCGTGCGGCCATCATGGCGGATTTGATCGGTCTTGCCGTGCATCAGCCGCGCCGCACGCACCACCTCGGCGCCGGCGGTGAAGCCGATGCACTGGTGGCCCAGGCAGACGCCAAGCACCGGGATGCGCGGGCCGAAATACCGGATGACATCGTTGCTGATCCCGCCCTCGCGCGGCGTGCAGGGGCCCGGGGAAATCACGATATGCGTCGGCTTCAACTCCTCGATCTGCCCGACCGTCACCTTGTCGTTGCGAAACACCTCAATCGACACCGTCGGCCCCACCTCGCCAAGTTTCTGAACCAGGTTGTAGGTGAAGGAATCATAGTTGTCGATCAGAACCAGCATGCATTCAAGGTATGCGCGAATGGATGGAAAGTAAACGATATGGCGGGGGTGGCCTGATGAATAAGTGGCGGAATGCGGACGAATTCGCATGGGGGCCGATTGCGGTTTTGTTGCGTTTTCCCCTCTCCTGGTACGCCGGGGGAGGGGAGGGT
>DASRLH010000278.1:0-9307 GCA_035648595.1 Tepidisphaeraceae bacterium
AAGATGCCGAACAGCTTCACCGAGCAGCTCCATATGGCGGTAAACCGCCTCAGAAACAAGTGCTGGCTAGTCCACGCATTCTTTAAACAGGCCGGATTGAACATACCAAAAGTTTAAACTTCATTGCGCAACGGTCAGTAACTGAAAGCGTCACCGCAGTTCCGAGCGGAAGCGGGCTGATGTTGAGGTACACCGGGACATTTGTAAGGCTACCGCCTTGCTGCGGCTGGATGGGGATGTTGGCGGTCGGATCGCCGGCGGCAAGCGTATCGACCGAGAGGCTGGCGGTGATCGGGTTTACGTCGATGAACACGGTCACGTAGCCGCCGAATTTCGAGCCGTCCACGATTGTGTAAGTGAAGAAATCGCGGCCGGTGTAGCCGGCGGCGGGCTGATAGGTGAAACCGCCGCGGGTCTGATCGAGATTTGTAAGAGCGCCGTGTTGCGGGTAGGCGATCAGGCCGCCGACGGATGGAGCATCGGGATCGGTTGGGGGGCCGCGGGGATCCTCGTCGAACGCCGCCGTGAGCAGCGCGGGGGACGCGACCTCCAATGTCCCGTTTTGGCTGACCGTATCGTATTGGTTGCCGCCAAACGTTGGGGCGGCGACAAATTGATCGGTTCCCGGAGTGACGATGTTGTAGCCGGGGAATACCAACGAGGCGAGATTGCTGTCCAGGGCGCCATCGTTGACCTTGTAGACCACGTTGAGGGTGTCCATGCTTGTTGCGGAGGGATTGGGCGTGAAGGTGAATTGGCCCGTTTGCGCGTTCATCACGAAGGCGCCTTGGGCCGCTGTTGGGCCGCTCACCACGGACCACGTCAACGCATCGAATTCCGTGTCATGCGCAAACGCATAGTAGGTGACTGGGGCGGCATAATTCAGGTAATTCCCTTGCGAATCCTTTGCCTCGGGCAGAAAAATCTGATCGCCGTCCGCTTCCGGCAGGACGTCGGTGACTTGGACCTGGACGGTGGCCGCCGCGCTTGTCGCGTGGTACTGGTCGGTGGCCATGTAGGTAAACGAATCGGTGCCGACGTAACCCAGGTTCGCCAGATAAACGAAGTTTCCGCAGCCGTCAACGGTAACCGTGCCGTGAGAGGGTTGTGTAAACGAACCGATGGCGATTACGGGATTGTTGTTGGGGTCCACGTCCTTGGCGAGGACGTCGCCGGACGCAATGGAAAGGGACTGGCCGTGCACGACCGTGAAATTCGTGCCGGTTGCCGGGGTCGAGTCGGTCATTCGAATTTTGTCGATAGGATCGGCTGATGCGACGCCGGAGGCGGCCGAATATCCTCCGCTGCTCACGGAGCATACTTCGTAATAGTCCATGACGCCATCGGGCGCGTGCCAATCATCATAAGTTGACGTGCCGGCCGGCACGGTCGCGATCTCGCTGAACGTCACGCCATCGGCCGATTCGAGAACCTGCTCCCCAAATATACTCTGCGCCGTGTTCGTCCAAGAAAGGATGACATCGCCGCCGGACGGCGTGGCCGTCAATCCGGTCGGAGCGGACGGCAGGGTATAGTTCTGCTCGAAATTGCTGGAGGCAGTTGCCGCCGGGGCTCCGACCGCCGAAACGTAATAATCGTAGGGGGTATTGGGAGCGAGGCCGGTGTCGTGAAAAGAAACGGTCCCGGCGGCCAGACTCGCAACGAGCGTCCAATTTACGCTGTCAGTGGACCTCCACAATTGCGGCGCGGCGGTTCCGCCCGAATTGTCAAGCCAAGTGAAGTCGAGCTCGGTGTCCGAGCAGGGCGTCGAGGCAAGCGTTGAGAGAACGGAAACGGGCGTAGCGACCTGCACGGTATTGGTCGGCGAGCCGGGGTTGCCGGAGGCATCCAATGGGGTGATCCTGTAGTAATAGGTTGTGTTATCATAGACCGAAAGGTCGGTGTACGAAGTCGCCGCGCCGGCGGTGGTGAAGATCGGGTCAAACCCAACGTTGTCAGGCGATCGGTCGATCTCGAAAGCCGGCGAGCCGCCGCTGTTATTTACCCAGGCGAGGTTGACCTGATTCGACGATATGACCGAGGCTGTCAGGCCGGTCGGAGCGGCGGGGAGCGTCCAAACGTCGGCGGCGGCAGTGGCGCCCGCGCCCGTGTGCGGCTGAGCTGTGACGCTGTACCAATAGTGTGTGCCTTCGATGAGCGCCGAGTCGGTGTAAGTGCCCGAGTTCCCGGGAAGCGTCGCAATGACGTTGAAGTTGGTTCCGTCCGTCGATCGGCTCAGTTGAACGCCGGTGGCATCAGTTACCGCGACATTCCATGACAGGAGGATCTGCGATGCGCTTGAAGCGGTCGCCGAGAGACCCGTAATCGCCTGGGGCACCAGGGTGATCGGGGTGCTCAACGCGCTGGGCTGGCCGGCGTACGGGCTTCCCGCGGCATAGCCCACGTCCATCGTGATCAGCGCATTTGGATCGGTCAGCGGGAATGGCGACGTGCCCGAGACAGTGAACCCACCGTTGCCGTTGGCGGCCAGGGATGCGGGCACGAAGTTGTTGTCGCCCCAATCAATCGAAGCCGCGTAGTACGAAACGGTGGACGCGGCGGCTGTTGGATTGTTGCTGTCGGTGAAGGTGATGAGCGGGCCGGTGTAGACCTTGTCGTAGCTGGCGGCGATGGTTTGGCCGACCGGCTGAAGCACGCGGGCTTCGTTGGGGCCGTAGATGGTTCCAAGGTAGTTGGCTTGGAGGATGCTGTAGTCCGCGGTGTCGGTGGTGGAGTTGTAGTTGAAATCGCCGGTGGCCCAGGTCATGCCGGTCTTGTTGAGATTGTTCCTGAGGATGCGGTAGTCGGTGAGGTTGACGACGCCATCAAGATTGGCGTCGGCGGCCACCGTGTACCTATCGATCACGTCGGCGCTGGTGACGGACACGCCATCAAAAGTACCAAACGGCGTAGTGAGATTCCCGTTGAGCGCGAAGCCCTCCGCGGTCTGCATGGCGGCCCCGACGCTCAAGGCGGCGTTGGAGCTCCCCAGCCCCGAACCCTTCCAGTTCCCGCCGTTGTAGGCGTGGGAGACGAGCGATTGAACCTGAAGAACGCCGGCGGAACCCGCGCCCTGGAGGATCATGTCGTTGTCGGTGAGATCGATCGTGGAGGCGGTCGACATGGAGAGTCCGGCGGGGCCGACGACGATGTAGTTGCCATTGGCCCCTCCGCCGCCGGTGCTGGCGGTGAGCTTTGCATTGCCGGCGAGTTGCAGGCCGCCAAGGGTCTGCGGCGAGTTGAAGACACCCGTGGTGCCGTCTCCAAGAACGATCGTGACATTCTGCCAATCGGAACTGGCTTTTGAGAGATCGGCGTTGAGAACAAAGCTGCCCGAGGTGAAATCGACGTCGTAATTGCCCGGGACGCCGGTCACCGCGTACGCCACATCCGCCGATAGCTGGGCGCATGGCGGCAACGAGACGCTCAGCAGGACGCGTTGCTCCATCGCTTCGACCGTTGCCCGCGCCGCTCGTTTGACGCGGCGATTTGTGTTCGTTTGTTTCGCGCTCGATGGAATCGGACGACGGCTGCACAACGCGCGGATCGCGGCGGCAAATAAATACATGCTTTGCTTTCGGCTGGAAATATGACTCAAATCCGCAGTGATGTCGGCATCGCTGTGATCGAGCCGATTGATCGGGAGGATCGTCATATTCTATCGGAGGGTTAATTGAAACGCAATGGGCAAACTTAAACTTTCGCATCGTAGCGATCACATCCATTCACTCCCGCCATTCCACCCGCTGCTTGTCCGCCAGCAATCGCTCGCGCAGTTTTGGGTAGTTTACGTTCTGCACATCGACCTTCTCATCGATCGCCCGCGCCGCCGCGGCGCCGCAGGCTTGCCCGAGGATCATGTAGACGGGCTCCATACGGATCGAGCCGTACGCGATGTGCGTGGCGGACATGCAGACGGGCACCAGCAGATTCGTGCATTGGGCCGGCTTGGGAATAAGCGCGCGGTAGCTGATGCCGTAGGGCGGATGGCCGTGCACCTGCACATCCCCTTCATTGCGGGCGTGGCCGGCGGCATCGACGTAGCGCTGGCAGTTGTGCGAATCCATGCCGTAGGAGCCCAGGCCGATGGAGTCAGCCGCCTTGCGCTGGCCGGTGATATCCTGTTGGATCATCACATACTCACCGATCATCCGGCGGGATTCGCGGACGTATAGTTGATAGGGGAAATTGCCGTTGTCGGTGAATTCATCCCTGGCCCAGCCCCATTTGCTCACCGCCTGCCGCACCTTCGCCGGCACGCGCGGCTCATTCGCCAAGGCCCAGAACAAGCCTTTGGTATATAGCACATGATCGGCGATGATCTTGTCGCGCGTCGCGTAGTCGGCGTCGGGGTAGGCGTCGGCCATGCCGATGTAATCGGTGGAGAAGGCGCCGTTGTTGTTGATGTCGGTCTTGCGATTGGGCATGCCGCGCGGGCTCCAGGGAGTGCCGGTGAAGCCTGCATCGTAGTAGTGAAGCAGTAGCTCATATTGTCGCGCGTCATAGCCGGCGGGTTTTTCAAAGGCCAAGCGGTTGGCCGGCACATCCGTCAGGCACAGCCGATAGTTCAACGCCTGCACTCTCCGGTCGCCCTGCCCATCCTGGCCCGCCGGCCCGGCATGGATGTTGGCAACCAATCCGCTGGAGGCATCGCCGGGCTTGATAAATGGATCGACCGGCAGCGTGAACTGATGTGATTTGGATTGTCCGACCTGAATGCCATCGAGCGTCTCTCCATATTGCGCGTTGCCCTCGCGGCCGACGATGTAGGAGACTCCCGCCCTGGCCAGTAAATCGCCTTCATAGCCGGCGTCAATAAACTCCCGTCCGGCGAAAACGCGGCCGCTTTCCATACGGATCGAGATGATGCGCGAACCCTGCTTCTTTACGCCGTGTTTGCGATCGAGCCGCTGTCCATACACGACAGTGACCTTCGCCGCGGCCGCCATCTCATCGAACACCTTCTCCGCGACGTGCGGCTCAAAGCCGAACATCGCATCGGCATATACATACCTTTCGCGTTTTGCATACTGAGCCGCCGTCTCCTGCTTCCAGACGGATGGGGCCTGGTAGTAATCGCGGATTCTGGAATAGAATTCTCGCGCCATCCCGCCGATGGCGGCCAGGTTTCCGGTGTCGGTAGCGCCCAGCCCGCCGGAGGTCATCCCTCCCAGATGCCTGCCGGGCTCAATCAGCACCACGCGCTTGCCCATCCGCCCCGCTTGCGCGGCAGCGACCACGCCGGCGCTGGTTCCGCCGTAGACGACGACATCGTAGGAATCCGCCGCGCGGGCGACGGAGGCGAGCAACACAATGACGCAAAGTGCACAAAGTTTTTCCATGATCATGAGGGTATTTTATCCTGGCCGATACGCCGACGCATTCAACTCCAGAAGCAAAGTCGAATCGGCGCCGATGAGCGTGTCAAATCGTCCACGGTGGGCGGAGTCGAATCGTTCGGGGCGGCAGGAATGCCGCAAACGCTTAAAGACTTCGACGACCAATGAAGCGCGCAAGCTATTCACGAAAAAACCATTAACTCCAAAAGCAGCCCGTTCGACCCGCGGTCATCGGAAGCAAGAACCCAATGAATATCCGCAAGGTTGGGACCCCAAGCGGGTCGAGGCGGTGATTTCGCACTATGAGAACCAGACAGACGCGGAGGCTGTCGCCGAGGACGAGGCAGCCTATGCCGATCCGTCGGTCTCGATGATCGCGGTCCCCGTTGAATTGGTTGAGCAGGTTCAAAAGCTCATCGCGCGCGGGCGGGTGAGTTGACGCTGTGAGTCAATTAAGACCAGAAGCACGGAATCGGTCGCTGCGCGGCGGGGAATTTGTGAGTTTATCGCTTTGGGTGCCGCCAGCAAGGGAGGGCAGATCGCGCGAGGAACGCGGTGCAACTTCTATTTGTCATTGCGCGAGTGACGGCGTTGTATCGCTTCTGATCCCACTGCCGGTTTCACCCAAAGCGATAAACTCAACGGCATATCGCCGCGAAGCGCCATTATTCGCGAGGGTGCAATTGACAGAGCGCGTTGCCTTCCGCGAACTCGATTTCCGTCAACTGAACCAACCTGTTTGCGGGCGGCTTCGCTCGCCTTATGATTACGCGCGAGCCGGGACGAGCAATCGTGCCGGTGACAATTTGAATTGACGCGTGTGCGTCAAGACGCTGGTTTCAAGAAAACCGCCAAGTTTGAATACAGAACCAGTGCCTTGTGCCCGCGCCCCGAAAGGGGCGTCGGCCAGGGCACGTTCTGTATGCCCCTTGGCGGGGGTTCTTGGAGCGTCCTTGGTTCGACGCTCTTTTTTTATTGGGGGCGCATGGCCCGCCAACCAAATCCCGCCAAAGACATTTCCGCACTCACAGCATTGCCGGTGTTCAGCCCCAGGGAGTGGGCGACTGTCGCCGCTGCGCTGCAATTGTCACCTCAGCAAACGCGAATCGTTGGGTTGATTCTTGAGGGCAAGCGCGACAAGCAGATTGCCGTCGCGCTGGGCATGAGCATCTCAACAGTGCGAACACACCTCGGCCGAATCTTCGCTCGCCTCGACGTTGCCGACCGGGTCGAGCTGGTTTTGCATGTCTTCGCGCGGTTCCGCAGTGGGGACGACAATTCGCGGCATCGTCAGAACCAACGACAGCGGAAATGACGACTTGTTGCGACGTTCGGAAAGCATTTATCATTGCGGCTGCTGATGGGGATGTCGCGGTGTTTTTGATGAGAAGGGTCGATCATGCGAATCTACTTATTTGCGATTATCTCAGTCTTCGGGATTTTCGTCGGGGCCGCCAGTGCGGACACGGTCACGAGCTCCGCTGATTCCTGGATCACTGAGTACAGTGGACTGGGCGGTCCTGACAGTAATCACGGCGCCTCCACAAGCCTTTGGAGTGAGGGCTTCGGCACTTACCTGACGAATCCGCTCGTAAAGTTTGACGTTTCCGCCTACACCGGAAGAACGGTCACGGGAACCTCAACGGTCAGGCTTTATCTAAATGATGCGGGAAATGACAAGGATGCGATTACGCAAGTGATAGACATGCGCGAGTCGCTCTCGGCGTGGCAGGAAAACACGGTCACTTGGAACAACTATGGCGGTTCTGGCCCCGCACTCGATACCCAGAGCGTGAACTGGGGCTTGGAGAAGTACAGCTATGTCTCGTGGGTGATTCCGAACACAGTTGTACAATCGTGGATCGACAATAGCGCCAACAACAAAGGGCTGGCTTTCGTGGGAACCGTGGATCACGGGTCGACTGACCTTCTTTTCAGCAGCCGGGAAGGCAACAACGCTCCAGAACTGGTTTTTGATACAGCGCCAATTGGCGCGCCGCTTCCATCATCCGGTGCGGGCGCACTGTTCCTCCTGGGTGGCTTGGTCCTTTCGACCATTGCCCGCAAGCGATTTTCCGAGCCGGCTTGAGATTTATGGAAGCCCTGATTCGTCTCTGGTCCCCTGCTGGTTGCACCCAATGCGTTAAACTCAACGGCACACCGCCGCGAAGCGTCACTATTCGTGGTAGCACCATGGATCCGAAGGAGGGGCTGACTGGCTGGTCCCTTAATTTCGGCGCAATCAAAACGTCTAGCGCCATGGGACTCGCCTCGCCAGCGGGGTGCGTACGACAGCCCGGTGTTCTAGTACCCGATAGTTTCGTTCACAACCCCCGACCCCGCAACCACCTCACGCCAATATCTCCCCAATCGGCCCATCCCCATCCTCCACCAATCGCATGGTTCGCCCCAATACGGGGATGGTCATTTTGGTGTAGTCCAGGCCCAGTTGATGGAGGATGGTGGCGTGGAGGTCGCTGTAGTAGTGGGGGTTTTCGGCGGCTTTGTAGCCTACGTCGTCGGTGGCGCCGTGGACGGTGCCGCCCTTGATTCCGCCGCCGGCGAGCCAGGCGCTGTAGCCGCGGGGGTTGTGGTCGCGGCCGGTGGTGTTTTGGGACCAGGGGCTTCGGCCGAATTCGCTGCTCCAGACGACGAGGGTATCGTCGAGCATGCCGCGTTGTTTGAGGTCGCGGATCAGGCCGGCGATGGGCTTGTCGATGGATCGGCACAGGGGCGCGTGGGTGTTGATGTCGCCGTGTGCGTCCCACCCGCCGTTGCCGCCGCCGGCGTGGCAGATTTGCACGAACCGCACGCCGCGCTCGACCAGCCGGCGGGCCAGGAGCAATTGGCGGCCAAAGTCGTCGGTCTCGCGGGCGCCGATGCCGTATTGATCGAGAATGCCGGGCTTTTCTTCCGCGAAATCGACCACATGCGGCGCGGCAAGCTGCATCCGCGCGGCCAGTTCATATGCCTTGGCGCGGGCGGCGATGTCGGAGTTGATGGCGTAATCCCGGCGGAACTGCTCGTTCATCTCGACCAGCGCCTGCATCTGCCGCTCCCGCTCGCGCGCCGATGAGCCGGCGGGCGGATTGAGATTGGGAATCGGCGTGGGGCCCGGCTGAAACGGAGTGGCGGCGACGGTCGCGCCCAGATATCCGCCGGTCAATTGCACCGGCGAGGAGGGCCGGCCGATGTTCACAAAGGTTGGCAGATTCTTGTTGGCGCTGCCCAGGGCGTAGGAGACCCAGCTTCCGAAAGTGGGATGATCGAATTGCCGGCCGCGATGGCCGGTGCAGGTTTCGATGACCGCGGGGAAGTGGTTTCCCTCGTTGCACCACATCGAGCGGACGACCGCGATGTCGTCGATGACGCCGCCGACGTGGGGAAACCAGTCGGAGACGGGGATGCCGGACTTGCCGTGGCGGGTGAAGGTGCGATGGCAGGGGATGACGGGGCGCTGCATCGGGGCCTGATTGTCGCCGAAGCCGACGACGTCGATCAGTTTGCCGGCCCACTTGTTGTCCTTGGGATCGAAGGTGTCGATGTGGCTGACGCCGCCGCACATGAACAGGAAAATCACCGACTTGGCCCGCGGCGCAAAATGCGGGCCGAGCATGGAAGGCTTGACCTGGGCCCCCTTGATCTCCCCGGCCTGCGCCCAGATCGCCCCCATGGCCACGCCCATGAATCCGCCGCCCGCCTGATGCATGAATCGGCGGCGGGAAATACGTCCGCAGGGATAGAGGTTGCTGGGGTTCATTGGCGTTCCGTAACACTTCAAGCCGTCTGTACCGGATAATTGTTGAATTCGAACGTCGAATGCGCTGATCGTATCACGGGCGTCTCGCCTCATCTTTCGTCACATTTTTTTGTGTCCGCCAGCGAGTATAACATATTGGTGGCATTATCGTTCGATTGATTCAAAGGAGTATTGGCATGGAAGCCAGAGCGAACAAGGTACGAAGGCG
>DASRLH010000279.1:0-3043 GCA_035648595.1 Tepidisphaeraceae bacterium
ACCCTCCCCCGGCGTACCGGGGGAGGGAAAGACACGCCGCCGAAACTTTCACGCACCCTTCACGTACCGGGAGCGATGCTTATGCGGTGTATGCCTGGGTTATTGATCGGGTGCTTGTGTGTTGGGTTCTGTCATCCCGCCATCGGCTTGGCCGTTGAGCCAGACAGTGCCCGCGTATTTGACAAGTCACAAAGCGCGGCGGCGCAAGCGCGGCAATTCTCCCATGATGTCGATCATCCCTGGCTTTTTGAGCCGCATTTCACCGACAAGGCGCAGTGGAAGAAGCGCGCCGCCGATTTGCGCGAGCAGATTCTGGTGAGCGAGGGATTATGGCCCTTGCCCGAGAAAACGGAGATGCACGCCGTCATTCACGGCAAGATTGGGCGCGACGGCTACACCATTGAGAAAGTCTTCTTCGCCAGCCTGCCCGGCCATTATGTGAGCGGCAGCTTGTATCGTCCCATCGGAAAGTCCGGCAAACTCCCCGCCGTCCTCAGCCCGCATGGCCACTGGCCCGGCGGGCGATTCTACGAAACCTCCGAAAAGGAAGCCCGCGAGCAGATCGCCATGGGCGCGGAAAAAACAATGGCCGGCGCGCAATACCCCCTCCAGGCCCGCTGCGCGATGCTGGCGCGCATGGGTTGCGTGGTTTTTCAATATGACATGGTGGGATACGCCGACAGCCAGGCCATCGAGCATCGCAAGGGATTTAACGATGTTGATGCCACGCTTCGGCTGCAAAGTTTCATGGGACTGCAAACCTGGAACTCGATCCGCTCGCTGGATTTTCTATGTGCGCTGCCGGAAGTGGATGCGAAACGCATTGCCGTGACCGGCGCCAGCGGCGGGGGGACGCAGACGATGATCCTGTGCGCCATCGACGATCGTCCTGCCGTTTCATTCCCGGCGGTGATGGTCTCCGAGGCGATGCAGGGGGGCTGCATCTGCGAGAACAGCCCGCTGCTTCGCGTGCATACCAACAACGCCGAGTTTGCCGCCTGCTTCGCGCCAAAGCCGTTGGGCATGACCTCGGCTAATGACTGGACGCGCGACATCGAGACGCTGGGCTTTCCGCAAATTTGGTCGATCTACAAGCTGTTTAGCGCGCAGGACAATGTCGCCGCGTGGCACCGGTCGTTTCCTCATAATTACAACCAGGTGAGCCGCGAGCTGATGTACAACTGGGTTAACAAGCACCTGAAGCTGGGGCTTACTGAGCCGGTGACGGAGAAGCCTTTTGAGCCGGTGAAGCCCAGTGAGTTGTCGGTTTATGACGAGGCCCATCCCCGGCCCGCTGATACGCTCGATGCCGCCGGCCTGCGCAAGGAGATGTCCGCCGCCAGCGATGCGCAAATGGCCGCGCTCGCGAAAGACCTGGCACAGTATCGGCACATCGTCCGCGCCGCCCTGCGCGTCATGATCAACGACATGTTGCCGGCAAGTAAAGATGTATTCGTCGGCGACAGCCGGGGACCCGTCGCGTTGGACAATATGGCAATTGAAAAGGGCACGATTCGGCGAAGGGACCGTTTAGCGCGTGTGCCATATCTGGCGCTCAAGCCGCGCCAATGGAATGGCAGCGTGGTCGTGTGGATTCATCCCGACGGAAAGGCCAGCTTGCTCGGCGCGGACGGCAAGCCAACTGCGGATATTAAAAAGCTGCTCGATGAAAAGATTGCCGTAATCGCGCCCGATGTACTGCTGACCGGCGAGCTTCTCGCCCCGGCGGATGCCAAGCCCGCATCGACCGACCAATACGCAGGCTTCACCTATTCCGGGTACCAATATGGCTACAACCCCAGCGTTCTCGCCAGCCGCGCCAGCGACATCTTAAGCACGATCGCTTTGGCACGAGGCTGGGAGGGGGCGAAGGGAATCGATCTGGTCGCATTTGGAAAGACCGGTCCCGCCGCGCTGCTCGCCCGCGCGCTGGCGGGCAATGCGGTGCGCCGGGCGTCCATCGATCTGGCGAATTTTGATTTTGGACAGGTGCGCAGCGACACCGACCCGATGATGCTGCCGGGCGCGCTCAAATATGGCGGGGTATTTGGGTTTGCCGCGCTATGCGATACGGGAAGTACGCAGTTGTGGAATTTGCCGGCCACGGGCAACCGTGAACTGGCGAAACAGACGCCGGGCGTCGTGCCGCACGAGGGGAACGCGAGTAAGCAACAAGTCCTGCAAGCGGCCATCGACGGCAAGCCGTGACCAAATTGTTTGCCACAATCCGCCAAGACACTGAGTGCGGCCCAGCGCGAAGAGCTGAGTTAGCCACGATGGACACGAATGGGCACGAATAATTTGTCTTCATTCGTGTACATTCGTGCCTATTCGTGGCTCCCCTCTTTCTTTTCGGTTGCGGGCGCGCCCGCGCTGAGTATCTTCGTGTCTTCGTGGTTAATTGAATTCGACGCCTTACGAGGCTTTTCGATGCAGTCGCCTGATCTCCGCGGCGATTTCCTCCGGCGGCGCGCTCAGGTCCACGGCCAACGGCGGATCGCCCCCATCGCGCAGCACGCGGATAAACCGCGCCCCGATGGCAAACACATTGCGCGCCACCGGCTGCCAGAAGGCGACGCAGCACAGCAACACCGCCGGTGAATCGCCCTCGCGCCCCAGCAGCAGCGCGAACTGCTCGTCCAGCCCCATCTTGCGTACGTGCAGGAATCCCAGCCCCGAAGCCGACAGATCCCGCACGCGCACGCTCAGGGTTCCCGAATGGCCGAGCTCGCACAGTGGGATGATTGTCGCCTGGGCATCAATCCCCGCGCGCGGCTGCCGGCGCGAATCGCGAGTCGTATCATCGACCGGCCCAGCCAGCGAGCGGGAGGCCTGCTCAAACATCTCAACCGATAAATCCATCGCAATTCCTCGCCAGCAGGCTATTCGGGGCATGGCCGGCAGGCCCGATAAATCGAGTCACAACGCCGGCCCTCCATGTTGTTCGTATCGACCCGCGGGCGATGCCCCTTAACATTGGGGAGACGTGACGAGTCAAAGAATTCGCAAACTCGAGAGTGCGTTTAGATGATGGTGCACATAA
>DASRLH010000280.1:0-8055 GCA_035648595.1 Tepidisphaeraceae bacterium
CTCGCTGAAAACGGCCCGTTGGCGTGTATGCCAATCCATGAAGATGGCCCACTGACTGGAAAGCCGGATGCGGGAAATCCGCCCGTCCGGTTTGGCGGGAGGGGAGGCCGAAACCAATCGGCCTTCCCTACCCCGATCAAATTCAGGCCACGCCTTCATCGCGGCTTACTGGCGCGTGCTGGTGATCCCGGTAGAATGTGGCTGATCGATAAACGGGAGCGTGAGTCTGGGCTAAGTATGTGTGACCCCACTGAAGTCGGTGCACCGTAATGGATTTGATGTGCGATGGATTAACGCGAGAGAGAAAATGAATCTTCAACATCAGGCCCTTCTCCTACAAACCCGCCGGCAGTTTTTCGGCCGGGCCGCGACCGGCATCGGCGCGGTGGCGCTGTCGGCCATGTTGGGCGAAACGGGTTTCTCTCGCGGCGCGATGGGCGGCGCGCTCAAATCCCGAATCGCCCCCAATGCCGCGGGCGGCTTGCCGTCGCTGCCCAACTTCGCCCCCCGCGCCAAGCGGGCGATCTATCTGCACATGGTGGGCGCGCCGCCGCAGCAGGATTTGTTTGATTACAAGCCGAAGATGACGGCGATGTTCAACAAGGATCTGCCCGAATCGATCCGCCAGGGCCAGCGCCTCACCACCATGACCTCCGGCCAAAGCCGGTTCCCGATCGCGCCCTCGGTCTTTAAGTTCGCCCAGCATGGCCAATGCGGGGCGTGGATGAGCGACGCCCTGCCGTGGACGGCGAAGATGGTCGATGACCTGACGATCATCCGAAGCATGAACACGGATGCCATCAATCACGAGCCCGCCATGACCTTCGCGCAAACCGGCAACCAGGTGCCGGGCCGGCCCTGCATCGGCTCGTGGATCGCGTACGGGCTGGGGAGCATGAACTCGAATTTGCCGACGTTCGTGGTTCTCAACGCCAGCCATTCCGACCCGCGGGCCAACGTGCAGGCGATATCGAGCCGGCTGTGGAGTGCGGGGTTTTTGTCGGCGCAATACGCCGGCGTTGCGCTGCGCACCGCGGGCGATCCGGTGCTCTATATCAAGAATCCGCAAGGCGTGGATACCGCTGTGCGCCGAAAAATGCTCGACGGGCTGGACGCCCTCAATCGCATCGAATCGGCGAAGCTGGCCGACCCGGAAACCAATACCCGCATCGCGCAATACGAGATGGCGTTTCGCATGCAGGCGTCGGTGCCGGAATTAACCGATCTTTCGCAGGAATCGGAATCCACCTATGCCCTGTACGGCCCCGACGCCAAAAAGGCCGGCACCTTCGCCAACACGGCATTGCTCGCCCGTCGTCTGGTCGAGCGCGGCGTGCGGTTCGTGCAAATCTACCATCGCGGCTGGGATGTGCATGGAAATCTGCCCGCCGTGCTGCCCAACCAGTGCCGGGATGTGGACCAAGCCTCGTATGCCCTTGTGCAGGATCTCAAAGCGCGCGGCATGCTCGACGACACGCTGGTGATCTGGGGCGGCGAGTTTGGCCGCACTGTCTACTCGCAGGGAGCCCTCACCGCCACCGATTATGGCCGTGACCATCACCCGCGCTGCTATACCCTCTGGATGGCCGGCGGCGGAGTCAAGGGGGGGCTCGTCTACGGCGAAACCGACGACTTCTCCTACAACATCGTCGCCAACCCCGTCCACGTCCACGACTGGCACGCCACGCTGCTTCACCTCTTGGGCATCAACCACAGCCGCTTCACCTATCAATACCAGGGCCTCGACCAACGCCTCAGCGGCGTCGAGCCTGCCAGGGTGGTGGGAGGGATCTTTGCTTGAGAACTAACGCAAAGTCACGGAACGTAGGCTGCGCCCGTAACCCGAGTGACAGGTGAAAATCCGAAATCCCAAGCACGAAATCCGAAACAAATCCAAACGAAGAAAGCACAAAAAACGGCTCCAATCGCGACTGGAAAGAGCTGGCCGCGAATGGGCACGAATGAACATGAGTGAAGAAGAACGGGAAAGATAGTCGTGGCAGTTTTCACTTCGCGCCGTTACCCATCGAGTGAAGCGGCCATCTCGTCTAGCTTTGCGGCCAGCGCTCTGGCCATTTTTGCTGTTATCTCCACGGGATCATGGTGCGTTCGATCGGAGGCGGCGATGTGAATCGATTCCTGCTCGATCCAAATCCGAACATCGCCGTTCATTAATTCGAATGGCTGCACTTCATTGCTGGTCTGATGGTCATTCATATCAATCACCAACGGTAGGGACATGCGTATCGCCGTTCACAAGAATCGGATCGCCGTTCGTATCATACCCATGAACATGATCGACGGCAGCCTTTGGATTATTGTATGGCTGCCCCGAAGCGGGATCGATGTGGCCCCTGTCCAGCCGAAGGCATTGATCGCCACTGACAGGATCAATCCATTTTCGTGGGTAATCCGGATCCGTTGGATCACCTCGTGGAAGAAGGCCTTTACGATGGGCAAATTCACGAATCTCGGTTCTGGTCCTTCCAGCGAGTTCGTCAGGCGTGATTTTGGGGCTCTGCACGGGCTGAGATTATTCTAACGCGGCGACTCGAATTACATTGCGGACGCTCCGTCACTTGAACATAATGAGAGTTATCCAGCAAGGGTTTCTGAACATATTCGTGATCGAGTATATCAGGGCACGTGCCGACCATTTCACAAATAATATCGGCTCTGGGTGGAAGTTGAAGGTGCTTGAGAGGATCAGATGAGCGGCAAGGCTATCTTGGATTACGAGCGCCCGTCGGCCCAGCGAACTCGACCCTGGGTTCGGCGCCTCTACCTGTTCGGGATTGCAATGTTATTCTTCGGCGCGATCTTCACTATTGTAATGGGACAGGCCGGACTGGCGCCGGCGTTTTTGCTCGGGATTCTAGTGACGTTGATCGGCTTGGGTTTGATAGGGCTATCGATTGTCCTGCGGATTTTGGGTCGGAATGCGGGAATGAAGGACTAATCCAACAAAACGGAGGAAACGTGCAAAAGTCACTGACCTTTTTTGCGATTGCAGTCGGGGCGATCATCTGCGGCTCGGCATCTTTCGCGGCGGCCGATGACGCGAACATCAAGATTCAGAAAATGGACAATCACCTTGCCGTCACGATCGATGGCAAGCCATTCACCAGCTACTGGTTTGGGTCGCGCAAAGATCGGCCATACGTGCGGCCTTTCTTTTGGCCGGTGCTGGCGGTGGGCGAAGTACCGGTGACCAGCGATCAGTACACGCTGGTGAACATCAAGAAAACGCCCAAGGCGGATCATCCGCATCACCAGTCGCTGTGGGTCTCGCAGGGCGATGTCAACGGCGTCGATCATTGGTCGCTGGGCAAAGGCGGCAAGGGCGAGCACTCGGCAAAGCAAGTCCACCTCAAGTTCGATGATGTCGGCAGCGATCACTTCGTCGAGCAGCTCAACTGGGAAGGCAAGGACGGCAAGCCGATGCTCGATGAGAAGCGGACGGTGAAGTTCGCGGTATATCCCGATGGCAGCCGGGCGATTGACATTACCTCTGCATTTACGCCCGTGAACGGCGACGTGACCTTCGGTGATACCAAGGAGGCCGGCATCATGGCGGTCCGCCTGGCAACGCCCATCGCCGAGCATCCCACCATCACCCAATCCACCGGCAAGGGCGGCGTCGGGGAGGCCGGGGAAAAGCAAACCTGGGGCAAGCCGGCAGACTGGTGCGATGAATCGGGAATGATCGACGGCAAACCCTTCGGCGTCGCCATCTTCGACGCACCCTCCAATCCCCGCCATCCCGAAACCTGGCACGTCCGGGCCTACGGCCTGATGTCGCCAAACCCATTTGCGCTCAGCGAATTTAATCGGAAATTGCCCAAGCACTCGGGGGATCTGAAGATCGAGAAGGGGACGACATTAACCTTCCATTATCGGGCCGTGATTCATCTCGGCATGGCTGCCGATGCCAAATTGCAGGAGAAATATAAGCAATTCGCCGGCGAGTGAATTGGGCGCGAGCTTTTCTTAATAGCCGTGCGCGACTTTGCGCTATTCATGCATGGCACCACCAGACGGGTGTGGGGCCGGGAGAAAGTGATCCATATCGTGACACGGGCGTCCCGCCCGTGCGTGTTGTATGGACTAGAGATACATCGATTGTTCCTGCTTTTCAGCCGCCAGCACGGGCGAGACGCCCGTGTCACGTTGAAGAGTCTGAAATGTTGACACATTCCCTTCAATCCGCTTTGATTGCCCGCGACTTATTAGCGGCTGATACGCTTTTGATTTTCCCCGAAGAAGGAGACACACACATGGCACGCCCGGTCACGCTGTTCACCGGCCAATGGGCCGATCTGTCCTTTGAAACCATCTGCGCCAAAGCCAGGCAGTTCGGCTACGACGGCGTCGAGCTGCCCTGCTGGGGCGACCATTTCGAGGTGGACAAGGCCTTGAAGGACAAGAGCTATTGCAAGGGCCGATGGGATATCCTCCGCAGCCACGGCCTGCGGGCGTTTGCCATTTCCAATCACCTGGTGGGCCAGGCGGTTTGCGACAATATCGACGAACGGCACAAGCTCATTTTGCCCGCCGACGTCTGGGGCGACGGCAGCCCCGACGGCGTGAAAACCCGCGCCGCCCAGAAGATGATCGACACCGCCAAGGCCGCCCGCGCCTTCTTCGACGCGGCCCCCGCCGATGCCAAAAGCCCGTTCACCGCGACCGTCAACGGATTCACCGGCTCTAGCATCTGGCATTCGATCTACGCCTTCCCGCCCACCGATCAGAATTACTGGAATAAGGGCTTCGAGGATTTCGCCAGGCGATGGACGCCGATCCTCAACGAATTTGACAAGCTCAATGTGAACTTCGCCCTGGAGGTGCATCCCACCGAAATCGCCTTTGACATCGCCTCCGCGCAGCGGGCGATTGATGCCGTGAAAGGGCACAAGCGGTTTGGCTTCAACTACGACCCATCACATTTGGGCTACCAGCATGTCGATTACGTGAAGTTCATCCGCACGTTCGGCGACCGCATCTTCCACGTTCACGTCAAGGATGCCTGGTGGGGCCACGGCGATGGAACGGTGGGCGTGTTCGGCGGGCATACGACGTTTGCCGACCCGCGCCGTTATTGGGATTTCCGCTCGCCGGGCCGGGGCGACATCAACTTCGAGGAAATCATCGTCGCCCTCAACGACGTGAAATACAACGGCCCCTTGTCGGTGGAATGGGAAGACAGCCGGATGGACCGCGAGCACGGCGCTGCCGAAGCAGCCGCGATGGTCCGCAAGCTGGATTTCAAGCCGTCCAACATCGCGTTTGATGCACAGTTTGATCGATAAGAAATGTGGTGCGACACTCTGGGCCGGACACCGTGTCGTGCTTCGGATTTCGGATTTTCACCTTCATTTGGGTCGTGGCGCACCATACGCTGAGCGTCTTTAATGCTATTTCTCCCTTCGTTTGCCGAACTTTGGCAGGTGGATGTTGGGATCATTGAGTTCGGCGTCGCGCAGGCGGAAGCGATGGGCCGCCACGAGGTCCACGCGGGTGATGAAACCCACAAGCCGGTATCCCTCGCGATTGTCCACGACCGGCAGGCGGCCCACATCGTTGTTCACCATCAGATCCGCCGCGGCGCGCAGGGTGGCATCCGGGTGAATCGTGACCGGCGGGCGCGTGATTAACTCGCGCACCTTTCGGTCCAGCGGATCGCTTTCCACCAGCAGATTCCGGCGGGTCAGCACGCCAATCAGCGCCTGCGATTCATCCAGCACCGGGAAGCCCTGGTGCTCGGAGCCGGCGGCGTTGCTGGCGAGCCATTTTCGGGCCTCGGCCAGCGTTTGATCCGCCCGCAGCACGATGAGCTTTTGCGCCGCGATGTCGCGGACGTGAATGCCGTCGAGGAAGTCGGCGGCATATTCCGAGGGCACGCGCACGCCGCGCCGCGTGATCTTGGCGGTCATGATCGTGTCGCGCATGAGCGCGCTGGAGGCATAAAACGCCGCCGCGCACCCGCCCAGCAGTGGGAGCAGGCCATACGGCTGATTGGTCGTCTCGAACGCGAACACCACGCTCGTAAGCAGTGCCCGCGAAGCGCCGGCAAACAACGCCGCCATCCCCACCAGCGCCGCCACCCGCACATCGATCCCCGAATGCGGAAACAGGTGAAGCCCGCCGATTCCCAGCAGCGCGCCCAGGGTGCTGCCGATGGTGAACAGCGGCGCCAGCGTGCCGCCGGATGTGCCGCTGCCCAGGGCAATCGCCCAAGAGATGAATTTCAACCCGCCGAGCATAAAAAGCATTTTAATGCCAAAGTGATTGGAGATGGCATCGGCAATGTTTTCGTAGCCGACGCCCAGCGTGCGCGGCGCGAAATATCCCACCACGCCCACCGCGACCGCGCCAATCGCCGGCCACCACATCCAATGGATCGGCAGTTTCTCGAACCCATCCTCGACGGCATACACCGCCCAGGTCACAAAGACCGAGGCCACGCCGACCAGTGCGCCGATCAGGATATACGCGCCCAGAGCCGCCTCGGTGGGCCGGCCCAGGTCGGGCATGGGAAAGACCGGGTAGGGCGCGCGGAAGATAAACCGCAACCCCGCCGCCACGAAACTGGCAAGGGCGACCGGAAGAAATGATCGCGGCCGGAACTCGAACAGGAGCAGTTCAACCGCCATGAGCGTGGCGGCGACCGGCGCGCCGAAGGTCGCCGCCATGCCCGCGGCCGCGCCGGCGGCGAGCAGTGTTTTGCGCTCCGTGGCGGTGGTTCGCAGCACCTGGCCCAACAGCGAGCCCAGCGCGCCGCCGGTGGCGATGATCGGTCCCTCGGCGCCGAACGGCCCGCCGGTGCCGATGGCGATTGCCGCCGACAGCGGCTTTAGGAACGTGAGCCTGGGCGGAACGCGGCTCTGGTTGGTCAGCACGTTCTCCATCGCCTCGGGAATCCCGTGCCCGCGAATTCCCGCCGAGCCATAGCGCGCCATAAAGCCGACGATCACCCCTCCGATCACCGGAATGATCACCACCCACCAACCCAAATGCCCATGCACCTGCGCGGCCAGCGCATTCATGTCCGGCAAAACGTGTGATGCCTTCCCGAAAAAAGCCAGATTGGTAATCAGCGCGATCAGCCACATGAGGATTTGCGCGACTGCGGTAGCCGCGCAAGCGATTAAAAACGCCAGCACTGAAATCAGCGCCACCCTGCGATCCACGAGCAAGGGCGTGCTGGGAATCTGGGCCATGGCCAGTGCCGGCCCCATGGAAGGCGAGAGCGGCAGCCCCTGCGTGGTTGACGACCCCTCGACCTGTCGCGAATGTTGATCTTTCATCCGAACCGTTTTAGCGATTCCGCGCCGCCGGGAAAGTCCCAGGAAGCGCTAATCGGCCGGCGGCGAATCGCCGTTGTCATCCGCCGCTGAAGCGCGCGGCATGTGTCCGCTGAGTTGAAGATCGACCAACCCCAGAAGCTGCTGTGTATCAATCGGCTTAAGCAACAACGGCGGCAACTCCGCGCTGGGCAAGCGGTGCATCTTGTGCTGGATTTTGTTCAGCGGCATGCCCGACAACAAAATCACCGGCAGCGCGCGGCGATGCTCCTGCAGATACGTCAGCACGTCAAACCCATCCGCGCCGGGCATATTGAGATCGAGCAGCATGAGATCAATAGGCTTGTGCTTGACATGAGAGATCGCCGCATCCCCATCCGCCGCCTCTTCAACCGCAAAACCGTTGTCGCGCAAGAAATGCGCCAAGGCATGACGTTCTACAGCCGAATCATCACACAGCAAAATGCGCGGGTTACTCGGCATGGAATCCATTGTCATGGCCAACCGACCTCCCAAATCCCTCCGGTCACGATTTGATATTCTCAGCAAGCGCGGCAATTTGGGCAATGGCAATTCCAGAAAAGTAGCGCACTGGAAGTTTTGTCACTCTTGTAAACAAGCAGGATACTTCCGAACGAAGGCGAATATACCCGAATCGGCAGCATCCCTCTTATTTAGCAGCACCTTACGCGCGGCACCTGCCCAAAATCCATAGACTGCAAAAACCCGCGCCGCCCGCGAGATTTGCGGC
>DASRLH010000281.1:0-15167 GCA_035648595.1 Tepidisphaeraceae bacterium
GGTCGGCGACGCTCGGATAAAACTGAAGTCTGTTTACCCTAAAATCATTGCGTGACAAAGCACTAGTGCATTGTCATGCTTCCAAATGCGGGTAAAACTCTAGTGATTTACCCCAAAATCATTGCGTGACAATGCACTAGGCTCGTGCCTTCGTCAGGAATCCCGCCAACGACGTTTCTTCACGTTATGATGAATGTTCAGTCGAATCACCCCGTCGTAATCCTCCGATACACGTCCCCCACGTTCATCGTCGGCCTTTCCGGACGGCCTTTTTGGAAATAGATCAGGCGGGTGTGGTCCAGGCCCATCAGCGACAGCAGGGTGGCGTGGAGGTCGTGGACGTGAAGCGGGCTTTCGATGGCGTGGAGGCCGACTTCGTCGGTGGCGCCGATGGTTTGTCCGCCCTTGACGCCGCCGCCGGCCATCCACATGGTGAAGCCGTAGGGGTTGTGGTCGCGGCCATCGCCTTTTTCGCTCATGGGGGTTCGGCCGAACTCGCCGCCCCAGATGACCAGTGTTTGATCGAGCAGGCCGCGCGATTTGAGGTCGCGGATCAAGCCGGCGACCGGCTTGTCCATCTGGGCGCATTGGGTCGAGTGATTTTTCTCGAGCCCGGAGTGGGCGTCCCATTTATTGCCGGCGCCGTGATAGAGCTGGACGAACCGTACGCCGCGCTCGACGAGCCGTCGGGCGAGCAGGCAGTTGCGGCCGAAGGTCTGGGTCGTGGGGTTGTCCATGCCATAAAGTTGTTGCGTGGCCTTGGACTCATTGGCCAGGTCGATCGCTTCGGGCGCCTGGGCCTGCATGCGGAAGGCGAGTTCGTAGCTGCCGATGCGGGCTTCGAGCTCGCTTTGATCGGGGCGGGCGGCGGCGTAGCGCCGATCCAAGGTTTCGAGAAAAGCAAGTTTTTGCCGTTGCCGGGAATCGCCCACGCCCTTGGGCGTGGCGAGGTTCGTGATCGGCACGGGGCCGTTGCGCAATTTCGTGCCCTGATATACCGCGGGCATGAATCCCGCGCCCCAGTTGCGCGGGCCATTGATGGTTTTCTCGTTGCTGTCGGCGAGCACGACGAACGCCGGCAGGTTTTGGTTTTCGGTGCCCAGGCCGTACGTCGTCCATGCCCCCAGCGACGGGCGGCCGGCGAGAATCGAGCCGGTGTTCATCTGGCACACGCCGCCGGAGTGGTTGATCCCTTCGCCGTAGCAGGAGCGGATGACCGCCAGTTCATCGACAACGCCGGAAATGTGCGGCAGCCAATCCGATGTCCAGATTCCGCTTTGCCCATGCTGTTTCCATTTGCGCTTGGACGCGAGCAGGGGCGAGCCGGCTTCGCCCATCGCCGTGAGCGGACGGGGAAAACTGGCGGGCAGGGGCTGGCCGGCAAGCTCGATGAGTCTTGGCTTGGGGTCGAACAAATCCAGATGGCTTGGGCCGCCTTCCATGAACAGAAAAATCACCGATTTAGCGGTCGCTGGGAAATGCGGCCGGTGCGGCGCGAGGGGCGACGCGGCCATCACCTGCTCGGCGGCGCGCAGCGGCTCGTTGCCCAGCAGATACGCCATCGCCAACGCGCCAAATCCGGCCCCGGCGCTGGCAAGGAAATCGCGTCGGCTTGCGGGAGCCGCGCGGTGAGGGAGGCCGGGGATGGCGGTGAGGTTCGAGTTCTTAATCGACATACAAAAACTCGCTGGAATTTAATATCACATGGCAAAAATCCACCAGATTCGCATCCGGCGTATCCGCCTCATTGTCCTTCCCAGGCCGGTTGAGGAACCCAACCGCCGCCTGCAATTCGTCCGCTCCCGGCGCTCGGCCATACGCCAGATGATATACCGCGTTCACAAGAGACTCGGCATCCGCGCTGGCTTCCTCCCCGCGCACTCGCGCGGCCAAGGCGGCGGCGCGCTTGAGCGGCCAATCGCCGTTGATCATCAGCAACGCCTGCGGGGCGGTCGTGGTCTGGTTGCGGACGCAGACCGAGCCGAAGGATTCGGGCGCGTCGAACACGTCCAGCAGCGGGTCGCGCGAATTGCGAATGACCTTCATGTAAATCGATCGTCGCGGCGTGTTCGCATCCACGGATGGCCCGCCCGCGTCGTGTTTCAATTCCCCGCTGACGGCCAGCATGGAATCGCGGATTTGCTCGGCCTCCAGACGCCGGGTGTTCATCCGCCACAGCAAGCGGTTTTCCGGGTCTTTCATCCGTGCAACTTCGGGCATGGCGCGAAGCGCGGATTGCCGATACGTTGCCGACAGCATGATGAGCCGATGAATCGACTTCATTCGCCAGCCCCCTTCGACGAATCGGCTGGCCAGATAATCCAGCAATTGTGGATGACTTGGCGGCGTGCCCAGATGCCCGAAGTCGCCGCTGGTGGCGACCAGGCCGCGACCAAAATGATACTGCCAGATGCGGTTCACCATCACCCGCGCCGTGAGCGGATTTTTCGGCGAGACGATCCACTTCGCCAGCGCCAGCCGCCGGCCCGTGGAATTGGCGGTCGGCACGATGGCCGGCGCGGGCAGCGCGTTCAATACCACGGGAAATCCCGGCTCCAGCACAACGCGCGGCCCCTTTTCGCCGGGCATATAAGTCGGCGGCGCCACGGGCCCCACGTCCGTCGCCAGCAATCCATGAAACAGCGGCTTGGGCTTAATGGCGTCAAATCCCTTGAGTTGCTCCTTGAGGGCGGCGTAGTTTTCCTTGTCCTTACCGCCCACTTTCACCTGCGGGTTTTCGCTTGGATCGTACACCTGCCGCATCGCAAGCCAGGCCCATTGCTTTTCCTCCGGCGTGCGCAGCTCGGCGGGCTTGGCGATCACCGCCTGCATTTCCGGCGGAAACTTGCTGATCGCATCGCGCGAAGAAGCCGCGATCGCGCGCTGCTCCATCGGCTTCATCTGCGCGCGAATGCCGGCGGTCTTCTCCCGCCAGACCGCCAGCTTCGTTTCGTATTCCTGCTGCTGCTGCTTCGTCGCCAGCGCCAGATCACTACGGGGCAGCATCGGTGCGAAAAACGCCTGCATGCGGTAATAGTCGCTGCGGAGAATCGGATCGAATTTGTGGTCGTGGCATTTGGCGCATCCCATGCTCAGGCCCAGGAAGGCGTCGCCGGTGACGTCGGTGACATCGTCGAGCATGTCCTGCCATTGCCGGGGCACATCCCGCTGGTTGTATTCGTAGCTGGTGTGCCGGAGGTACCCGGTGGCGACGATCACATCGGGATCATCGGGCGCGATCTCATCGCCGGCCAATTGCTCGGTCACGAACCGGTCGTATGGCTTATCGTCATTAAAGCTTTTGATGACGTAATCGCGGTACGGCCAGGCGTTGGGCCGATACGAATCCTGCTTAAACCCATCCGACTCGGCATACCGCACCAGATCCAGCCAATGCCGTCCCCATCGCTCGCCATATCTCGGGCTGGCCAGCAGCCGGTCGATCAGCCGCGCATACGCATGCGGCCGCGAATCCCCCACAAACGCCTCCACCTCCGTGGGCGTCGGCGGAAGCCCGATCAAATCAAACGTTGCCCGCCGAATCAGCGTCGCCCGATCCGCCTGCGCCGCCGGCCCCAAACCCTCGCTCTCCAGCTTGGCCAGAATGAAATGATCGATGTCATTGCGGCACCACCCCCCATCCCGCGTCTTCGGCGACGCCGGATTCTTCACCGGCACAAACGACCAGAACGCCCGGTCGCTGTCCGTGATCGTGCGATGATTGGCCTGCGCGATCGCGACAATGGCCAGAACCGCCGCGCAGGAGAGCAAGGCGACGCGGGGAAGATGGTTTGTTGGCGTTCGCATCGAAAGGAAAGCCGCGGCAGGGACCCTGTGCCGCCGGCTTCTAATGCATTATACCCGCGGGAGGGCAAATCATTTAAGGGCGGCGCAAGAATAATCGTCACCTCGATTCGTCCGCCCTGTTTCCATTCGGTAACCATAATCCACATTATATAACGCTTGGGTATTGCAGTTTACATCGCTGGAGTACCGCCGACCGTGCGGCGTACCGCACTCATGGGCAGGCTGCCCATGTCACAAGTAACGGCAGCGCCCTACTGCTTTGAGCGCCACCGGGAATCGACGGTATACCTGTTTGCACCGGTTCGCGTACCTTCCGCCGCAGGTGAACAAAAAATGACCGATCCTCTTTCTCTCCCGCAAGCCTATCCCTCGTATCCGCCACGTCCGCCATCGCGGGCGGCGGGGATGCTGGCGGTGGTTTTTCTGGGCGCGGTCGCGGGAACCGCCGGGTTCCTGGCCTCGCGGCTTTTATCGCGCGGCACACCCGCCGCCGCCCCGCGGGAGGTCGCGCCGCGCGGGGCTCTGACGAGTTGGGAAAGCGGGAATATCCGCGTGTTTAAGGAGACCAACCCCTCGGTGGTTTTCATCACCACGCTTGCCGAGCAGGTGAACATTCGCACCGGCGACAGCTACAAAACCCCCGAAGGCACCGGATCGGGTTTCATGTGGGACGATGGCGGCGACATCGTCACCAACTTCCACGTCGTCCGCGGCGCTGCCGGGGCGCGGGTCACGCTGTGGAACCACAAATCCTACGATGCCGATCCGGTCGGCGTCGCGCCCGATTACGATCTGGCGGTCGTGCGCATTCATGTCCCAAAGGGCGATTTGCATCCCATCCGCGTCGGCACCAGCCATGATCTTCAGGTCGGCCAGAAGGTGCTGGCCATCGGCGATCCGTTCGGCCTGTCGCAAACGCTTACCACCGGCGTTGTGTCGGCGGTGGGCCGCAGCATCCAGAGCGTGGCCGGCACAACCATCGACAACGTCATCCAGACCGACGCCGCCATCAACCCCGGCAACTCCGGCGGGCCGCTGCTCGACAGCGACGGCCGGCTCGTCGGGATCAACACCGCCATCTACAGCCCCTCGGGCTCCAGCGCCGGGATCGGCTTTGCCATCCCGATCGACACCATCAACCACATCGTGCCGCAACTCATCGCCCACGGCAAAGTGATCCGCCCGCGCCTGGGCCTGGTTCTCGACGACCGCGCCAGCCAGCAGGTCACCAGTGAAATGGGCATCACCGGCGTCCTGGTCATCGGCATCCAGCCCGACTCCCCGGCCGCCCACGCCGGCGTCCATCCGACGCAGATGGTCAACGGCAAACTCGTCATCGGCGACATCATCACACAGGCCGACGCC
The DNA here is from genome assembly GCA_035648595.1 of Tepidisphaeraceae bacterium. Taxonomy (GTDB): domain Bacteria; phylum Planctomycetota; class Phycisphaerae; order Tepidisphaerales; family Tepidisphaeraceae; genus RYN-428. The sequence continues at coordinate 5,173 of DASRLH010000281.1, forward strand.
CACCCCATCGCCACCACCGGCGACCTCCACAAACAAATCGACAACCACAAGCCCGGCGACACCGTCAAACTCACCCTCTGGCGCGACGGACAAACGCGGGAAGTCGATGTGAAGCTGGCCCCGCCGACTCAGGGGTGATCGAGCCGGTCCCCGCTGCAAAATGTTCCGTGCAAGCGCGGGTTCAATCGTTCTAAAATAGCATTGCGCAATCGTGCGCTTTTGGCGTCCTGCGCCTTGTGAGCCGCGCCCCAGTTCCAAGTAAGGGCATTATTGCCATGCGTGTCATCGATTTTCTACCGTGACACGGGCGTCCCGCCCGTGCCGATGGCCGTACCCAGCGGCGATGTGGCAGGGTGCCCCCTGCCGCCCAACTGACAATTCCCGCCGGTTCCCTTATATTTCCGCACATGCCTTACAACTTCACGCGGATTGAGAAGAAATGGCAGGAGCATTGGCTGGCGAACAAGTCCTTCGCGGCGTTAGACCCGGCAGACGCGGGCGGCATGCCCAAGGCGTACGTGCTGGACATGTTTCCCTACCCCAGTGGCGCGGGGCTGCACGTCGGGCATCCCGAAGGATATACTGCCACCGACATTTTCTCGCGCTTCCTGCGCATGCGCGGGTACAACGTGCTGCATCCGATGGGATGGGACGCGTTTGGGCTGCCCGCCGAGCAGTATGCGGTTGTGAAGAACATTCATCCGCGCGAAACGACCGCGAAAAACATCGAGAACTTCCGACGGCAGATTCGGATGCTGGGCCTCAGCTACGACTGGGACCGCGAGGTGAACACCACCGATCCGCATTATTACAAGTGGACGCAATGGATATTCCTCAAGCTGTTCAACAGCTACTTCGATCCGGTGCGCAAGCAGGCGATGCCGATCTCGCATCTGCAAAATGAATTGTTCAACGAGAACCTGATCGTCGGCCCCGATGGCTCGGTGAAGCTGAACCGTGTCGCCGAAGGCCTGGAGGAGATCGCCGGGGAAGTGCGCATCGAACGGTTGTGGCGCGAGCTGTCGCCGGCGGAAAAGCAGGACGTAATCGACGGCCAGCGGCTGGCGTACATCGACGAAGTGCCGGTGAACTGGTGCCCGGGGCTGGGCACGGTGCTCGCCAACGAGGAAGTGATCAACGGCAAAAGCGAGCGCGGCGGATTCCCCGTCGAACGCCGGCCCATGCGCCAATGGATGCTGCGCATCACCGCGTATGCCGACCGATTGCTGGCCGATCTTGATGGGCTGACTTGGCCAGAGCCGCTCAAGGAAATGCAACGCAACTGGATCGGCAGAAGCACCGGCGCGGAGATTGATTTCGACATCGCCCCACCTGACGGCGACGCGCAACAATCGGGCGCGGGCGCGAAGGGGCCCGATAGCGTCACTGGCGATCCGTCCGTAAGCAGCACGCCGACTACCATTGCGCCCGGCAGCGACGACTCCTCATTGGCGTTCACCGTCTTTACCACCCGCCCGGACACGCTGTACGGCGCGACGTACGCCGTGCTGGCGCCCGAGCATCCGCTGGTGGATCGCATCACCCCGTCGGCCCATCGGGAATCGGTGCAGGCGTATCGCACGCAGGTCGCCGCCCGCAGCGACCGCGATCGGATGGAGAACAAGGAAAAGACCGGCATGTTCACCGGCGCCTACGCGATCCATCCCCTCACACAGAAACGCATTCCCATCTACATTGCCAACTATGTGCTGATGGGGTACGGCACGGGGGCAATCATGGCGGTGCCGGCACATGATGAGCGTGATTTTGAGTTCGCCAGGAAGTTCAAGATTCCCATCCGCGCGGTGGTTTCGCCGACCGATGATTTCCTCAAGGCGCAGATAAAGGCGTTCGCGAAGGCCAAGGGGGATGCGCCGCCGGACATCAGCCTGCCCATGCCCGATGGAAGCATGGTGCATTACTCAAAGCTCGACAAAGCCACGGCGGCAAAAGTGCTCGATGCCCACCGGGCCGCGTCCGCATCCATCCCCGCGCGCATCGAGGCGATGGGGGCGATGGGGATGAGGCAGCTTCGCGCGGAATATGTCGCGGACGCCAACAAGTGGTTTTCCGCGTTTACCGGCGAAGGGGTTGCCGTCAACTCGCCGTTGATTAACGGGCTACCCACCGCGGAAGCGAAACAGAAGCTGATCGCGGAGCTGGAACGTTTGGGCGCGGGGCACGGGTCGGTCACCTACAAATTGCGCGACTGGCTTTTCAGCCGGCAGCGTTATTGGGGCGAGCCGTTCCCCATTTTGCTCGACGAGGAAGGGCGGCCGCATGCGCTGGATGAAAGCGAACTGCCGTTGGTGCTTCCCGAATTATCCGACTTCAAGCCCACCGGCACCCCCGAGCCGCCGTTGAGCAAGGCGAAGGATTGGCTGAAGGTGGAGCGCGGCGAGCAAAAGGGCCGCGTCTACACGCGCGAAACCAACACCATGCCGCAATGGGCCGGGTCGTGCTGGTACTACCTGCGATACCTTGACCCGCACAACGATAAGCAACTGGTTGACCCGGAAAAGGAAAAGTATTGGATGCCGGTGGATTTGTATGTCGGCGGTGTCGAGCATGCCGTCCTGCATCTGCTCTATGCGCGCTTCTGGCATAAGGTGCTGTTTGACTTGGGCGTGGTTTCATCCAATGAGCCGTTCCAGCGATTGGTGAATCAGGGACTGATCCTGGGAGAAATGGAATATCACGCTTTTGCCACGCCCGACGGCAAGTGGGTGAGCGCGGCTGATTTGAACGATCTGGACGAGGAGGCCGGCGAATCGGGCGTGCGGATGATCGCCATTCACAAACAGACCGGCCAAAAGCTGATCGGGAAACGCCTGACCGAAGACCAGGTCGAAAAAGCCGGCGACGGCTACCGCCTGCGCTCCGATCCCAAGATCCGCGTTGATGCCCGCAGTTTCAAGATGAGCAAGAGCCGGGGCAATGTGGTGAACCCCGATCAGATCGTCGCCGACTATGGGGCCGACACGTTCCGCCTGTACGAAATGTACATGGGCCCCCTTGAGGCGCAGAAGCCCTGGAACACGCGCGACATCGTCGGCATGTCGCGCTTCCTCAACAAAGTGTGGCGCAACTTCACCGGCGACCCGGAGGAGGACACGTCGCCGCCCAAACTGCTGATCGAGACGATTCCCATCTCCGAGGCGCTCGACCGTCAGATGCACCGCGTGATTAAGAAGGTTGGCGACGATATTGCGGCCCTGCATTTCAACACCGCCATCGCGGAGTTGATCAATTTGAACAACGCGATGACCGGCCTTTCGCCGCTCCCCCGCGAATTGGCGGAAAACTTCATCCTGCTGCTCGCGCCGCTGGCGCCGCATCTGGCCGAGGAACTCTGGAGTGGCCTGGGCCATGCCAAATCCCTGGCGCGCCGGCCCTGGCCGACATTTGACCCGGCGAAGTTGGTGGAGGCGACGATGGAATTGCCGGTACAGGTGAACGGGAAACTGCGCGATAAAATTTCCGTACCCGCAGACGCCGACGAAGCCACCATTCTGGCCGCGGCCCTGGCCGGTGAAAAGGTGCAGCCGTGGATCGCGGGGAAGACGATCGTGAAGAAATTGTATGTGCCGGGGAAACTGGTGAATGTGGTGGTGTAGAATGTGAGAATGGAGGGAATTGTCATGGCACAGACCACAACAAAGAAGCCCGACAAGATCCGCGCAAGATCGCAAGTCGCCAAGAAGAAGTTGGAAGCGCGGAGAATCGTTGGCCTGCGATTAGCCAGTCAGGCCTTAAAACGGCGAGTAGAACCCAAGAAGCCGTCGACAAAGAAAATTCGCAAGCGCAAACCAGTTGCACCGCTGCCTTTCTACGCGGAGGTCCATGTGAAACAGCGGTCGGGTGTCCCTGACGAAGTTGTGGGTCTCGGCGGAGTGATTTTCGGAAGGGCGCAATTGCGAAATGGTCAGTGGAGTTATAGCGTGTCCTTGCAAGGACTGGCCGAATCGTACGCTTTACCACATGCGGCTCTGGAGCCGACCGGAGAAGTGTTCCAGCGAAGCGACTTTTACAAAGGCGAGGCGGTGAAAATATTGGTGGACGACGGGGGTGCGGGGACCGTCGAGCGCCACTCACCTCTCGGCGGTGATGAGCAAGCGAACGTCGAGGAAGAAACAGCCGAAGCCTAAGCTTACGGCAGAGCAAGTGCTGCGAAATCTTCACCTGCCAACGAGAGGCTTTGCTTTTGAACCTGACAAAAATTGGCATCCCTCCGAAGCTCTTCACCGAGGGCCGGGGGACGGTCTCGTTGATAGATACAGGAGAGAATGGCAGCGTGGGAGATCGATTACTTTAGGACAACATTTTGAGTGGGATGTGCAATTGCCGGATGGCAAGCACCTGAACGTGGATTGGGACGGTAATATCACACATGGATTGGGCAAAGAGGGTGGACGCCCTGACGGCGGTGGGCACTAAAACCGCTCTGGGTGTGGTGAAAATAAGTCAGCTCATTCACGAACGATTGAAACTGGAGGCTTGTCGATGGACGTGAATGTATTGCGGGAAAAGCTCGCCGGCGCGGGTCAATCGAAGGTGCTGCGGTTTTACGAGCAGCTCGACGCCGCCGGTCGGGAGAAGTTGGGGGGCCAGCTTCAATCGCTGGATCTGAAGATGATTCAAGAGCTCTCCGGTCAGTACGTGCGCAACAAGCCGCACGTGCAGATCCCGACGGATATTCAGCCGGTGCAGGCGTATCCGCATGAGCCGGGCGAGAAGTATCGCCAGCTTTATTCCAATGCGCTCAAGCGGGGCCGGGAGTTGCTGATCGCGGGAAAGGTCGCCGCGTTTTTGGTGGCGGGGGGGCAGGGGACGCGCCTGGGATATGATGGCCCCAAGGGCGAGTTCCCGGTTACGCCCATTAGAAACAAGCCGTTGTTTCAGGTGTTTGCCGAGCAGTTGCTGGCGCATTCGCGCGACTTTGGCAAGCCGATCGCCTGGTACATCATGACCAGCGACATCAACGACGCCGCCACGCGGGCGTTCTTTCAGAAGAATTCGTTTTTCGGACTTGCACCCGATGATGTCCTTTTCTTCGAGCAGGGGATGATGCCGGCCTTCGCGCTCACGGGCGAGCTTCTGCTGGCCGCGAAAGATTCATTGGCCCTAAGCCCCGACGGCCACGGCGGTTCGCTGCGCGCCCTCGCTCGCAGCGGCGCTCTGGCCGACATGCGCAAACGCGGCGTCGAGCATCTCTCCTACTTCCAGGTCGATAATCCCCTCGTCCACTGCATCGATCCCCTGTTCCTGGGCCTGCACGATCTGTCCGGCAGCGAGATGAGCAGCAAGACCATCCCCAAGGCCGACGCTTTGGAAAAGGTCGGCAATTTTGTCCAAGCCGACGGCGTCGTGCAGGTCATCGAGTACAGCGATCTGCCCGATGAACTGGCCAAAGAAACCAACGCGGACGGCTCCCTGCGCTTCAACGCCGGCTCCATCGCCATCCATGCCCTGCGCGTTTCGTTCGTCGAGCGCATCAATCACGGCGGCCAACTCAAGCTCCCCTGGCACCGCGCCGAGAAGAAAGTGCCGTACGTGGATGAAAGCGGGAATCCGGTGAAACCCGACAAGCCAAACGCCATCAAGCTCGAGCAATTTGTGTTCGACGCGATCCCGTTGGCAAAGAACGCGATCGTCTATCACACGCAGCGCGCCGAGGAATTCAGCCCGGTGAAAAACGCCCAGGGCGCCGATTCGCCGGCGACCTGCCGCCGCGACCAAATCCGCCGGGCGGCGCGCTGGCTGAAGGATGCGGGCGCGGCGGTGCCGGAGAAGAATGGCGAGCCGGATGCGGTGATTGAAATATCGCCGCTGTATGCGACCAGCGCACAGCAACTCAAACGACGCGGGGCCAGCCCGGGGCTGGCGAAGATCGTGAGCGGGGCCAGTGTGTACATTGAGTGAGATGTAGTGCCGGTTACAAACTACCTGCCCCCGGCCCCGACAATCTGGACACCTTGCTGGTGCGTTCACCGAGCGGCCAATCGCATTGATTTCACATTCCCACGTCCCGCGAGTAGAAACACCATCATGCAATTACTCTCCATTTTCATCGTCGCCGCCCTGGGTTTCACGACTATGTGCGGCGCCGCCGACTGGAAGCAGGCGGATGGCCCGCTCAAGACGCGCTGGGCGAAGGAAGTCACGCCGCAAAGCGCACTTCCCGAATATCCCCGGCCGCAACTGGTCCGCAAGAATTGGCAAAATCTCAACGGCCTATGGCAATTCGCGGCGGCCACGGAAGGCGAAAAGCCGCCGGTCGGAAAGGATCTGGCCGAGCAGATTCTCGTGCCGTACCCACAGGAATCCGCGCTGTCGGGCATCATGCGCCACGAAGATCATGCTTGGTATCGGCGCATGTTTGAAGTGCCCAGCGGATGGGAAGGCAAAAACATTCTTCTCCACTTCGACGCGGTTAATTGGGACGCCACCGTCTACCTCAACGGCAAACGCCTCGGCCAGCACAAAGGCGGCTACGACGCCTTCGGCTTCAACATCACCAAGCACCTCAAGAAAACAGGCCCCCAGGAGTTGATCCTGGAAGTGCTCAACACGCCCGACAAAGGCAACCACGCCCGCGGCAAGCAAACCATGCGGCCCGGCGGAATCTTCTACACGCCCGCCAGCGGCATCTGGCAGACCGTCTGGATGGAGCCGCTCGAACCTACGTTTATCGAAAACGTGCAGGCCGTGCCGGATGTGGATAAGGGAATGGTTGTCGTGACCGCGCAAGTGCTGGGAAAACAGCGGAAATCCAAGGTAAAAGTGGAGATCACCACCGGCGGAAAAAAGATCACCGGCGCGACCGGGAGCGCGGGAAAGCCGATCAAGCTGAAAATCGCCGACGCCCATCTCTGGTCGCCGGAAGATCCGTTTCTTTATGACATGACGGTAAGCCTTGATGGCACCGCCGATGCCCCCGGCGATTCCGTCCAAAGCTACTTCGGCATGCGCAAGATCGCTTTGGCCAGGGACGATCAGGGCATTCTGCGCCCGATGCTCAACAACAAATTCGTCTTCCAGGTCGGCCCGCTCGACCAGGGTTACTGGCCCGATGGCATCTACACCGCGCCCACCGACGCCGCCCTCAAATATGATATCGAGATCGAAAAGAAGCTGGGCTTCAACACCATCCGCAAGCATGTGAAAGTGGAGCCGGAACGCTGGTATTACTGGTGCGACAAGCTCGGCATGCTCGTCTGGCAGGACATGCCCTCCATGCGCGATACGCCGGAGAACGATGCGAAGCGCGAGGTTGCCGGCCAACTCAAAAAGCTCAAGGACGAAGAAGCCAAAGGCACGCTGACCGCCGATCAATCCGCCGCCGAGTCGCAGCGCATCAACACCGCGCGCGGACGAATGGTGCTTCAAGAGCGCGACCAATTCGAGCGCGAACTGGATCGCCTGCTCCAGGGGCGCGGCAATCATCCGTGCATCATCCAGTGGGTCGTCTTCAACGAAGGTTGGGGCCAATACGACACCGACCGCCTCACAGCGCATGTCAAGGAAATCGATCCCACGCGCCTCGTGGACAATGCCAGCGGCTGGTTCGACCAGAAAGTCGGCGACGTGATCGACATGCATCACTATCCCGACCCCGCCATGCCCAAACCCGAGGAGAGCCGGGCGGCGGTGCTAGGCGAATTTGGCGGGCTGGGCCTGCCGCTCGAAGGCCACACCTGGCAAAAGACCGGAAAAAACTGGGGCTATCGCAAGATCACCAATCCCGACGAGCTTACCGCCGGCTACGAACGCATGCTCGCCAAGGCCTGGACCCTCAAAGGCAAGGGCCTGTGCGCGGTGATCTACACGCAGACAACCGATGTGGAAACCGAGTGCAACGGCTTGCTCACATACGACCGCGAAGTCGTGAAGCCCAACGTGGATCGCCTGCATGCGGTGAACACAGGCCATATCGAAAACATCCCCCAGCCGCATGTCGTGGTTCCCAGCGCACAGCAGGATAAGGCAATCGTCTGGCGATATACGACGGACGCTCCGCCGGACGGCTGGAACAAGGCAGGCTTCGACGACAGCGCCTGGAAACAAGGCCCCGGCGGGTTTGGCACGGCGCGCACCCCCGGCGCCATCATCGGCACCACCTGGAACACCAACAACATCTGGCTCCGCCGATCCTTCGATCTTCCCCCCGGCACGCTTAAAGACCCGCAGCTAATCCTGCACCACGACGATGATGCCGAGGTCTATCTGAACGGCGTCCTCGCGACGTCACAAAAAGCCTACATCGGCGAATACGAAACCTTTCCCATCGCCAGGGAAGCGCTGGCAACCCTCAAGCCCGGCAAAAACCTCCTCGCCATCCATTGCCTCCAACACACCGGCGGGCAGTACATCGACGCGGGGATTTTGGAGATGAAGTGATCCCTTTCGCAAGACGGGTGAAATCAATCCCGTCGATTCCAGGGCCTGCCTTTCAGCAGACGAATGCTGTAAACGTATCACGGGCGTCTCGCCCGTGCCGATGGCGCGGTGGTCGAGGAATTGCGATTATGCGAATCTTAAAGCAGCACGCACGGGCGGGACGCCCGTGATACGACGAAGTTCCTTGACATTTGAAATCATGGCAATCCGACCCATCAGCGATCCCCTCCGCATCGGCATCATCGGCTTTGGCCGCATCGGCGCGGAACACGCGGCATGGCTGGCGTCCGCGCACAACGCGCGGGCCACGGCGGCCGCCGACCCCACGTCCGCCCGCGCCGCCCTGGCGCGACAGCGCGGCCTGCGCATCCACGACACCGCCGATGCCCTGCTGGCCGACCCGGCGATCGACGCGGTTTTGATTTCCACGCCCACCGCCATGCACTTCGAGCACGCCTCGGCGGCGATCGCCGCCGGCAAGCATGTGATGGTCGAGAAACCCGTCACCCTCGATCTCCCGCAGGCGCGAACGCTCGCCCGCGCCGCCCGGCAGCGCAACGTCACCCTCAGCGTCTTTCACAATCGCCGTTGGGACATCGATTACCTCACCGTCCGCGCCGCCATCGCCTCGGGCGCGTTCGGCAAGGTCATCAATATCGAGAGCCGGCTGGGCCAATTCGCCAGTTGCGTGGGCCCCGCCGCCCGCGAGTACCGGCCCCAATGGCGCAACGAAGCCGCCTTCGGCGGCGGCGGCCTATACGACTGGGGAAGCCATTTCCTCGACCAAATGGCCCAGCTCATGTATCCCGCCCAGCCGCTGCGCGTCTTCGCGCAGTTGCGCGCCAATGTCTGGACAAAAGACTGCGATGACTTCGCCCGCGTGTTGATCGATTTCGACAATGGCGTCGCCGCCCTGGTCGAGATCAACACGACCACCACCGCGCCGCTGCCGCGCTGGCAGATCGATGGCACGCACGGCAGCGCCTCGAGCCCCGCGAGCCAGAGTTTCGATACTCGCGACTGGGCGAACCTCGCGTTCACCCCGACCACCGGCGACGCGAAACGCTTTCCGATGGCCGAGCCGGGCCTGACCGAAACACAAATCTGGGAGCAATTCGCCGCCGCCGCCGCCTGCGGGCAAGGCGAGCCGGCGGTGACGATCGACAGCGTCCTTCCCACTATGGCCCTTCTGGACGCCGCGAGATTGAGCGGGCAAACCGGAACCGCCGTCAGCTTGAAACGGTCCCCGGAATGAAGCTGCCTGCTCCGGTGTCCACGCCGGGGCACAGCGTACCCGCGCCGCCCCGGATCGGGTGCGCTGCGCCGCTCCGAAAAAAACGCGCCCCCAATCCGGGGCGGCGCGGCTCCCGGCGTGCAACGCGATCCACACCCTCGCGCGCCGCTCTACCCCGGCGTGGACACCGAAGGGAGGCGCAACAGTGTTCGGGAAGCGCAACAAAGCAACGACCCGTTTTTCACTTTCTTTATTTGGATTTGTTTCGGATTTCGTGCTTCGGATTTCGGATTTTCCCCGCTATTTGGGTAGAGGCACAACCCCCGCCAGCCCCTTACCCTCGTACCGAATCTTCGCCCCC
>DASRLH010000282.1:0-28957 GCA_035648595.1 Tepidisphaeraceae bacterium
GAATGAACCCCCGCCCTACCCGCTCGCGGGCAGCCGCCCATTCCGCTCGCTTCCTCCGGAGCACCGGGAGAGGAAAAAAGAGACGCCGCCGAAACTGTCACGCACCCATCCGGGCGAAACTAGTTTTCACCCTTGGCATTGCCTGTCCGGGCTTTCTTTCGTCTTGGCAGGAATGCGTGCAGGAGATGCTTGCTCGCCTTGTAGCCTCGACCTGAAATGCGATGGACAAGGTGCATGCGCCTCAATTTATTTATGTCCCGGCTGACAGTCCTTTGGGTTCGGCCGGCATATTCGACCGCCAGCTCAGGCGTCAAAAACCGTAATTTCGCATTGGGCGCCGGTTCTCGCTGCTCGGAGATCGCGATGGCCAGTTCACGACGGCGCTTGTCTGACGCCGAGCGATGCCGGCGGAATTTGTCGTGAATGTAATTATGCCACATGACATCCAATTGCTGCTTTTGGATCTGTTCGATCTGCTTTCTCAATCCGTCACGGAATCCTTCCAGTGCGTATCGAATGAATGGAACGATGTCACCGCCGCTTTGGCTCGCGTGGTCCAGTTGGCGATAGTATTCCGCGCGCGTGCGGTTGTAATGATCGCTCAGGAGGTGTGAAGCGGGCGCGGGCACGCCCCTGGCAAGTAGAACTCTAAATTCAAGGAGCCTGGCGGTCCGCCCGTTGCCATCCGCGAACGGATGGATCCACGCGATGTATAAATGGGCCAGAATCGCCTGTAACAGCGCCATCCCAGTTCCTAGTTCGCCCATCGGCTTGAAGTCGGCCTCCAGCCACTGGCACAGGCGATTCAACAGGTATTCACATTCTTCTCTTGGAGCGCCGCGATACCGCGCGACGCCCACCATGAATGGAGAAATCTCGCCGGCTTGCCCACCTTCCTTCAAAGGCAGTCCCTCAAGCACCAACCGGTTGAACCCTTTGATTTCATCGAGGGATAACGGAGGCGAGTTCTGACCAGAGAAAACCACTTCCTCGATTTGGTTGTACGCCTGGATGATGTTTTGCACTTCCCTGGCGAGATAGCTTTGGGATTTTGGAACTTGCAGTGTTCCCCGGATTTCCGCCAGTACCTCCGCTTCGGAAAGCGTATTGCCTTCAATCGCGGTTGTTGCATGCACCCCCTTCGCCAGATAAATCTCGCCGAGTTTTTTCGCCGTGCCCGGCAGCATCGGAACTCCCGCGAGGTGTTCACACTTTGACTGGCATTCCCCGATGAGCACCCATAGGTTGTGGGGCACCCGGCTTAAGTCAGCCTGAAATGTCAGCCATTTATGTGACTTCAGATATGTCATTGGTCGCTCAGCGTTTAAGTCACGATAAAAAATAGGTTTGCAGAATAGTCACTATCCCGCGTGACGCAATTCATGTCCAATCCTACGCAACATCAAATTGGATTTCATCTCACCGGCACGCGCCAAACGCGCATGGTAATCCTTTAATGTGACACGGGCGTCCACGCCCGTGCCGGCGGCTGTAGAGTAGGGAAAATCGATGTATCCTGGTTCCATACAACCCGCACGGGCGGGAAGCCCGTGTCACGATTGAGCTTGCATTCCCGGCCTGACACCTTACTCGTTATGCCACTGATGAATAGCGCGTAATCGCGCTCGGCTATTAGACTTGGCGGCTAGACGATGACTGATTCCCCCTCCGCCCTCGGCATCGACATCGGCGGCACCTCCGTCAAAGTCGTTGCGCTGCGCGGCGACGCGCTGCTTTGGAGCGCGCGGCGGCGGTATCGCATGCCGGGGCGTACGGAATTGACCCTTGCCGTGCAGTCGGCCATCAACGGCCGGGAGGGGCGCTTCAACAGCGTGGGATTGTGTGTGCCGGGGTTGTTGGATGAGCAGAAGGAGCGCGTGGAATTGTCGGTGAATGTGCCGGGGCTGGTCGGGGTGCCGCTGGCGGAAATGATCGCGCAGGCGGTGGGGGGCGCGCCCGCTCGGCTGCGCATCACCAATGATTCCATCGCCAGCGGATATGACATCTACGCATCCCGAAAGCTCACTGGCCGACTGCTGGTGCTGGCGCTGGGCACTGGAGTGGGGGCCGCGGTGCTGGATGAAGGGGTGCCGCTGACGGTGGACAACGAATCTCCTGGACACATCGGGCAATTCGACGTATCGGTGGAGGGCGCGCCCCTGATCGGACCGGACGGCGGGGCGGGCAGCCTGGAAGGGTACATCGGCGCCGAAGCGCTTCGTCAAAATTATGGCGCCGATCCCGCCTCCAAGCTGCAACCCGATCATCCGCCGATCAAAGCGCTGGCCAGGGCCGTGCGAATTTGTCATGCGATCTACCGGCCGCACCATGTTGTGCTGGCGGGGGGGCTGGGGATACGGCTCGGGCATCTCCTGCCGGAACTCAAGCTGCTCATCGAAACGCATCTCACCTCCATCGCCCGCCCCGGCTGGACCCTGGCCGCCGGCGACAGCGACTTCCACGCCGCCCGCGGAGCGGCGCGCATGGCGGAGAAATGACCAAATGCTATGCTGTCGCCAAGTTGACTCGTGACTTTCCTGGAGAAGAATGATGGCTGATGCCACTGTAATGGAACGAATCGTATCGCTGTGCAAACGCCGGGGATTTATTTTCCCGGGTTCGGAAATCTACGGCGGCCTCACCGGCACATGGGACTACGGGCCGCTGGGCGTCGAGTTGCTGCGCAATGTGAAGAATGCCTGGTGGCATGATAATGTCACCAGCCGCGATGATATTGTCGGGCTGGACTCGGCCATCCTCATGCACCGCACGGTCTGGCAGGCCTCGGGCCACGAATCAAACTTCACCGATCCCCTCGTCGAGTGCAAAACCTGCAAGGCGCGTTTCCGGCAGGACCAGGTCCCCGAAAGCCAATGCCCGCGAAAGCCCAGCAAACACCCCGGCGAGTTTGGCGATTGCCAGCTTACCGAGGCGCGCAAGTTCAATTTGATGTTCAAGACCTTCGTCGGCCCCGTCGAGGATAGCGCGACGCAGGTTTATCTGCGCCCCGAGACGGCGCAGGGGATCTTTGTCAACTTCAGAAACGTCGTCGATTCCTCCCGCATGAAGGTTCCGTTCGGCATCGCCCAAGTCGGCAAGAGCTTCCGCAACGAGATCACGCCAAAGCAATTCATCTTTCGCTCTCGCGAATTCGAGCAGATGGAGATCGAATTTTTCTGCAAACCGGAAACCAGCCAGCAATGGTACGCCACCTGGCGCGATCAGCGATTCAAGTGGTATCAGGACCTGGGGCTCAAAAGTTCCAACCTGCGCTTGCGCGAGCATGACAAGGAGGAACTCGCGTTTTATTCCATCGGCACCAGCGACGTCGAATACAAATTCCCCTGGGGCTGGGGCGAACTGGAAGGGATCGCCCATCGCGGCGATTATGATCTCAAGCAGCACATGCAGCACAGCGGCAAAGACCTCAGCTACTTCAACGAGGAAACCAGGGAGCGGTTTGTGCCGCATGTGATCGAGCCATCCGCGGGGGCCACGCGCTCGGTGCTGGCATTCCTGTGCGAAGCCTACACCGAGGATCAGGCGCCTAACGACAAGGGCGAAATGGAAACCCGCACGGTCCTGCGGTTCCATCCGCGCCTCGCGCCGGTCAAGGCCGCCATCTTCCCGTTGGTGAAGAAAGACGGCATGCCGGAGCGCGCGACGGCCTTGTACAAGGATCTGCAAAAGCACTTCCACGTTTTTTATGATGAAAAAGGAGCGGTGGGGCGGCGATATCGGAGGCAGGACGAGGCGGGCACGCCTTTCTGCATCACCATCGACGGCCAAACCGCCGCCGACCAAACCGTCACCCTCCGCGAACGCGACTCCATGAAGCAGGAACGCGTGGCGATGGATCAGGTGAAGGGATACCTGATGGAGAGGCTTGGGGCGTGAAGGGAGCCGGTCCCGTATGATCCGGCCGCCGACAAACGACACAAAATGCTTTTTCGAGGAGACGGCAATGAGCGATGCGACTTTGAAAAAAGGCGATGTGGCCCCTGACTTTGAACTGATGGACGAGAATAAGGCGAAGGTGAAGCTGTCGGATTTGCGCGGCAAGACGGTGGTGCTGCTATTTTATCCGATGGATTTCTCGCCGACCTGCACCGCCGAGCATTGCGCGTTTGGCCCCGCGCTGCCGACAATCGCCAAGTCGCCGGACACGGTGGTGTTTGGCGTGAGCTGCGACAGCCCTTTCAGCCATGCCGAGTACAAGAGCAAGTACAACATTCCCTACCGCCTGCTGTCAGATCCCACGCGCAAGATGGCCAAGGCGTACGGCATGTGGGCCGGCGAGGAGCCGTACAACTGCACCAAGCGCGGAACGGTCATCATCGACAAGAACGGAAGGATCGCCCATTATGAGGAAGTGCCGATGCGCGATCCAAGGAAAGTCGAGGAGCTGGCGAAAGTGGTGGCACAGGCGTCGATGTTCGTCGTCGCCGTGCTCTCATAGCGGGAGCGGTGACATCGCTTCTGTCGTGACACGGGCGTCCCGCCCGTGCGTTGCGCTCTCGAATCAGGGAAACACTGCTTTCCCAAGTTCCACGCGGTAGGCACGGGCGGGACGCCCGTGTCACGACAAAGAATGTGCCACCGGGAAGTCGAAAAATCATGAAGAGCAGACGCGAATTCCTGGCACATGCCGCCGCGATGTGCGGGGCGGCTGGCGCGTGGAGCGGGCTGACGGAACCGATCCGCGGGGCGGCGGCCATCGATCCCGAGCCCGGCAGCAGTTTTCTCGATGCCGAGCATATCGTCATTCTCATGCAGGAGAACCGCTCCTTCGATCATTGTTTTGGCACTTTGCAGGGAGTTCGCGGCTTCAATGATCCGCGAGCCATTCGGTTGCCCAGCCAACATCCGGTTTGGGTACAGAGCGATGCCGCCGGCAACAGCTATGCGCCGTTCCGGCTCGACCTCAAGGAATCCAGTTCGACATGGATGGGATCCTTGCCGCATACCTGGGAAAGCCAGGTCGATGCGCGGAATAATGGGAGATACGACCGCTGGCTGACCGCCAAGCGATCCGACCAGCGAAAGTACTTCCATATCCCGTTCACTTTGGGCTACTACAATCGAAGCGACATTCCCTTCTACTACGATCTGGCTGATGCCTTCACGATCTGCGATCAATACTTCTGTTCCAGCCTGACACCCACGACTCCCAATCGGCTCTACCTTTGGACGGGCACGATCCGTCAGAAGCCTTCGGCCGACTCGCAGGCGAACGTATCCAACGAGAATGTGGACTATAACCGGATGGCCGACTGGACTACCTTTCCCGAGCGGCTCGAAGACCTGGGAATATCATGGAAGATATATCAAAATGAGTTGGGGTTCGATTCGGGCCTGGAGGAGGAGGCGTACGCTTGGCTGGCGAACTTCGGCGACAATCCCATCGAGTACTTCAGTCAATATCACTATGGGTTCGCCGATACCTATCGGGCGCAGCTGGATAGCTTGGCCAATTCGATTCCGGCACGAATTGAATCTCTCAAAGCCGCGCCATCGGATTCTGTCTTCGCGGCGGGCGGCGCGAAAACGCGCGATAAGCGGATAGGGGAGTTAACCCGTGCTTTGCTTAAGGTCCAGAATGAACGCGCCCGCTGGAGCACGGCAAACTTCGCAAAGCTTTCGCCGAGGGAACGAAGCCTCCACGAGAAAGCCTTTTGCACGAATCAGGCCGATCCGTTTTATCGGCAGATGGCCCGGATGTCTTATCCGATCGGTAATGAACAGCGCCGAATCCAGGTTCCCAAGGGGGACGTTCTTCATCAATTTCGCAAGGATGTCGAGAGCGGAGAGTTGCCGCGGGTGAGCTGGCTGGTGGCCCCCGAGCGGTATTCCGATCACCCCAGTTCGCCCTGGTATGGCGCTTGGTATATCGCCCAGGTAATGGAGATCCTAACGAAGAACCCGGAGGTCTGGAAAAAGACAATATTCATTTTGACCTACGATGAGAACGACGGGTTTTTCGATCATGTGCCCCCATTCGTGCCGCCGCATCCGCATCGCCCACAGACCGGAGCTGCTTCGAAGGGGATTGATACCGGCGTCGAATATGTGGAGCTCGAACAGGACAAGAAACGCGTGCCATCGGGCCATGCGAGGGAAAGCCCAATCGGCCTGGGGTATCGAGTGCCAACGATCATCGCGTCACCCTGGACGCGGGGGGGCTGCGTTTGCTCGCAGGTGTTCGATCACACATCGATCCTGCAACTACTCGAGAAAGTCCTCTCCCATAAAATCGGCAAGCCGGTCGTGGAAACGAACATCAGCGCGTGGCGGCGAACGGTCTGCGGCGATCTCACCTCCGCCTTCAAGTCCGCGCCCTCAATGGCAGACCGATCCAAGCTGCGCTTTCCGCCGAAGGAGCAATTCATCGAAGCCATCGATCAGGCCCGGCTCAAGCCAATTCCATCGGAGTATCACGCGCTGACGGACGCCGAGATACGACAGCTTCGCGATGATCCGCAAAAGTCGCCCTGGATGCCGCGCCAGGAGAGCGGCGTGCGCCGGCTGTGCGCGGCGCCTTACGAACTGTATGTAAACGGATCACTGAGCAAGGACCGGCTTCAATTCCGAATCACCTTCAAGGCCGGCGCCGATTGTTTCGGCGCCAAGTCCCTGGGGAGCCCGTTCACGGCCTACGCAACGACGGCATCGGGCGAGTGCAACATCCGAAATTACGCCGTCGCCGCCGGCGACCCATTGGAAGACGTCTGGAACCTCGGTGATTTCGATCAAGGCGTCTATCGCATCCGCGTGCATGGCCCCAATGGGTTTTTCCGCGAGTTCATCGGAAGCGCCGATGATCCCGCCCTCCAGATTCGTCTGGAATATGCCCGAGCGACGCCGGAGGGACGCCCATTGGATGGCAACGTCATGTTGAAATTGACCAACGCCAATCAGGATTCTTCGATTACCGCGATCCTCGTTGACCGCTCGTATAAAGCTCCGGACCGCAAGACGGTCCTGGCTCCTGATAAGAGTGAATTCGTTAAGATCGACACGCGGCGAAGCTCACGCTGGTATGACTCGACTGTGAGAACCGATCGGGCTGGCAATTTCGAGCAGCGCTTCGCCGGGCATGTCGAAACAGGCCAGTGGAGCCACACCGACCCGGCCATGGGAAGATCGAAGGAGTAGGGGCCCGATCATTGTTGAAATTGATCCCCATTCCCGGAATGGAGGGCGTGCGCGATTTTCCGGCAGGAGCTTTGGCGGCGGGGAGGGTGGAGCAGACATTCCTGTCGCCATCGCCGGTTACGCTTCTCCGGAATTCGCGCACGCCCGCGAACGAACCGTTCGCTCGGGCGGTTGGCAATCCGCGCCCCAGCGCATAAGCTTGCGTGCGTTCCACTGAACGCACCCCATGCCCGCGCAACTCGATATTCTGGCCCTCGAACCGTTTTATGGCGGAGTTCGGCGGAGCATGCTCGAAACGGTGATCCGTTGCAGCCGGCACCGCTGGACCGTGCTCAAGCTCCCGCCGCGCCGGATCGAGCGGCGGCTGTCGGTGGCCGCCAACTGGTTCGCTGAGCAGTTGTCACGGCATTGGTCGGGCCGGGTGGATCTGCTGTTCACCAGCGAGGCGATGAACTTGTCGAGCTTGTATCGGCTTGTGCCGGCGTTGGCCCGGCAGCCGTCGGTGGTCTATTTCCACGACAATCAGCTTCCCGATCCGCTGGCGCCCAGCCGGGCCGGGGCGCGTTATGACGAACCGCCGCGATGGCTTTACGCGCGAAACGGCGCGGTGGATGCGCCGCCGCCGCCGCCCATCGCGCCGTCGCGGGATGGGTCGGTCGATCTGGTCAATCTCAACACCGCCACCTCCGCCACCGAAATATGGTTTAACTCGCTGTATCACCTGCGCAGTTTTCTGGGCAAGGCATCGAAACTGGTGGATCGGCATCCGGAATTGTCGTCGCATAATCCGATGGCCGACGTGACCGCCAAGGCGCAGGTCATGCCGCCGCCAATTGACCTGAATCTCATCGCGCATGTGAAGGCGACCGCCAAGCTTCCGCCGCGCGATCCGCGGGCGATTTTCGTGGATACGCGCGACGCCGATGTGACATTGCTAAACGAGGGCCTGGCGGTTTTGGCCAAGGCCGGGGAAAAGTTTCGGCTGATTACCGTGGGGCCCGTCGAGGAGATTTCCGATCAATGGACCCGCCGCACGATCCCGGAGAACGATGATTTCGCACAGGTTGCCGGTCTTCTGGAAGCCGGCGTGGTGTTGAGCGTGAAACCCGGCGCCGCCTGCGATTTGCAGGTGATCCGCGGGCTGCTGGCTGGTTGCCGCGCGGTCTTGCCGGATGTTGGCGTATATGCCGAGTTGCTCCCCGGCTCACTGCACGGCGATTGCCTCTACGGCCCAACCGCCGATGCCCTGGCCGAACATCTGCACAATGGCCTTGACACCCTGGTCGGCTGGTATCCGCCCGACTTCCGCCAAACCCTCAAACACTTCGAAGCCATCACCGCGACCCGCGCGTTCGACGAGCGGCTGAATAATCTGGCGGCGGCGCATGCGGTGGGGTGAACCTTCCAGACTTAGATTTTCCTTGGATTGTTCGGCATGACTGCCGATTGCCAGTAAACTGGTATTCCAGTAAAATGGCTGCATGAAAACAACGCTCGATTTGCCCAATGAACTCATTAAAGAAGTGAAACTGCTGGCGGTACATGAAGGCAAGAAGTTAAAGGACGCAGTTGCCGACCTTTTGCGAAGAGGGTTGGATGCTTCCACCGTTTCTGCGACGGTGGTCAAGGCAAACAAAGAAATGCTCAAGTGCAGAAAAGAAATGACGCGGAAATTCGTCTCCGGCGAATGGGGCGTGGAACTTGCGGGTCTCGAGGAAGCCCGAAAACTTGCTTCAACGACCGCAAACGAACTGAATACGCCGCCCATCCCACCCCCCTTTCATAGCCTCAACGTCCGATAATCAGTATTATGTTAAGCTCGCGGTTGGTGGGAAACGAGGGGCCGTGGTGCATCAAAAACAGATGGCAACGACTCCGCGAGCCGCTTAAGCATGCCACGATATCTGGGCCGGAGTTTCCTCAGTGACGCGGCCACCGCTTCGCGGCCAATGCCCACGTCGAGTGGCGTGACGATCAAGCGGTTGCCGCTCACGACAACCTGAAGGCGCATGTCTGGCGTAATCCCGAGCGCATCCATCAGCGGCTTCTCGATTACCAGCGCATATTCGTTGCCGTGCTTTTTGAGCGTCTTGATCATTGCCGATGCACCTGTGAGATCCTTGTCGCATCTTATCATATAATGCCACGCTGATGCCCGAATCGTCGCTTGCACCTGAGGATGCCGCGCCCGGTCGTGCCACCGGCGCTTCGATGCCCGCGTGGCTTCCCGCGCTGCTGGCGGCCGTCGCGGCACTTTTGCTTTATGCGGTTACGCTTGGCGGATCGTACGTCTATGACGACGTTTTGCTCCAGGAAGATGCGCGATACACACACCCATCCCTCTGGTACCAATTCTGGACGCGGGATTATTCGCCCGGCACACTCGATAAACTCTACCGGCCGCTGACCTGCATGACGCTGGCCGTCGAATACACGCTGCATGGCGATCGGCCGTGGCTTTATCATTTGGTCAACACGCTTCTCCATGCGGCGGCCGCGGCGGCGGTGGCGGAGCTGGGCCGGCGACTGCTCAATGCACGCGTGGGGCTGGTGGCCGGCGTCTTGTTCGCGGTGCATCCGGTTCACGTCGAAGCCGTCGCCGGGCTGGTGGGACGCGCCGAAATTCTCTGCACGCTGGCGACCGTCGGCGCGTTGCTTTTGTTCCTGCGGCCAATGACGGGCCGGCGGGCGGCGGCGATTGCCGCGCTGCTGATTGCTGCGCTTCTCAGCAAGGAGCAAGGCGTCCTTTTGCCGGCGATGCTGCTGGCCATCGTCCCATTTCGCCGCAAGATTCTGCATATACCTACAACGTCCGATAACGCGCGCTCCGAAAGGGGGGCAATGAATGGGCTGACGCTGGCTGTCTGCTTCATCACCGCCGGCTATATGTTTTTCCGCGAAACATTGCTCGGGTTCGAATGGGACCGAAGCCTCCTCGAATGGGCGGCCAACCCACTGGTTCGCAGCGCGGGCGCGGACCGCCTGTTCATGCCATTCGTATTGCTGGGCCGTTATTTGTTGCTGCTGATCGCGCCCATCCGGCTCTCGCTGGATTACGGGGCGCATGTGATCGGATGGACGGTGGATTGGCGGCAGCCGTATGTCTACCTGGGAATGGCAACGCTCGCCGCGTGGAGCATTACGCTCGCCTTGGCCGCGCGCCGTCGCCGATGGGCGATCGTCTTTTGCCTGCTGGCGCTGGCGCTTTCCTATGGAATGATCAGCAATGCGATCATTCTCATCGGCACGATCTTTGGCGAACGGCTGATGTACATGCCGTCGGCGTTCTTTCTGATCCTGATCGCCGCCCTGCTCTGCAGAGTTTGCCGCCCTCCGTCGTTGTGCATTGTGGTCGGCATACTCATCGCGTTGGCCTGCGTTCGATCGTTCACTTATGGCCGCCGATGGAATCACCCGCTGGGCCTATATCTGTCCAACCTTCACGAAAATCCGCGGTCGCTCCGCCTGCACGCGCTGGCATATTACGAATACGAAAAACGCGGCAACTGGGCCGCCGCCCGCGCGATTGGCAAGGATTCGGTGCGACAGGTGCCCGATTGCTACGAGTCCTATGTGATGTGCGTCGATCCCGATCTCAAGTTGCACGACTTTACGGATGCCGAGGCAGCGGCAATTGAAGCCGGCCGGCACTGCCCGGGAATCCGTAGCGCGATGTTGTATGGTGATGTGGAAGCCGAAAAGAAGAAGAACCGGTGAACAACGTGACACGGGCGTCCCGCCCGTGCCGATGGCTGGAAAGTAGAAGAACTTCGATGTGTCCCGACTTCCACAAAACGCACGGGCGGGACGCCCGTGTCACGACTGAGGGTGCCGTTTCCCCGTCATAGGGGCAACTTGAGCGGCGTCTGCCAGGAGTGTGGGGCCGTCAGTCGATTACCGTCTACTTGCCCTTCCGCCGCGCCGCCTTCCACAGTTTGAGATCGGCGGCCAGCCTCTTCTTCGCGGCTTTAATGCCGGTGAAATCGGCGCGATGGCCGGCATCAATAGCGGCGGCGTTGGCCTGCATCGCCTGACGCAGCCCGTTCACCCTGGCCAGCAGGCTGCCGGCATCCGTCGTGGAGGCGGCGGTGCGAATGCTCCTGCCGGCGTTGCCGGCGGCGAGAAGTTGTTGTTGGGCGGTGCGCCAGGCCAGTGCGTCGGCGCGGATGGCCGCGCTCCATGTCTTGAACTGCTTGCCGCGCTGCTGGACGGCGGCCTTGATGGCCGAGCGATCCGCCGACACCCACGCGGCCCAGTCGGGCGCCTTTGGCATCAGATCAACGGGGATCTGAAATGGGCCCATCAACGGATAAGGCCCGCTGGCGGATGGCGAACCTGCACCCGAGCCCCCCGCCGCCGGTGTTGACGATGTGCCTGACGATGATGATCCCGAAGATTGCGAGGGAGGCGTCGGCGTGTGTGAGGAGCCGGGCGGTGTTACGGGCGGCCTTGAGGACGTGCCGCTGCTCGATGAACTGCCGCCGCCCGAATAACTCCCGGAGGACGCCGGCGTGCTGACAATGGGCGGCCCCGGATCGGCGGCCACCGCGGCGCCGGTGCCCGCGTTGAACGAACCGGCGCCCCGGCCCGCGACGCTGGCCGATGTGACGTTGTTCCATGCCGATGAACCGCTGTTGAATACGGCCTTCGCCAGGAACACATTGTTCGACAACGTAGTGCCGTCCCAGTTGCCCTGGAGATTCGTGAAGACGGCGTATTGCGTGCCGCTGAGCGTGTTGTTGTAGATGTTGTCGTTGTTGCAAGTGTAGTTGAGCTTCAGCGCGGTATCGACGTTCCAAACCTCGTTGTTGTCGACCACATAGTTGCTGGAGTTGTTATCGAGAAACAGCGCGGTGGCGCCATACCCGCCGCTGTGTAGATTGTAGATTTTGTTGTACGCGATTTCGGTGCCGCCGCCGTTGGTATGGACGGTATAGATTCCGCCGGCCTCGGTCGTCTGCAGGCCGATGTCGTGAACGGTGTTGTAGAGGATTTTGAGGCCCGATGCCTCGTGCAGGATGCCGGATCGGCCGGCGTTGTAAATGGAATTGTGATCGACCTCGACGCCCGAAGCCATCACCCGGATGGCGGCGTTGTCGCCGCCGTTGTAGTCCACGTCGTGAACCACATTATTGGTGATCCGGCTATCGGGGCCGTACACCAGAATGCCGTCGCCGGAGCTGTACGCGATGGAACTGTTTTCCACGACGCTGTAAGCCCCGTTCACGTCAATGCCCGTGCGGGCCGGCACATCCCATCCATGCGGCAGGGCGATAAACTGGCTGAGATATCGCGCGGTGATGTGGTTGATCACCGTTCGATAGGAGCTCGTATCGGTATTGATGGTGGCAGCGAAGATATTGAGATTCTGCAGGGTGATGTCGTGCTGGCCGCTCAGGTCAAAGGCGAACTGCCGATGCTTGGCCTCGACATCATGATTAGCCGGGCTGTCGCTGGCGGGCATCTGCGCGTAGACGATTCCGCTGCTCGGATCGCGGTACCATTCCCCGGCGGCGTCCAGGGCCTTGTAGGTGCCGGTGATGTAGTATTGATTTCCGGCCGTCGGCTGCTCGTATTTGTCCATCGACAGATACGAAAACGTCACATATCCCCGGCCCGAGCTGGTAATGGTGCCGGTCTGCGCCGTCCAGGCCTGGCCCGGCGCGAAATGAATGATCGCGCCGTTCCAGTAGTTGGTCGGCTGGGTGAGGGATGAATCGTAGATGGTCGCAGTGTCGCCGCTGTGGGTGGCGCTTCCGGCAGTGGCAAGCGTGGGATGGGAGGGATCGAGGCTGGTGTTGGGCCAGCGCGCCTCGTTGATCATCCGCCCGTCCACAAATAGCTGATTATTGCCTTCGCCCAGATCGACGGGCATGGAGGCCTTGTAGGTGCTGCCGTTGCTGCCGGACCATCCGCCGATGGGATCGGCCCCGCTGATCGTCACGTTCTCCCCGTTGTAGGCTTCGTAGACGATCGGCGCGCCTGCCGTGCCCGAATGGGCGGGTAATACGGTTTCGTGATAAGTGCCGGCACGGATTTCCACGTGATCCCCGGCATTGGCGACATTGGCCGCCTGCTGAATCGTCTGAAACGGCGCGGCTTGCGTGCCGGGGTTTCGATTCGATCCCCAGGGCGCGACAAACCAGGTGGAGGACAAGAGCGTGCGGGATTCAAGGCTTTCGACAAACCCCGCCATTGCCCCCCCGCCGGCCCCGCGGCGGGCGGCGCTAGCGATCAGTGCGGGGTTTGCCCGCTTGGCGGCGCGTAACCTGCGGGCGCCTTTGATCTTGTGCCAGTTTTCACGAATTAGGCGATCGGCCATCATTTCTCCGGTGCTGAAAGTCAACGAAACGCCGATGCGGCGATGCCACGCAAAATTGCGGACGCCGAAACACCACGGCTAAATTGAGGAATTGGCCCGACGGAGCCGAACCAGTCGTGCAAGAGTGTGGCGCGAGTCCCGCGCCACGAAGACCCCATAAAAGCGGCCTCTGCGTTACCTATCTTGCGTAGGTTACCGGACTATACGGATGACACTTCGCGCGCCAAGCGAAAACACCCCCATAAAAAAATAAATTTACGCCGCCCAACTTCACGCCCGGATTTCGCAATTTTCGGCAATTGAAACCGCCCCCGATGCGCGGACAATTCGCTGCAAAATCATGGATATCTCCCGCGTTTATCATGCAATTACCTTGCTTTCGCCGTCGGCGCGCCCGTGTTTGCGGCTGCTCTCGACGGCGTTTGAGGAGGGCCCGGCCCCTTGGTACGGCAAGCTGATCGCCGCCGCCGGCGTGATATTGCTCGCATGGCTTGGGTTTATCGCGTGGCGCGGGAAGGATGATTTCCGCATCACCGTCCGCCGGGGCCGCGTCCATTTCCGCGGCCGCTTCCCCCCCGGCCGCCGCTCCGATACCGCCGACTTCCTGCTGCGCGAAGTCGCCGCACCGGGAGTGTTCCGCGTCATCGGCAACTGGAATTCGCAACGAATATTGCGGATCGCCGTTCAGGGAAACATCAGCGACGGCCAGCGCCAGCGAATCCGTAATTTTATGAAAATCACGCTGAAGGGCTGAAATGATCCGCCGAGCGGATTCGAATCGGTTCGGGAGGACAAGAATGTCCTCCACTCACCGATTCGAGGCAGACAGGAATGTCTGCCCCACCGTCCGCCAATGCCCCTCCCGGAATATTGGGCGCACCCGAAAATTATTGGAATATTCAGGGTAGACGTGCAAGCCAACCTTCGCTGTAATGCTCGCGGGGATGGGAGCAAAAAGGTATAAATGCATGGCAGACATCCCTGATCGCCGGCGATTCCTGTCCATCTGTACGACCGCGCTGATCGCGGGCATGAGCGGTCTGATTCTCACGCCGGTCGTGGCGTTTGTGATCGGGCCGCTGCGCCGCAAGGCCGGCAACGCAGCGGCGGAGAGTGATTTTGCGGATGCCGGGGTGATCGAATCCATTCCCAAGGGGACGTGGACCTTGCGCCCGATCGAAATTGTCCGGCAGGATGGATGGGTGAAGACCAGCCAATCACGGTCGGTGTGGGTTTTCGTCAAATCGGCCGAGTCCAATGGCATCAAGGTGCTCTCGCCGATCTGTCCGCATTTGGGCTGCCCGGTTCCGTGGGATGCCGCCGCTTCGCAATTCAGATGTCCGTGTCATGGGGGCGTGTTTGGCCCCGATGGGGCGCGCATCAGCGGGCCGCCGCCTCGGGGGTTGGACCCGCTCGAATACGAAGTGCGCGGCAAAAACCTGTGGGTGCGATGGCAGGATTTCGAGATTGGGGTCGCACAGCGCATCGTCGTGCAGGTCTGATGGGTGCCCGTGTCACGACAACAAATGCCATTGCAGGCGGCGGAAGTCTCAAGAGCGACGTAATGATTCAAAACGCAAATCAACTTGAGAAGTCCGGCCCGGCACCCGCCGCCGGTTTCTTTGGCTCGCGAACCGGCTGGCGCGAACTCAAGGAACACGTGCTGCTCGAGCCCGTGCTCGGCGGATCGCGCTGGGCGGCGGCGTTCGGCAGCCTGCTGTTGTTCAACTTCATCCTCCAGGTCATCACCGGCATCCTGCTCGTCACCTGCTATGCCCCCTCCGTCGGCACGGCATGGCAGAGCGTGAAATATATTCAAACCGAAGCGCCCCTCGGCTGGCTGGTCCGCGGAATCCACCACTGGGGCTCCAGCACCATGGTCGTCCTCCTGCTGCTTCACATGACGCAGGTCTTCATCTGGGGCGCGTACAAACGACCCCGCGAATTAACGTGGATGACCGGCGTTCTCCTGCTTGCCGCGACACTGGGCCTCGCGTTCACCGGATATCTCCTGCCCTGGGACGAGCGCGCGTATTGGGCGAGCAAGGTCGGAATCGGCATCGTCAGCACCATCCCCCTGATCGGCGAGAAACTACGCCTGCTTCTGCAAGGCGGCCCGGACATGGGCAACCTCACCCTCACGCGCTTCTTCGCGCTGCACGGATTCGTGCTGCCGGGCGCGATCATCGGACTTGTCGTCGTCCACCTGTATCTGTTCCGCCTGCACGGCGTCACCACGGCCTGGTGGCGCAGCAAGGAGGATCTGCTGAAAGATCGCCAACCCTTCTGGCCCAACCAAATCTTCAAGGATGCCATCGTCGCCCTCGCACTGTTGCTGATTTTGGTGGGTTGGACGTACTCTCACCCCGCGCCGTTGGGCGCCATGGCCGATCCTTCCAAGGCGTATCAGGCGCGGCCCGAATGGTATTTCATGTTTTTGTTTCGACTGTTGCGATTTTTTCATGGCCCTTATGAAGTGCTCGGAACATTCGTACTGCCGTCGCTGTTTTTCTGCATCTTGTTTTTCTGGCCGTTTCTCGATCGCGGAACCGCCCTCGATCCGCGCCGCCGCCCCAAGGCGATGACGATCTTCGGCATCAGCGTGCTGTCATTGGTTGGGCTGACGATTTATGCCATCGCAACCGACGTGCGCATGATCGAGCCGGCCGCCGCCGTCGCGTCGGCGCCGCCGCGCAAGGCGCCAGCGGCGCCGTTGCAAAAACTGGATGTCGCCAACCTCTATACCGCGAATTGCATGGCGTGCCACGCCGTCGATGGTACCGGAAACGCACTGCGCGTCGCATTTCCGACCATCCCCAACTTCACTGATCCAATTTGGCAGAAGACCCGCACCGACAAGGATTTCATCCTTCGCATTCAGGATGGCAAGCCGCCCCTGATGCCCGCGTTCAAAGACAAACTATCTGCCGAGCAGATTCAAGCGCTGGCGGACTATACCCGCGCGTTTGCCGTGAAACAGCCGGCAGCCCACTAATGGAGCGAACGAAATGAGACATCGCAAAAAGAAGGGCGTCGCGGGACGCCTGGAAGTGTTGGCCGGCATAGTGCTGGCGGCGCTGGCGACCAACTATTCCTTCGCGGCCGATACACCCGCGGATGATTGGAAGGCGCCGGCGAGCGCGGCGGCCAAGAAGAACCCGGTGCCCACCAGCGCGGAAGCCGTCGCCGCCGGCAAGAAGATTTACGAATCCAGTTGCCTCGCCTGTCATGGCGCGGCGGGCAAGGGTGACGGGCCGGCCGCCATCGCCCTCACCCCCAAACCCAAGGATTTGTCCGATCCCAAGATCGCCTCTCAGTCCGACGGCGCGCTCTTTTGGAAAGTCACCGAAGGCAAAGCGCCCATGCCGTCCTACCTGAAGCTGCTCTCGGATACGGATCGGTGGAGGGTCATCGACTATGTACGAACCATCGCCCCGCCGCCGGCAAAAAAGCCGCCCGCTCCATCGCCCGACGGCGCGGAGGTCAATGCCGGCACCCAAGGCGTCGCCGCAACGCACGCGGGTGAATTGACCGCGACGACTCCCGTGACACAGGATGACCTGGATGAGCTGAACCGGAAAATTCGCGGACTCCAGGACCAAATCCGCTCGGCGATCCCCGGCACCGAGCATCTGGTCATTGCCGGCGATGCCGCCGTCGGGTTCACAAACCAGCGCAATACAGACTCCACCTTCTCGGCAAACGTCAGCCCGCTGATCCTCTGGCAGCCGACGGATCGCCTGCTGTTCGAGGCGGCGTTCGGCTTGGGCGTCAGCACCGATGCGAGCTCCAACTCCTCCACCAGCGTGGATCTGGGCGTTGCCGATGCGACCTATGTGGTGAATGACTACCTGTTGGTCGGCGGCGGGCTGTTCGTGGTTCCATTCGGGCAATACCACAATCACTTCGATCCGCCGTGGATCAACAAGCTGCCCGATGATCCGCTGGTCTTCGGCGGGAACGGAATCGCGCCCATCAGCGAGGTCGGCGTATTCGCCCGCGGGGCCGCGCCCATTGGAAACATGAAAATGACGTATGATGCGTACGTCACCAATGGCCCGCAGTTGATCACGCGCGATCCAGCCGCCGCCGGCAGCCTCAACTTCTCCGACTACACCGATCTGAACAACGGCAAGGCGGTCGGCGGGCGATTGGGCTTCCTTCCGGTTCCACAACTCGAAACCGGCTATTCATTCGAATATGCCCAGACCGCGCCCGATGGATTCGAGCACGCCTACGCCCTGCTCCAGGCCGTCGATCTGAATTGGGTGCAGGAGGTGCGGCCCCTGGGCGGCGTGGTCACCGCGCGCACCGAATGGGTCTGGTCAGAGGTCGCCAATGCCACTTACGATCCCAAGGGTGCGCTGGGTTTTGGCCCCACGTCCTTCGGCAACTATCGCAACGGCGGATATGCCGAGCTGGCCTATCGTCCCACGCTTTCGGGCAGCCACATCCTTCAGAACCTGGAGTTCATCACGCGATACAATCTGCTCCGCACGCCGCTCCGCTCGCCCGGAGGCGAGCATGAACAGGCGATCGAGTTTGGCATAGACTATTGGATCACGCCCTCGGTGGTGCTAAAAGCGGCCTACGAGGTCGATGACCGGAAAATCGGTCCTAGTGAAAACGCCGTCTTCTTCCAACTCGGGTTTGGGTTGTAAAAGGGAAGGTATCCGACCATGCATTTCAAAACCTTGTTCACATTCGCATTGATCCCCCTCGCTTGGCTGTTGGCCGGCTGCGGGGATAACGCCCAGCCCATTACCGCCGCACCCGCCTCCCAGCCGAGCGCGCCTGCCGCGCCATTGGCCGACTCTCAAAAGACCGGCGCCCAGCTATGGGCCGAAAACTGCGCGCGTTGCCACAACATGCGCTCGCCGCAAAGTTTCAGCAGCGCGCAGTGGCAGACCATCGTGATGCACATGCGTTCGCGGGCGGATCTCACCGGCCCGGAAACGCGAAAAATCACCGCGTTTCTTCAAGCCAGCCATTGATCGACAGGAGCCCGCTGGTCTCCGGGACGACAATGCCTACTTTTGGCTGGTTGAAGCGGAATCCCGCAGGGCCTGGCGGACTGCTCGGGCGATGACCACCTCTTCGTCGGTGGGGATAACACGGACGGTCACGCGGCTGTTTCTCGCGGAGATCACATCATGCCCCATCGCGTTGGCGGCTGAATCGAGGTCCAGGCCCAGAAACTCCAGGCCCTCGCAGATTTCCGCGCGCACTTGCGGGGAATGCTCTCCGATGCCGCCGGCGAAAATCAGCGTGTCCAAGCCGCCCAGGGCCGCGCTCAATGCGCCGATGAACTTCCTCGCCTGGTAGCAAAAAAGATCGACGGCGTCCGCGGCACGCGGATCGGCAGCCCGGTGGTTCAGCAAAACCCGCATGTCAAAACTGGTTTGCGAAACGCCGAGCAATCCGCAGCGGCGAGAAATGAAATCATCCAATTGATCGGCTGTGAGGTTTTCGACGCGCATCAGATAGACCAGAAGGCCCGGATCCAGATCCCCGGGCCGCGTCCCCATCACCAATCCGGCGGTGGGCGTGAATGCCATCGTGGTGTCGATCGGCTTGCCGCAGCGCACGGCGGCCATGCTCGCACCCGAGCCCAGGTGGGCGAGAATGATCCGGCCCTTGGCCGCGACCGCGCCGGCGATTTCCGCAAGCCGCATCATGAGATAGGTATATGACAGGCCATGAAAACCCAACCGCCGGATTCCCGCATCATGATAATGGCGCGGGATCGGCAACATGCGGGCGACGCCCGGCATGTCGCGGTGAAACGCGGTATCGAAACAAGCAACCTGCGGCAGCGCTGGATAGGCCTCGCCGAACGCTTCAATCAGGGAGATTTCGCGCGGCAGATGTGCCAGATCGAGCGGCTGCGTTTGGCGCAATTCGCCGAGCACGGCGGGAGTGATCAATTGATTCTCGACCAGATTCACGCCGCCGTGGACAATGCGATGCCCGATGCCGGCGAGTGCCGCGCGGCCCAGACGTTCGCGAAGGTATTTTATCAGGGTTTCACCCGCGCGGCGGTAATCGGACGAATCGATCGGCCGAACATCCGGCGCCGAGCCGGCCTCGCGCTGGGCAACGAGCTGCGTCCCCGGTTCGCCGATCCGCTCGACCTGCCCGCTTAGCCGGCGCGTGGGTGGATCGCTCGAAGAAAACGCCGCGAACTTGATGCTCGATGAGCCGCCGTTGATGGTGAGGATCAACGGGCCGCCGGCCGGCGGTTGGGGTGTCTCATTGGCGTCAGACATGCGCTATCCTCGAAATCAAGTAACACTTCAGCCGCCAGAACAGATGAATTTCGAATTCGAGCGTCGAATGTGCTGGTCGTATCACGGGCGTCTCGCCTGTGCCCGGTGCGTTGAGATTCAAAGTAGCGCGGCTCCTCTACTGCCACGCCATCGGCACGGGCGGGACGCCCGTGATACGTTGACCGCATTCGTTCCACGTATCCTACCGCGATACATTCGCCGGAAGTGGTACGAATTTAAGGCTTGCCGATCGGGGTCCACTTCCATTCCCGAATCTCGGGCATGTCCTGGCCATACTTGCGGATGTACTGTTTGTGCTCGAAAAGCTTGTTCTGCGCGTCCTGTTTCAGGTAGTCGCCCCTTCCGGCCAGGTGGGGCAGGCGGTCGATCACGTCCATGACCAGATGGAAGCGATCCAGATCGTTGAGCACCGTCATGTCGAAGGGTGTCGTGATGGTGCCTTCTTCCTTGTAGCCGCGGACGTGCAGGTTGTGGTGGTTGTTCCGGCGGTATGTCAACCGATGGATGAGCCAGGGGTAGCCGTGGAACGCGAAGATGACGGGCCTGTCGGTTGTGAATATTGAATCGAAGTCTGTGTCGCTCAGCCCGTGCGGATGTTCCGTGTCAGGTTGGAGCTTCATGAGATCGACGACGTTGACTACGCGGATTTTCAGATCGGGAAGCGACTTACGCAGCAGCGAGACGGCGGCCAGCGTCTCCAGGGTGGGCACGTCGCCCGCGCAGGCCATTACGACATCCGGCTCGACGCCGCGATCGCTGCTGGCCCATTCCCAAATGCCGATCCCTTCCGTGCAATGCCTGGCGGCGGCGTCCATCGAGAGCCATTGCGGCGCCGGGTGTTTGCCGGCAACCACCACGTTCACATACTGGCGGCTCCGAAGGCAATGGTCCATCACCGACAGCAGGCAGTTTGCATCCGGCGGAAGATACACGCGCACCACTTCCGCCTTCTTGTTGACGACGTGATCGAGAAACCCGGGATCCTGATGCGTAAAACCATTGTGATCTTGCCGCCAGACATGCGAGGCGAGCAGGTAATTGAGCGATGCGATCTTGCGACGCCAAGGCAGCCGGGAAGTGACTTTCAGCCACTTGGCGTGCTGGCTGAACATCGAGTCGATGATCTGAATAAACGCCTCGTAGCAGTTGAACAACCCGTGGCGGCCGGTGAGCAGATATCCCTCCAGCCAGCCCTCGCACTGATGCTCACTGAGCATTTCCATCACGCGGCCGGCGGGGGCGAGAAACTCATCGTTCTTTTGCGTCTGGGCCTCCCATTGGCGATTGGTGGCTTCAAAAACCACGTCCAGGCGGTTGGAGAGCGTTTCATCGGGACCAAAGATTCGGAAATTACACTGATCGGCATTCAACTTCACCACGTCGCGGAGAAACTGGCCCAGGACGAGCGTGTCGGCGGCATCAACCGAGCCGGGCGATGGTATGCTCACGGCATAATCGCGAAAGTCCGGCATGTTCAGATCGTGCAGCAGGAGCCCGCCGTTGGCGTGCGGGTTGGCGCCCATCCGACGGCTGCCTTTGGGCGCCAATTCCGCCAATTCCGGTTTCAGGCGGCCGCTCTCATCGAAAAGCTCACGAGGCTTATAACTTTGCAGCCATTCTTCAAGTTGCTTGAGATGCGCCGGATTTTTCGCCGGGTCTGACAACGGCACCTGGTGTGCGCGGAAAGTCCCCTCGTTGGGAAGGCCGTCCACTTCCTTTGGCCCCGTCCATCCCTTGGGGCTCTTGAGCACGATCATCGGCCAAAGCGGGCGCGCGGCAACGCCCTTGTTTCGGGCGTCAACCTGGATCTGCCGGATCCGCTCGATGCAGATATCGAGCGTCGCGGCCATTGCCTGATGCATCTTTTCAGGCTCGTGCCCTTCCACGAAATACGGCTTCCAGCCGTAGCCTTCCAATAATTTCTGTAACTCGGTTTGTGGGATGCGCGCAAGAATCGTGGGGTTGGAAATCTTGTACCCATTGAGATGCAGGATCGGCAGAACAGCGCCATCGGTGATCGGATTGAGAAACTTGTTCGAGTGCCACGCGGTGGCCAGAGGGCCGGTTTCCGCTTCTCCATCGCCAACGACACAGGCGGCGAGCAACGCCGGATTGTCGAACACCGCGCCGAACGAATGGCTGATGGAATACCCCAGTTCGCCCCCCTCATGGATCGACCCTGGACATTCGGGCGAGACATGGCTTGGAATCCCGCCGGGGAAGGAAAACTGCGTGAACAGTTTCTTCAAGCCCGCCTCGTCTTGCGTGATGTGCGGATAAACTTCGCTGTAGGTGCCTTCGAGATAAGTATTGCCCACCAGCGCCGGACCGCCATGGCCCGGCCCCGAAACGTAGATCATATCCAGGTCATACTTCTTGATGATCCGGTTCAGATGGGCATAGATGAAGTTCTGCCCCGGCGTCGTGCCCCAGTGCCCCAGCAGCATGTGCTTCACATGCGACAGTTGCAGCGGCTCGCGAAGCAGGGGATTGTCATGCAGATAGATTTGCCCCACGGACAAGTAATTCGCCGCGCGCCAATAGGCGTCGATTCTCGCAAGGAGGTCGGGGGAAAGAGGATCGTTCATGATCAGGGATACCTCGGCGTTCAACTTGTCATATCAAAGTTTGCGGACGACATCGGCGTGAACGGATGGGCCGTCACGCACTCTTGGCCATCACCGGCGCCCCCGCCGCCATCGTCTCTTCCCTGATTCGCTCCTGTAATGCCCGGTGCAAGGCGAGCGTGATCGGCCCGCAGCGGCCCTGGCCGGCGGACTGCTCGTTCCAATGCGACACCCAACTGATTTCCCGCGTGGTGCTGGTGATGAACAACTCCGCCGCGCCGCGCGCCTCGGATTCGGTGATGGGCCGCTCCTCCACGCCGATGCCCAGCGCGGCGGCGCATTCCAATAGCACGGCCCGCGTCACGCCCGGCAGCACTTTGGGGCCGACGGGATGGGTGATTAAGCTGCCGCCGATCACCGCGAAGAAATTGCTGGCCGAGCACTCGGTGACGATGCCTTCGTCAATGAAAATGGCCTCGTCGAATCCGCGCGCCACCGCCTGGCTTTTCGCCAGCACGTTGGGGAGCAGCGCGATCGACTTGATCCGGCAGCGCTTCCACCGCTCGTCGGCGACCGCCATCAGCTTCGCGCCCGCGCCCGTGCCGGGGGCCGGCACCGGGGGGAGCGGGCGGACGTAAAACAGCAGCGTGGGCCGGGGTTGATCCGGGATCACATGATTGCGCGGCGAGCAGCCACGCGTGAGTTGCAGATAGACCATGCCATCGCGAACGGCGGATTTGTCTATCAGCCGGCCAATCTCGATTGCCAGCGCATCCGTCGCCAACGGCATCGGAATTTCGATCGCGGCGGCCGAGCGGGCCAGGCGTTCAAGATGCTCGAACAGCGTGAAAGGCCGCCCGTCGTAGAGGCGCACGACTTCATAGACGCCGTCCGCGAACTGAAAGCCCCGATCCTCGACCCCGATGCGGGCCTGGGAAAAGGGAAGAATCTCGCCGTTAAACCAAATCCATTCGGTCATCCGAAACCTCCGGTTTTGTCAGTGGTCAGTGGCTAATTGTGGGTTGTGGGTTGTGGATTGTTGATTGTGGGCACTCAGCCTGACAGTCGGCAAAGAACCTGCGAGCCAGATAACCAAATTCAAGCACTTCCGACCAGACACTGACAACCCACTACCTACAACAAACAACCCACAACTGACAACTGACAACTGACTCTCATCCCGTATATACTGACCTTTTCCAAGATGATTTCCACTGACCCGCGCATAAATGTTTCGGAGCCGGCCTGGGATGAGCGGTTGCTGCGCAACCCGCATGTCGTCGCCGATAAGCGAGGGCGGGTGCAGCGGATGTTCGCGGCGATCGCGCCCAGCTATGACCTCAATAACCGCCTGCACAGCCTTTGGATGGACCAGCGCTGGCGGCGCAAGGCGGTGAAACTGGCGGGTTTGGGTGCGTCCGATGCCGTGCTGGATGTGGCGTGCGGCACCGGCGATCTCACGCTTAAATTCGCGCAGGCGTTGTGCGATGTAACCAATGTCGGCGCGGGATGGGGCAATCGCATGCTCCCGCCGCGCGACCGGGTGACAGGAATTGATTTCACGTATGAGATGCTGCCACTGGCGCGGGCCAAGGCGCTGTCGCGGCCCGCGCGCGGCGTGGGCGGGTCATTTCATCTGGCGGACATCACGCAATGGTCGTGCGGCGACGCCACCGCCCTGCCGATGGCGGATGCGTCGGTGGACGTTGTCTCGATTGCTTTTGGCATCCGCAATGTACAGGACCCCGCCGCCGCCATCCGCGAGTTCCATCGCGTGCTGCGGCCCGGCGGGCGGCTGCTGGTTCTGGAGTTTTCACTGCCGACCAATCCCATGCTGCGGGGCCTGTACAACTTCTATTTCCGCAAGATTCTCCCCCGCACCGCCACGCTGGTCAGCGGCGACAAAACCGGCGCTTACAAATACCTCCCGGAATCAGTGAACACGTTTATCAGCCGCGAGCAGATGATGCAGATGATGCGCGAGGCGGGGTTCGCGAACGTCGAGCAACATCCGATGACGTTTGGCGTTTGCGTGTGCTATCGGGGGGTGCGCGATCAAGCTGACGCGTGAACGGAGGGCATTCGGCGGGGCAGGAATGCCCGGCACTCGCGGATTCGGGCAGACAAGAATGACGCCCCGGCAAAAAGTCGAAAGCCACAGGAATTTTCCGCGTTTTTGGCCGAAAATCGAAGGTTTTGGTGGACGAAATCGACTTTTTGCCGGGGCGTCAAGAATGTCTGCCCCACCAAAGCATCGACGTTTACGCTTCCCTAAAAGAACGCGCGCGTGCCCCAGCGCGAAGAAAGTGGAGAGGACGCCGCTTCTACGTTAATCGCATGTATCATTGGATGATATGGAAATCGTAACCGCCATCACCGGGGCCAGCGGCGCGCTGTATGCGCAGCGGTTTTTGCATGGACTTGTGTCGGCGGGCGTGGGGGTGCACCTGATCGTCTCGCCGCTTGGACGGCGGCTGTTGCACGATGAACTGGGGATGGAAACAGTGGATATAGCGGCCCTGGCGGGCAGCGCGAATCACACCATTACCGCCTACAACTACAACGACGTGGGCTGCAAACTCGCCAGCGGCAGCTTTCTTCACGATGGGATGGTGATCGTCCCCTGTTCGAGCAACACGCTGGCTGAAGTGGCGCATGGCTTGGGGGATAACCTCATCAGCCGGTCGGCGGCGGTCACGCTCAAGGAGCGGCGGCGGCTCGTGCTGGCGCATCGCGAGATGCCGTTGTCGCCGATGGATGTAAACAACTACAAGACACTCACCGATGCCGGCGCGATCGTCGCGCCGTGCAATCCCGGCTTTTATCTGAACCCCGCAACCGTGGGCGACGTCGTCGATTTTGTCGCGGGAAAGTTGCTGGATCTCATCGGCGTGCCGCATGCGCTTGAAACGCGGTGGGATCCAAAGAACGTGCGCCCGCCGGTTGCCCGGATGTGATAGGGAACACGACAAGATAAGGCGCGCTACGTAATTCGCTTCAGCGAACGCTGCTCCTCGGTCGCAGGCCCAAAACGCGACGTAGGGTTCGCTTCAGCGAACGCAGTTCTTTCACCCCCGCCCCAGAACCGCGTCCGCTGAAGCGGACCCTACGATTGCAGCGTGCGAATTGCGATAAGCCTCGTCGATCTCCCAGCCCCCACGATGGATGAGGCAAACTCGGAGGAGGACTTTACATTGAGCATGAGCCCGCCCAATCTCATGGATTCAGCGCAGGTCATGCCGAACCCGGATGCGCACGCTTCCCTTCCGGCAAAATTTTCGGCCTTCGCCGGCGACATCAAAATCGCGCACACGGTCTTCGCGCTCCCCTTCGCGCTGCTCAGCACTTTCCTGGCCTCGCGGGATGTCGAGCCAAATGGCTGGCCGCGCGCGGGCAAGCTCTTGCTGATTCTAGTTTGCATGGTGACGGCACGGACAGTGGCGATGGCCGTCAATCGGCTGCTTGATGCCCGGCTGGACGCGCTCAACCCGCGCACCGCGCGCCGGGCGATTCCCAGCGGAATGTTGTCGCGCGGCTTTTACGTGGTCATCGTGGCGGCTTCCGTCGGGCTGTTCATCATAGCCACCGCAGGCTTCCATGTTTTCTACCGCAATATCTGGCCGCTGATTTTTTCAGTGCCGGTGCTGACATATCTGGCGGCATATCCGCTGCTCAAGCGATTCACCCGGCTATGTCATTACTATCTGGGCGGCGCGCTGGCCCTGGTGCCGGTTTGCGCGTGGGTTGCAATTCGTGGAGACATCGCCTGGCCGCCGATTTGGATGTTCGCGGCGGTGTTATGCTGGACCACCGGGTTCGACATCATTTACGCCTGCCAGGATTATCACAGCGACCTGGCGTGCGGCGTCTTTTCCGTGCCCGCCAAACTGGGCATCGGCCCGGCACTTTGGGTGAGCCGGGCCACGCACGGCGTTTGCGCGGCGATGCTCATCGCCCTGGGCTTTTCCACGCCGCATCTCCATTCGCTTTATTTTGTCGGCGTCGGGATCGCCATTGCATTGCTCATCATCGAGCAAAGCCTCGTTCGCGCCGACGACTTATCGAAAGCCGGACTCGCGTTCTTCACCATTAATGGCGTCATTAGCCTGCTGCTGGGAACATTGGGGATCATCGACGTGCTGCTACATTAGGACCCTCTGGCTTCGTGACCCCCCGACCGATTGCAAGGTACAAGGACTCACGGGACGAAGCCCGTCAACGTATCACGGGCGTCTCGCCCGTGCGGACGGCGCGGTGGTCGAGGAACCGCGATATTGCAAGTCTCAAGCACAATGCACGGGCGGGACGCCCGTGATACGTTGATGGGGCCATCGTGCCCACGCGGTTGCATCGACGGATTGCCGCAGATCAGTGCGGAGTACCGCACACATGGGCAAGCTGCCCATGCCACAAAAATTGGCCGCACCCCGCTGAAGTGTTACACGGCTACAATACCGTTTCGTACAGAAAGCCCTCCGTTGCGGAGATGCCATGCGCGCGATCGTGAGTGGACAAGTTGGCGTTGATAAAGGCCCGTACCTGGAAGCGGTCAAGGCGCAGGCTCGCGCGCGGGGGTTTGATCTGGAGGTGTGCCACGTCGGGCAGATGATGTACGCCGAGGCGCCGGACGTGCCGGCGGGACGGATTCTTAATCTGCCAATGGGCCGGCTCAATACGCTACGGCGGGCGGTCTTCAAGGAAATCCTGCGCACCGCCGACCGGCATGAGCATGTTCTGGTGAACACCCATGCCACCTTCCGCTGGAAGCACGGCTTATTCGCCGCGTTTGATTTCGATCAGATGAAGTCGTTCAAGGCGGATGCGTATTTCACGCTGGTGGACAACGCCGAGAACGTGCACCAACGTCTGCTGCGCGATCACGACATCGACCACACGCTCAAGGACATCATGGTCTGGCGCGAGGAGGAATTGCTCGCCACCGAAATCCTCGCCAACGCCCTGAGCGGCTACGGGCACTTCTACATGATCTCGCGCGGCCGGGGCGCTGCCACCACGCAAACCGTTTACCGTCTGCTTTTTGAGCGCTCGCGCAAACGGGCCTATCTCTCCTTCCCCATGACGCACGTAACGGATCTGCCGGCCACGCTGGCGGAGATCGACGCGTTCAAGCGCGTCATGCATGAGCATTTCACCTGTTTCGATCCGGCCGACGTGGACGAATATTCCCTGCATATGTCGGCCATCCAAGCGATGCAGGAAGGCCGCACGACCATCGAGGTGATTGGCGCCGAGGGGCCGATGACCCTGAAAACCGCGGATGTGGCCCAAATCAGCGGCGACATCATGGGCCAGATTTACGCCCGCGATTTCAAGATGATCGATCAGTCCGACATGATCATCAGCCTGATCCCGCAACTTCCCACCGGCCGTCCCGCCCTCTCCAGCGGCGTGGAGCGCGAACTGCAACATGCTTTCGAAGGCGGCAAGGAGGTGTTCGTGATCTGGAAGGCCAGGAACGCGCCGTCGCCATTCATCACGGAGACGGCGACCAAAGTATTCGCCGATGTGATCGAGGCGGTGGAATACTTCGGGGGCAGAGGCGACGCCGGGATTGGGCGGACGAAGATGAAATCCCAAACGCCGCCAAGCGGAGGAATTCCGAACCAAGCTCCAAACCCAAAGGAAAAAAACTCAAAAGATGAACCGCCGGATGCGCAGTTTTGAATTTTTCGCTTCTTTTGCTTTTGAGTTTGTTTCGGATTTCGTGCTTCGGATTTCGGATTTTTAGCTGTCGCTCTTCACCGCGCGTCTGTAATGCACCTACGGACATCTGCCATGCCATCCATCCATTCCGTCGCGGTCTATTGCTCTTCCAGCCGTGATGTGGCGCGCGTTTACTTCGACGCGGCGGCCGCCCTTGGCGACGCGATCGCCCGGCAGGGCTGGCAACTGGTCTACGGCGGCAACGACTGCGGCTGCATGGGCGCGCTGGCTGGCGCCGCCCGCAACGCCGGCGGGAAAGTAATCGGCATCACGCCCCAACGCCTGGTTGATGAGGGAATCGCCGATGAAAAATGCGACGAACTGCTCGTGACGCAGGGCATGCGCGAGCGCAAGGCGCTGATGGAGGAGAAAGCCGACGCCTTCATCACATTGCCCGGCGGGCTGGGCACGCTCGAGGAAATCCTCGAAATCCTCGTCGGCAGCTTCCTGGGCTTTCATGCAAAGCCGATCGTCCTGCTCAACATCGCCGGCTTTTACGACCCGCTTCTGGCCATGATCGATCATGGCATCGAGCAAAGGTTCATCCGGCCGCGAGCCAGGGAAATGCTCCATGTTTGCGCGACGGTGCGGCAGGCAATCGATTGTCTCCGCGCGACCGATCTCGATTCGCCGCCTTCCGTAATCGCCTGATCTGCGACCTCGCACATATGGCCTGCTTTCCCATTCGTGCCCATTTGTGGCCCCGTAAAACTTCAGCCGAATGCAACGCGGTGTGGTATTTGGAACGAATGGGGTCGACGTATCACGGGCGTCTCGCCTCATCTTTCGTCACATTTTTTCCAGTCCAGCCGCCCGCGCGCCCATGACCATCAGGTGAAGGTCATTCCATCCGCGCCAGAGGGTGAGCCAGCCGGGTGGGCCGTCGGACTTGCGGTTTT
>DASRLH010000283.1:0-11536 GCA_035648595.1 Tepidisphaeraceae bacterium
GGAAAGTAGGTCACCGCCAGCATTTATACTAAAGGCCCCCGGAACCAACCTCGGTTGGCACCGGGGGCTTTTTGCTGCGCGGGGGTTGGGGTTGCGGAATGGGGGAGATATTAGGTGCTGCGAGCCACGGAAATGAGATGACGAAGAATCTTGTGCGGCCAACCGCGAGGCGCACCTTCAGCGGGTGTCCCAGAGGGACGCGTGTGGACTGCGAGGGCGTCCCGTTGGCGCAAAAATCATCTGGGACGTCGGGGACGAGGATAATGCGATGCGATGTTTGGGATGATTGACGGCATGGTCACTGAAGTGACCACGCCAGGGCGGGATCAGACATTCGTTGCTTGCTTCATTTTTTTGGACCGGTACATTCGCCTGGGACTACTCGTCCTTCAAGGAAGGAACGCCGTTGACCGCAATTCCATTCATTCGCTCGCGCAGGAAAGGGCCGGCCGTGCCTGCGGGCCTGCCCGCGCCGCCGCCGCTGGTGGATGATGAGGAGCAGCGCTATCGGCCGATTGACCGCGCGCTTCTGGGTCGAGAGCTGGGGTTGCTCGCGCCATATAAAAGCCAATACGCGCTGGGCGTTTCGCTGGGGGTGGCGATGACCATCCTCGATATGCTCTCGCCCAAGTTCATGCAATGGATCATCGATTTTGGCGTCGGATTTCAAAAGGGCGCGCTGCATCCGCAGCCCACCGAAACGGGCGCCGTGCATCATGTGTTGTTTCTGATCGGCATGTGGGCGCTGTGCATCGGCGTGGCCATCATCTTCCAGCGCTTCACGATCCTGGTAATGACCGGCGCCGGGGAGCGCGTGCAATTCACCCTGCGCCGCCGGCTCTTCGGCCAGCTTCAACGGCTCTCGATGAGCTATTACGACAAGACAAAACTGGGCCGCATCATCAGTCGATGCACCAGCGATGTGAACAGCCTGCGCGAAGTGAATGTGTGGGGGCTGCACGTCATCTGCTCGAATCTGTTGATGATGCTCGTGTCCGCCGTGATGCTCGCGACCACCACCGATATCCGGCTGTTTCTCTCCGTCGCGTGGCTTGGGCTTTTGCTCCTTCTTGCCAATCACGTCTATTTCCAAAAGGCGACGGTGCTCTTCCAACGGGCGCGCGAGGGATGGACGCGCGTCAGCACCAACATGGCCGAGAACATCACCGGCATGCGCGTGGTCACCGCCTTCAACCGCCAGGTCCCCAACCTTGGCGTCTTCAACCTCCTGCAAGTCAATAACACCAATAACAACGTGCAGGTGGCTCGCCTGAACGGCGTCTATCAGCCGGTACTCGATCTCATCCGTTTCCTGGGCAAGATCATCATTCTGGCGTACGGCGCGTTTCTAATCGTCAGCGGCAAGTTCCCGCCGGGCAGGGGGGTGGGGGCGGTGGTTGCCGCCAGTTTGTATTGGGACTGGTTCATGAACCCGATCACTACCTTCGGGCAGTGGTACAACATGTTGATGCAGGCGATGGCCGGAGCCGAGCGCGTCTTCTCGCTGCTGGATCTTCGCCCCGATGTGCAGGATGAACCCGATGCCAAACCGCTGCCACGAATCATCGGGCGAGTGGAGTTTGAGAATGTGACGTTCGGCTATCACCCCGAGCGCCCGGTTCTGCATGGCGTGAGCTTCCACGCGACGCCGGGCCAGACCATCGCGCTGGTCGGCGCGACTGGCAGCGGCAAGAGCAGCATCATCTCACTGATCGCAAGATTCTATCAGCCGCAACAGGGGCGCGTGCTGGTGGACGGGCACGACATCCGCAATGTCACCGGCGAGTCACTCCATCGCCAAATGGGTTTGGTGCTTCAGGTCAATTACCTGTTCACCGGCACGGTGGTGGAGAACATCCGCTATGCCAAGGCCGGGGCATCGGATGACGAGGTGATGAACGCCGCCCGCGCCGTCGGCGCCCACGACATGATCCAGACGCTTCAGAACGGCTACGAAACGCAAGTCGGCGAGCGCGGCGCGAACATGTCCCTGGGCCAGCGCCAACTTATCTGCTTCGCCCGCGCGTTCCTGGCCGACCCGCGCATCTTCATGCTCGACGAAGCCACCAGCGCCGTGGACACCGCGACGGAGCTGCTGGTGCAAAGCTCGCTGGAGAAACTACTGGCAGGCCGCACCACGTTCATCGTCGCCCATCGCCTGAGCACGATTATGAAAGCCGACTGTATTCTGGTGATCGATCAGGGGCGAATCATCGAACGCGGCACGCATAAGGAGCTGCTGGCGCGCGAGGGAAAATACGCGCAGTTATATGAGCAATTCGTGCGGCAGGTGGATTGATCGTCACTGGCCGGCGAGATACAATCGGCCAAATGCCCCGCAGCACTCGCATGCTCAGTGAGGAAGAGTTGGCAGTCGTTTTGTCTGTCTCGAAGCTCGCGTTGCCAGCCGA
Source organism: Tepidisphaeraceae bacterium (assembly GCA_035648595.1). Classification (GTDB taxonomy): domain Bacteria; phylum Planctomycetota; class Phycisphaerae; order Tepidisphaerales; family Tepidisphaeraceae; genus RYN-428. The sequence goes on from DASRLH010000283.1 coordinate 2,412, forward strand.
CTTGCAGATCAAGGAGATCAAATTCGAGGAGCGCGATGACTCGACCGGTGAGCCGATTATTGAAGTGTACGCAATTTTCGACGACGCCGTTCCCGATGAGGTGATGAGTTGGGCGAGGATGGAGCCTGTGTACGAAGCCATCCGCACCGCGTTGTTGTCGGCCGGTGAGACGCGTTACATGATGTTCACAGTGATGCATCGAACGGATTTTGACGACCGCTACAATTACGATCCGGCATTTGATTGATCCGGCAAGAGGCGATACTGTGGGTTTGCCCGAAGACCTGCTTGAACAAGCTCGCCATTTGGCACTGCGGGATGCCACGGGGCGTCCCCGTCAGGATCACCTTCGCCGATCCGTATCCACCATCTATTACGCTGTTTTTCATTTCTTGATCGATCAGGCGTGTCGCTCTCTTCTGGGAGCAGCGCGCGAAACGCGAGGGCTGCGAGGGATTCTCGCCCGTGCATTCGATCATGGCTCAATGAGAAGGGTGTCGGCTTCATTCGCCAGTGGCAATCTTTCCAATCGACTTGCGCCCGGCCTGGAGGGGCACGACATCCCCCCCGAACTTCGCCGCGTCGCGGACACCTTCAGATACCTTCAAGAACGGCGGCACGAGGCGGATTATGATCTGCTGCGAAGATTCGGTCGCAGCGAAGTTTTGTTATTGATCGCCCGCGCCGATGAAGCTCTACATGCTTGGGCGAATGTCGCCGGATCTGTGCCAGCGCGCCTGTATTTGCTGGCCCTTTTGGCTGGCGAGCGGATACGCGAGTAGAGCGACGGATTGGGAGATCATTTGTGTCCGTACTCCGCACTTGCCCAGCGCCCGCCGGCAGCCAACAATAAAACGCCTGCCTTCCGCGTTTTAGCGCGGAAACGTTTGAAGCTGGGAAAGGTGCGATGGCGATTAACATCCGATGCCCCGATTGCGGCAAGCGCGCCCGCCTTTCCGACTCCCAGGCCGGGCATCGCGCCATTTGCGCCGCCTGCGGCAATGCGTTCACCCTCCCGGGCAAGATTTTAGAATTAGCGGCGGCTGATGCTTCCATCAAAGGCGGCACTGGATCCGATGTTTCGCGTGATGCTGAGACGCCGAATGCCTTTGGAAGCCATCACGGCATCGGGCGTGTCGGATGGCTCGCCATTGGCGTGGGCGGAGTATTGGTTGCCGGTCTGCTTGCGCTTTTAGTTTGGACAACGCTTCAAAAGGGACAACTCGCCGAAGAGCGGGCGCAGGCCGACACTCTTCGATCCGATGCCCATGTGTTGACGGCCCGGGGGGATTTCGAGAGGGCACATGTCAAATATCGCCAACTTTCTGATTTTCTGGCCGCCCATCATCCGAATGATCCGCAACTGAAGATTCTGCGCCAGCGCGCGGGCGCCGATGATGAGCATGTCTTCAAGGAGTTGGTGGCCCGCGCCGCCGCCTCCGCCCGCGCTGCTCGACTGCGACCTAAAACCACGCTAACTGCCTTAGCGGCCACGGCTCCCGCCACCACGCAGCCAAAGGCGCGGCTGGTAGTTGTTGCGGCCTCGCGTGCTGCAAACCCCTCCGGTAAAGATACGTCGCAATCTCCCGACCGCAGTGGCGTCCCCGCGAATAACATCAGCCCGGCAACCCGCGCCGATTCTGCCCCCAATTCGTTGCCGGCGACGGATACGGCGGCAAGTGTCCCTGCCTCTTCGGCTTTGCATGCCGACCTGGTTTCCGTCGCCCGGCACAGGCCGCCGCGAATCGCCCGCCCGCCGGTGCAATTGGTGGCGCAGTTCAGCGATGAACTGGGCGACGCGCAGATCGGTCGGGCGATCCAGGCCGGCGTGAATCATCTCATTGGCGAGTTTGATCCTAGAACCTTCGAGCTTAACGACGGCGCGGTCATCCGCCGGCGTGGCATGCGCGGCGCGGGCAACGGAATCCATGACGGAGCCGATGCCCTGTGCGTCTACGCGTTGCTTCAGTGCGGGCAGGCCGTCAGCGATCCGCGCCTCAACCTCCATGCCACCTTCATGACCGGCTGCATCGAAGCCATGAAGCGCTATCCCATGGACGAGCAGTCCGGCTATACCACCTATGGCCGGGGAATCCGCGCCACCGCACTGGCCCTCTTCGATCGCAAAGAAGACCACCAGGCGCTGGCGGCCGACGTGTTGTGGCTTCTCAAGGTGCAGAAGAACGGCGGATACAGCTACGTCAAATCCAACGGCAACTACGACAACTCCAACTCCCAGTACGGCCTGCTGGGCGTCTGGTCGGGCGCGGAAGCCGGCATCGAAGTGCCCAATGCCTACTGGCAGCTCGTCGAAAATCATTGGACCGCTTGCCAGGATCCCAACGGCCAATGGGGCTACGGCACCCGCAACGGCGGAAGCGGTACGCTCACCATGACCTGTGCCGGAATCGCCTCCATGTTCGTCTGCCATGACTGGCTCGATGGGCCTAAATTCGGCGCATCGGTCGGGCGAGATCCATTTTCAGGCCCATTAAAGAGGGGCCTGGAGTGGATGGAACAGGGCGATCACAGCGTAGGCGTGAGCCGAAGCATCGGCGGGCACTGGGGGTATGCCCTCTACGGCATCGAGCGCGTCGGGTTGGCCAGCGGGTTTAAGTTCTTTGGAAACCATAATTGGTACCCGGAATTGTCCCGTGTCGTGCTTGCCGCTCAGCATGCCGATGGGAGCTGGGGCGACAACGTCAATACGGCTTATGCCCTGCTGTTTCTGTCGCGCGGCCGCCATCCGATCATGATGAACAAGCTGCGCTTCGACGGCTACTGGGCCAACCGCCCGCGCGATGTGGCCAACCTGGCCAAGGAGGCCGGCGAAAAACTCGAGCGCCCGATCAATTGGCAGGTGGTGCCGCTCAAGCGCGACTGGACCGACTGGCTGGATTCGCCCATTCTCTATTTGGCCAGCCACAAGCCGCCCAATCTGAGTGACGCCGACGTGCAGAAAATCCGCCAGTATGTTGAAGCCGGCGGCATGCTGTTCGTGCAGGCCGACGGAGACGCCATTCCCATGACCGGCTTCGCGCGCGAACTGGGCCACCGCCTGTTTCCCAAATATGAATTGGCGGATGTTCCCCGCCCCAATCCTTTGTTCTCCTCGCTCTACCGCCTTCCGAGCCATCCCGCCCTCAAGATGGTGAATAACGGCTCGCGCATTTTAATGCTGTTCTCGCCGACCGATATCTCAAAACGCTGGCAGCTTCGCGAGCAGAACGGAATGATGGGAAAGCCGGCCTTCGAGCTCGGCATCAACATGTTCGTCTATGCCGCCGGCAAGCGCGATTTGCGCAATCGTCTTGAATCCAACTATATCGGCCCCATTGCCGGCACGCCCAGTCTCACCATAAAGATCGCCCGCGTACAATATGCGGGCAACTGGGATCCCGAGCCTTACGCCTGGACGCGTTTCGCACGCTGGTTCCACCAGCAGACCGGTTACGCACTGGATGTGGAGCCCGTGGCCATGCGCGATCTGGACGCCAAAACCTATCACTTCGCCGCCCTCACGGGCACCGCCGCTTATAACCCAACCGCCGCAGAGGTGGCCGCGATCAAAAAGTTCGTGGAAGCCGGCGGCGTTCTGTTTACGGACCTGACTGGCGGCACCGGCGCCTTCGATTCCGCGATTCGCGACAGCCTGCTGTCCGTCGCCTGGCCGGGCACCCCCGGAACGCCGCATTCTCTTTCCGCCTCTCATCCGCTCTATCAGCCGGGCAACAATGGAATACTGGATCTGACGCGCGCCCGCCTTAATTCCTACGCCATCGAAAAGCTCGGCTCCACGCCCGGCCAACATCTTTCCGAGATTGCCGCCGGTGCCGGCCATGTCCTGTTCACATCCCTCGACGTCACCTCCGGCCTCCTCAACACCAACACATGGGGAATCGTCGGCTTTGAACCGGCGTACTCACAGGCGCTGATGAAGAACGCGATCTTGTGGACGTTGGATGGTCAGAGGGATGAGTGAAGTACCGATCGAGGCCCGTTTAGCGTCATGTCCAGGAGCGGCCAATGCGGGCTGTCGAATGCCCGGGCGGACTAACGATCGCTTAGCGGGAGTGGACAACGGTCAGGCAGGGGCACGTGAAATTTGAGGAGCGGGCGTTGAGGGCGGCATCTTGTTTACATCGGCGTCTTGACTCCAATTGCGCGCACGATGCACCACCCGGCGCGCGCCTCAAAAATACCAAACGCCCCGGCCATCGCGCAGGCAATCGCCACTACCCAGCGAACGGCTGAGTCGCTGCCCATCGCCCACCAATAGGCAAGCCAACCGGCAATCGCCAGCAGGATGATGCCGTAGATGAGCCGAGCGGCTTTTCCCCTGGCGTCGATGTTACAGGTGAGCGGCATGCGGCATTCTATGCGCGCGGGGATGAACCCAGCAACAAAACGGGGGCGTGGGCAATGGGACGAAAACAACGGGACACGTGCGGTTTTCTCAATGGTTTGGCTTCGTGGGCCGCCCAAGGCGGCGATGGCTCGATCCCCATTCCAATTGCTCCGTTGTCCACTCAAGGTGAGACCCACGCCCTCGGGGGCGCGAAAAATAGCGGGGTTGTTCGCTCAGGGAAATATAATCGAGCCGGAGAAGGTGGACCCGGGCGCGGTCATTCACCAGATGTGCATCAGCCGGGAGCGCCGTCCGGCAGTCTATGATTCTCGTCGTCACGTCCTGTACGTCCGCATACTCTCCAATGATCCGTCTAATCATGGAGAACGATTCATTATTATGCACTTTGGCGCAAAGGCGATGGTGTCAATAGTGTGGGCGGACTTTATCAAGGACATGCCATCACGCGAACAGGAGATCTCGCGGGTGGCATCATCGTTCAAATTCGACTCCGCTCACGCTTTTGAATCAGGCTGGGATTACAAGGCGATGTGAAGCGACGACTATCGCCCGACATTTCCATTCGCATCCAGACGGCCGCAGGTCCATAGGATGCCGTTGGTGAGCAATTGCAGATAGGCGGGGTCGGCGCCGGTTTTCATGTCGTGGCCGAGCGTGGTGCAGAAGACGCGCGTGCCGTGGTAGTTGTTGATCCAGGCGACCGTGTGAACTTTTCCCGTGATGGGGCTTTTGGCGGTTAGCAGGGGCGTGGCGGTGGGCATCATCTTGATGGTGTTGTACAGCTCATCGCCGGGGGTTTTCCAGTGGGCGGGAAACGTGCGGGTGATGGGGTGGTCGGCCACCTTCACCGTTGAAAAAGCCTCGTACTTGTCATGCACGCGCGTGTCCATTCCCACCAGCGCGTGCCATTTGGCGTCGGCAATGGCTTCGCGCTTGGCCAGCTTAGGGTCCTTTTTGTTTCGCGGCGGTCGGTACGTGTGCATCGAACAGTGAATGAATACGGCCGGCTTGCCTGCGGCCGCAGCTTTGAGGGCGGCGTCGTAGTCGCCATCGGACCAAGCTTCACCAAAGCAGATGTCGTAGATGATGACGTCGCAGTCTTTGCCGAAGGTTGGACTCTTAAATTCGGCGGCCATATGTGCGGCATCGGGAATGTGCCGGATGTCAAACTGGATGTCGGCTAGCTTGCTGATGTGGTCCGCGAGAATGGCCGGCATCTTCTTGTAATCGTGGCAGCACCCGCCCACGTACATCACGGCCCGCAGCTTTGCGGCGAGTGCTGATTGGGAGCAAACAAGTAGCAATAGTGCCGCACAGATTGTGGTTGTAATACGCGTCATCGTTTCCTCGTCGAAGGCATGGACTGTCACATGCGAAGTTCGGCAGGCGGCGGCGCGGGGTTAGTCGAAGGCGGTGGGGGCCTCGAGCCGCTTTCAATCGATGCCGGCGATCCTACCATCGCGCTTTGGCAGCCATCGCCTTTTTCAATTCCGCGGAATTGGGCGATCATCGATGTAGTCGGCTTCCCAAAATAGTATCTGCCCGGCGCCCAGTTCGCGGGCCAGTTTGTAACTGGCCTCAAACTCCGCCACGTTTTGAGGCACCCAGGCATAGGTCCACACATCCACCTTGCCGGCGGTTTCCTTGCGGAGCGCGTTCCACGCGAGTTTGGGTGTGCCGCCGTCGCGGTAATAGCCGGCGGCAACCGCCGCATCCATCAGCGCCTCGCGCGCCCATGCGCCGACGTCCAGCAGCAGCCCGCGGAGGTTGCCGTCGATCTTGTTGAGCATTCCACGGTAGTGCCAGGGGTGGCCGACCAATACCGCGATGGGGACGCGCGGCTTGCGTGCATCAACGAGCTTGCGAACCTCGCGCATGAACGTGGTCTGCGGCGCCGCCCGGATCGCGATCCACGGCGCATCGCCTTTGGGAATCTGCCGGGGATCGACTCCCAGTTGCGACTTGCAGGCGTCAATGAGCGGCTGCTCATAGCCGCTGTCGGCGACGCCGGCCGGGTCGGTTTGCGGATTGTCGCGCACATCGCCGGTGCGAATCCAGTCCAGGAACAGGCCATCGATCGCGTAGCCGTCGAGCAGTTCCCCAAGGATCGCCAGCTTGTATTCCCGCACTTCGGGAAATGCGAAGCTGAGCTGCGAATGGTACACGCGCCCGTCGCGGCGGCGCCACCGGAACTCCGGATGACGCTTGCTGAAATCGCTTTGCAGGCCCCAGCCATGATCGTCCTCGTTGATGGAAACCCACGCATGAATCTGCAACCCGATCTGATGCCCGTACCTGATGGCTGATGCCAGCGGGTCGAAATGCTGGTAATCGAGCGATTCAAATTTGCCGAGAATCTCTTCGCGCCTGGCCGCGGTCATTCCGGCGGTGATTTTCTCCATGAGCCGCCGGTCCTGCTCCGATTTTGGACGCCAGAAGCTATCCTCATCCCACTTTCCCTCCGCCTTTACGAGCCGGCTCTTGTACATCGCCCGCCCCCCATCCAGCACGCGCCAGTAAATGCGCGACCACCCGCACGCCTTGCAGGCATCGAGCATATGCCGCACGCCCGCCTCACCCCAGGCCATCCCCGCCTTGAGCATCCAATCCGAGTGGGTCAGCGGCGCGGTAAGGATGATTTTCTCGCCCTCATCCGCTCGCGCCGATTTCGCCCGCGCGAGCGCACACGGAATAAACCCGCCGCTGACGGCGGCCAGGGCTTGCAGAAATGTGCGGCGGTTGATCATAACATCATCTTATCGCGACTCAGACTCATCGACCAAGGTATGCCCGGCCGGCGTGGCCACTTCAGTGGCCATGCAAAGCCGCCCCAATTATATGAAAGACGCGCTAATTTCGTTTTCATGCCGTCATCGTAGCCGCCGTCGCGGTAATCAGGCGGGCGGGGATTCCAACCGCGGTGGCGCCGGCAGGGACGTCGCAAAGAACCACGCTCATCGCGCCGATCTTGGCGCCGTTGCCGATGCGTATCCCGCCCAGCACCTGCGCGTAGGCGCCAAGCTCCACGTTGTCTTCCAGAATGGGGGCCGGCCCATTGTCGTGGCGATTGCCGATCGTCACGCCCTGGCGCAGGGTGCAGTGGGCTCCGATCTTCGCATCCCTATGCACGAAGATGTTGCCGAAATGATGGATCCGCAGCCCCGGCCCAATCTGAACATCCTTTGGAATGCTGATGCCGGTGAGCGTTTCGATAATCCGATAGGCCAGCCAGTACGCGCGATCGCCGATAGTTTTTATCAAACCGGGTGATCGACGATCATTTCGCCGGCCAAAACGATAGACCGCGATCGCCCAGATCGACTGCTCCTTACGGAACGGCCCGTTCGGGTAACGCTGCAAATCGGCTTGCCAGTCAGGATCATTCACGTCGCTTATCATATCGTCCCTACGGCGGCATGCCCTTGCCCTGCTCGTGAATTGGCGCTGCATTATGCCGCCGAAAGGGACACGAGAACCAATTGCCTTGTTTTCCCATAGGAATAGTGTAAATTGCATGTGAACACCATGGCAAACGTCGATATTCCACGCATTGCCTCACCTTCATGGCTTCACGGCCCCAACGGGAAATCCCCGGCTGCTCCCGCGCAAAGGGGCCGGCTGGTTTTGGACCATATCACCAAGCTATTCGGCGACTCCTCCAGCCACGCGCTGAGCAACGTCAGCCTCACCTGCGAACCCGGCGAATTCGTGGTGGTCGTCGGCCCCAGCGGTTGCGGAAAAAGCACGTTGCTGAACATCGCCGCCGGCATGGTCGCGGCGGATTCGGGAACCGTTCGGGTGGACGGCAGGCCCGTCGCCGGGCCCGGGCCGGATCGGGCCATGGTCTTCCAAGAGCCGGGCCTGTTCCCCTGGCTGACCACCGCGCAAAACATCGAGTTCGGCATGAAGATGGCGGGCATCCCGCGATCGGCACGCAAACCGAGAATTGAGAACGCCTTGCGGCTGGTCCATCTTCTGCCCAAGCGCGACAAGCTGATTCATGAACTCTCCGGCGGAATGAAGCAGCGCGTCGCCATCGCGCGGGCGCTGGTGATGGACCCCGCGGTTTTGCTCATGGACGAACCCTTCGCCGCTCTTGATGCGCAGACCCGCACGATGCTACACGAGCAATTGCAGGCGCTGTGGTGCCAGGCGCGCAAAACTATTTTGTTCGTCACGCATTCGGTGGGAGAGGCGGTGCGGCTGGCGGATCGGATCATCGTGCTGCACACCCAGCCGGGGCTCATCCGACGGGAGTTTCGCATCGAGCTTTCCCATCCGCGGAATTTCGACAGCCCGGATATCACCCGGCTTGTGAAAGCGGTCCGCCAAGAAATCGAGGACGAGGTCAATCGCGTCAACGCACAGATGGCCGAAACATACTGGAAGCCCGCCGCGGCTTCCGATCTGGGCGCTGATCCCGGCCTCATGGGAGGCGGCATATAAACACCGTCCTCTCCGCCACCGCTTTCCGGCGCCCGGAATTATGAATTGTGTTTGCATTCCCAAATCCCCGCCGTTACATTCCACCCATCCCGCCAGTCCCCATCGGCAGGATCACGACGGCTTGTATTTCCGCCGCGGATCGGATTCCTTTCTTCAGCCGAGGCAAAGCATGTTTTCATTCGCCGCCGCGATCCGCGCGTTATGCCGGCGTCGTCCAACCTTATTGACCCGCAAATCGGCCAGGGCTGATCGCCGACTGAAGCGCGCCGCGGGCGCGACCGTCGAGGCGATGGAGCAACGAGTGCTGCTC
>DASRLH010000284.1:0-2727 GCA_035648595.1 Tepidisphaeraceae bacterium
CCGACCAAGCCCGCCGGTCCCATCGCTCCCGTGGCCATGCCTTCCATTGAGGAACTCAAGGGCCGGCCCATCGGGCGAATTCTCGCCAAGATGGGGAAAGTCACCCGCGAGCAGGTGGTCGAGGGGCTCGACTTCCAGAAGAAAAAAGGCGGCGCCATTGGCCGTATCCTCATCGACCTGGGCTATATCAAGCCCGAGGATTTGAACGTCGGCCTGGCTGCCCAGCGCGGGTATCAACTTGTCAGCCTTGAAGGCCGGCAGATCACCCCCGAAATGATCAAGGCCGTCCCTCCGCAGATCGCCACCACGCAAAAAGTATTGCCGATCGAATTCGACCCGGCCAAGAAAAAACTCACCGTGGCGATGGCCAGCCACGAAAACTTCCGCGCCCTTGATGATCTTCGCCAGTTCATGGGCTACGACGTGCAGGCGGTGCTGGCCGACCCGGATCAGCTCGAAAAGCTGATCCAGAAGCATTATCAAACCGCCGCCGACAGCCTCAACGACATCCTCTCGGAGCTCAACGAAGACGCCACGCTCAAGGAGCTGGCCAGTCGCGGCGAATCGATCGACATCGCCACCATGACCGAGGCCGCCGATCTGGCGCCGGTCAAAAAACTCATCAACCTCGTATTGCTCCAGGCGATCCGCGACAAGGCTTCGGACGTGCATTTCGAGCCGTTCGAGGGCGAATTCAAGATGCGCTACCGCATCGATGGCGTGCTGTATGAGATGATGCCCCCGCCGGCGCATATCGCCGCCGCCATCAGCTCGCGCATCAAAGTGATGGCGGGCCTGGACATCGCCGAGCGCCGCATGCCACAGGACGGGCGCATCGAGTTGAACGTCAACAATCAGCCCATCGATTTGCGCGTCAGCGTTTTGCCGACCATGTTCGGCGAGAGTGTCGTTATGCGCGTCCTGGATCGCAGCAACGTCAGCCTCGATCTGGACAAGCTGGGCATGCGCGATGATGACCTGCACACCATCCGCCAGATCATTCACAAGCCCAACGGCATCGTCCTGGTCACCGGCCCCACCGGCTCGGGCAAAACAACCACCCTCTACTCGGCTCTGCGCGAGCTTAACGACCCCAGCACAAAGCTCATTACCGCCGAGGACCCGGTTGAATACGACATCGACGGCATCATCCAGTGCCAGATCAAGAGCGACATCGAATTGACGTTCGGCCGCATTCTCCGCTCGATGTTGCGACAGGATCCCGACGTGATTCTGGTCGGCGAAATCCGCGATAAGGAGACGGCTGAAATCGCCGTGCAGGCCTCCCTCACCGGCCACTTGGTCTTCAGCACACTGCACACCAACGATGCCCCGTCGGCGATCGCGCGTCTATTGGACCTGGGCCTTGAGCCGTTCCTCGTCACCGCCACGCTGGAAGGCATCATCGCCCAGCGGCTGGTTCGGCGAATCTGCAAGGTTTGCAAGACCGAGTTCACGCCCAGCGAAGAGCAGCTCATGGAGCTGGAGCTTCGCCCCGAGGACGTTGCCAACCGCATTTTCTGGTATGGAAAGGGCTGCGAGGCGTGCAACAACACCGGCTATCGCGGCCGTCAGGGCATCTACGAAACCATGCTGTTCGACGATGATCTGCGCGACTCGATCATCCAGCACGCCAGCACCCAAACCCTCCGCGTCGAAGCCAAAAAACGCGGCATGCGCACCCTCCGCACCAGCGGCCTGATGGCCATCTACGACGGCGTCACCACCATCGAGGAAGTCGTCCGCGAAACCATCATGGAGGAGAGTTGATTGAGAATCCGCCACAGCTCGTGTGACACTTCAGCCGCATGCAACGCATTGATGCCGGAATGAGTTGCCGAAAGTTCGTCGTATCACGGGCGTCTCGCCCGTGCCTGTTGCTTCAGGATTAGAAATACTGGGGTTGCTCTACTACCGCGCCATCGGCACGGGCGAGACGCCCGTGATACGTTGACCGAATTCGTGCAAGAAACGCACCAGTCCGCAACGGCTGAAGTATTGCCCTACTTTTTATAATATGCCGTGTTCTTCTCGATAAACTCCGCCCATTCCGCCGGCAGATCCTCCTGGGGGAAGATCGCGTTCACGGGGCATTCGTCCACGCACAGCCCGCAGTCAATGCACGTATCGGGGTCAATGTACAGCATCTCGGCGGCGGCAAACTCCGCCTCGTCCTTCGTCGGATGAATGCAATCCACCGGGCACACCGTCACGCAGGCGTGATCCTTAACGCCAATGCATGGCTGGGCAATTATGTGAGACATGAAGCCAATTCCTTAAGTCAAATCCTACTTTACCGAAAGCCAAGAGCGAATTATAGGGATTTTGAGCCGTGCGCCAACAGGCGCGGAGCGATGCGCTAACAGGGGCTTGGCGCGGCCCCAAAGGCGTACTGCCCGGCAACGCCGGTGCGATCCTGTCGCGCATCGCATTTGGTTTCTAATAGCAAAAATCGCGTGGACGCCGGCGTTGCATTCCGATCACCCAGCCGCCTACAATCCGCCCATCCCGCCAACCCATCGGCAGGATCACGACGGCTTGGTTTGCCTTCGCGGATCGGAACCATTTCTCCAACCGAGGACAGGGATGTTTTCATTCGCCGCCGCGATCCGCGCGTTATGCCGGCGTCGTCCAACCTTATTGACCCGCAAATCGGCCAGGGCTGATCGCCGACTGAAGCGCGCCGCGGGCGCGACCGTCGAGGCGATGGAGCAACGAGTGCTGCTC
>DASRLH010000285.1:0-5698 GCA_035648595.1 Tepidisphaeraceae bacterium
CGTCCGTGGGCCGCGGGCCCCATCGTCGGGACGGTTCGGAAACGCGACGGCGGGGGCACGGCTGCGCTTCGCGTCTCGGCACAGACAGGCTGCCTTTTTTGCGTCGTCACGCCGCGACGCCGTTGCGGTAGGCAGCCTGTCTGCCACGAGTCCGCGAGCGGGGGCATTCTTGCCCCCCGAGCGGACTCGTATCGACTGCGGGCCGGAACATCGCGCGCCGACGAGACTTTATTTTGGATTTTGGTGTGACGCAATCGGAGCAAAGAGCGCGTCGCTCAGCGCACCGATCGCGGCCATCCGGTCATCGGCGTCGGCATCCAGGTTAAACGCGATTTGTTTGCCGGTGACTTGGCGCAGACGAGCCAGGGCCAGACGCCGCGCGGTGGCCTGGTCGCAATAGAGGCAGTCGAGCAAAAACCTGGGATCATCGCGCAGCCGGCGGGCCTGCGCGTCGGAAAGGGGCTTGAAGCGGGAGACGACTTCGTCAAGCCGGGCGTTCTGTTCGGGCGAAAGGCCTCGGCGATCCATCCGCAGAATCGCCACCGCCCCATCGCGTCCGAGCTTTCGCAGGGCGATGGAGGCGTCGTGGCGCACGCGCCAATCTTCGCCATCCAGCTCCTTCACATGTGGAAGCACCCTTGCGGCAACTCTGCCATCGGCGGGCCAGTCGTCCAATAGCACCTGCCAGGCGGCCCCGGCATCGGGGGCGAACGCCGCCTCCTGGTGCAGCTCGCGGAAGACGGGCCGAAGCCAATGCTCGGTTTCGGCGGGGTGGTTATGCCGCAGCGAAATGAAATCCTTGTCCGTCAGGCTGATGTTCAGAGAGTCGTCGGTGGAGTTGATGCTCAGGCGCGCGTCGGTGCTGTTCTGCACATATCTCACGCGGCGAAATCCTCGCGGCGTCTGCCATATCTTCTCGATCTCCACATTATGATCGGGGCGGGCCAGGACATGCACGCGCCCGTATACGCCGGGCACGGAATAGTCATCGGTGCTGAATTCAAATTGCACCTGGTTGAGATCCTGGGAGATGAGCCAGCAGAGTATGACCGCCGGCTCACCGATCCTTTCGAGTTCAGCGCGGCGTTGCTGGTAATCGCGGTCTGGCTCAAGATGGGGCGTCACCTCGAGTTCCGAATCCTCCAGGCGCATGGTGAAGATTTGTTCGATTTTATGTTTGTCGCGGAGCAGCGGATACTGCTGTACGCCGGTGCGGTAGATTTTCCGCTGCTGGGCATAATCCAGCCGCCCCGCGATTGCTTCTTGTCCGGACGCGCGAGTCGCCAGCAGCGTCAAAGCGATCACGGCCGGCAGTAGGGCGAAAACGGGACGCGTCATATCCATTTCCGTTGGGGCAATCGCTCGTCCCAACTGTATACCGTGAAACATGCCAAGTCATTGCAATGCGCAAAGAGTAGGCGCAAAAAAACAGCCGGCATCAGGAAGATGCCGGCTGCGGGCTATGGGGTTCCGACCCGGGGTTTCAGGGAGTGGGTCGGAATATGCGGGCAAAATAAGTGGATCGCATGGGTTCCCTTGAATCCCGTGTGATCCCTCGTCAGAACAGATAATGTTAAACAAACCTGGTGCCAGCGGTGGGCGGGAATGCCATAATCCAACGTATTCGGCATTTCGGTCAAGATTTGCCCGTTTTAATGAAGTGCTTCGAGCCCAACGCGAGACATAAAGGCACAAACGTGTGCGACAACGCCGAAAAAACGTCGCCCGCCACGGTGCCCATTCGTGGCTCCCCCTCTTTCTTTCCGTTGCAGGCTCTCCCGCTTTGCGTTGCCTTCACGATTCGCAGTGCCGGCGACTTTATTGCTCCTTTGCGGGGTGCTATTGTCGGAGCATGCGTTTCACCAAGATGCACGGGATCGGCAATGACTATATTTACGTCAACGGCTTTCGCGAATCGGTGGCGAACCCGGCCGCGCTGGCGCGCGAAATTTCCGACCGGCACTTTGGGGTCGGAAGCGATGGGCTGATCCTGATTTTGCCCAGCGAGCAGGCGGACGTGCGCATGAGGATGTTCAACGCCGACGGCAGTGAACCGGAAATGTGCGGCAACGGCGTACGCTGCGTCGCCAAATATGCCTTCGACCATCAACTCACCACAAACAACCCGATGAAGGTGGAAACCGGTCGCGGCATACTTGAGCTGGCACTCGATAGCGGACCCGATGGCAAGGTTCGCCAAGTCACCGTGAATATGGGCGAGCCGGTCCTGGACCTGCCGCGTATCCCGGTGGATCGCGAAAAGTTGCTACAGAGCGGGCGCAAGCACGAGCATCGACTGTCGATCGCGCAGGGAAACGAATTGCTCGATGCGACTTTCGTTTCCATGGGAAACCCGCACGCGATCCTCTTTACGCCCGACGCCGCCAGGATTGACCTCGCGCGAATTGGGCCGACGGTCGAGCGCCATCCGGCGTTCCCGCGACGCATCAACGCCCACTGGGTGCAGGTGCATTCGCCGGCGGAAATCACCATGCGCACCTGGGAGCGCGGCAGCGGCATCACCCTGGCCTGCGGGACCGGCGCCTGCGCGGTTTGCGTGGCCGGCGTCCTCACCGGCCGCACCGACCGCAAACTCCTGGCCCATCTCCCCGGCGGCGACCTCACCTTGGAATGGCGCCAAGCCGACAACAACGTCTACATGACCGGCCCGGCCACGGAAGTCTTCACCGGTGAATGGCCGGATAACGGGGGGGAGACGAGTGATGAGTGAACCGTGACATGCAAGCGCTCCTGTCACGGTTCACTCATCACTCATCAAATCTCCAGCCATCCAAGATCGCTTGGGAACTCGTGTCATTCCCCCGGCGCCGGCCTTACCGGGGGACCACCGGGCCCAAATCCCCCGCGCCCTTGCGGTCGCGCGCCGCCGGCGGGGTTGGCAAGCTGAAAGTACATGGATGCCATCGTGCCGATCATGCTGAGTGTCTGGCCCTTGATGCTGACGGAGACTTGGGTGCCGTCTTGCGTGGGGGTCAGGCCGGCGGCGAGCGGGGCGAGCATTGGGGCGATCATGCCCGCGCCGCCGCCCCCGCCCTGACCCGGATGGGCGGCGGCCTGCTTCATTTCAGCCAATCCCCCATTGATCGCGTCCACCAGTTGTTTGGCGGAGTCGGCGTCGGCGGTGTTGGCGCTGAGCGTCAGGCTTGGCGCGTTGCCAAAGTTAACGCCGAGTGTCATCCACTTGCTGTTGGCCAGCAAGGGAGCGGCGTCTTTCATTCCCTGCGGCGCGCCGCCGGCGTTCGCCTGCTTTAGCATCTGCTGCTTCATCTGAGGATCGGGAATGAAGGCGATCTGAATCGCCGACGTACCCAGCGTACCCAGTGCGCTGGCAAAGTTTTTGCCGCGGGTTGAGTCGCTCTGGGTGGGCAGAGCGACGCCCTCGTCGTGCATGATCAAATAATTTCCCGATTGCTTGAACTGGGCCTTGGCGCGCTGTGGGGGCGCCATGTCCTTTTCGATCAGCGCTTGCAGGGCCTTTGGATCGGCACCGGGTTGAAGGCGCAGATAGACAACCGCCTGGGGCGCTGCCGGTGCCGCCCCCGGCGCTCCCACCGCCGGCGAGCCCGGCACTGCAGCGGCTCCCGCGCCGGCAACGGCCTTTTTGGGGCTGCCGACGATGAGGGTCATCGATTGGAGGCCCGCTGCCTGCCCCTTGTCGTACTTCTCCTGAAAGCTGGCGAGGCTGGCATTGAACATCGCCGCGTTTGGGCCCAGCACCGTGTTGGCCGCCTGCCGCAAGGCGGCCGGCGTAAACCGCGTCATGTCCATATGAATCACCGCCAGCGTATCGGGCGCCACCGCATCGGGCGGCAATTCGGGCGCGGCGGCCCGCGCGGGCAGATACGCGGTCAGAATCCACAGCGCCATCGCGCCCGCTAATCGAAACTTGCTCATCAGCAATCTCCTGTAATTCCCATGTTCGCGCGCCTTTGCGGCAAACGCCTGCTAAACTTATCCGAATGAAGTGTTTGACGGAAGGGCAATCTTCGATGGAATCCAAAGAGGGCTTGCGCGTCCAATGGTGGGGCAGACAGGCAGACAAGAATGCCGGGCCCACCGAATGCACGGACCTTCCCGGAAAATCGCGCGCGCCTTCCCACAAGGTGATTGGAATGCGCATACGCGGCTGCTGGATAGCCGCACTCTTTCTGGCGGCACTCATCGCGAATACCACCTCGGCTTCTCCCGCGATCGCACTGACTGCCGGCAATACGCTCTTCGAGCAGACCCCGACGATCGGCGAGGTCTGCATGTTTGATTTTGGCGATGCCAAAGGGGCGTACAGCGTTCTCACCGGCTACAACGCCGCCCACGTCTATCAGACCCCGGGCGATTACACCTTCACCTTGAAGCGCACCGGCAAGCCGCCGATCACGCAGGCCATCCATGTGCTGCCGGATCAGCGGACGGTGGTGCGCGTGAAGGCTACGGATAATCTGGCGGCGGTCATGCGCGGCGTGCGGAACAACTGCCTGGTGCTGTTGCCGGCGGGGGCCACGTTCTCCGTGGCCAAGCCCGTCGAGATCAAGTCGCGCAATGTGGAATTCCGGGCCGATGGCGCCGGGCCCGCGCCGCGCATCGTGCGCACCGGAGTTTACACCAGCACAATCTACGCCCAAGGCATCGGCCTCACGTTTCGCGGGTTATCGTTCGACAGCGACCGGCTGCTTGCGACCTGGGGCGAACGCAAGGTCGCGTATCGGGCGATCAACGCCGACGGACCGCATGTGTCAATCATTGGCTGCGAGTTTCACAATGTGGATGATGCGATCTTCTGCACCGATCATACCCGCGGCGTTCTCGTGCAATGGTCGGTATTCACCAATGAAGTGCGCTCCTGCGACGTCTGGTGTTATGGCCGGAATGTCGTGCTGCTGGGCAACAAGATGGCCACCAGCCAGCAAGAGCACAACGTGCGCTCCAGCGCGGTCGGCTTCACCAACCTCCTGCTGTATCAGAATGATCTGACGAGCACGCAAGGGAAGGAGACGCTCACGTTCCGCGTCGGCCAGGATTTATACGCCTCGCATAATGCCTTTCACAAAGGCTGGATCCGCACGGGCCCGGGTCCCCGGCCCGACCGGGCGATGACCGCCAGGGAACTTGCGACCGCATTCGTCAGCCATGTCGTGCTGATCGACAATGCGCTGACCGAAGGCGCGTGGCTACAGATCAACGAAGGCTCCAGCGACGTGACGGCCAGGTACAACCGATTCGATAGCTCCGAGAAAACCGTGCCTGTACATCTCGACGGCCCCAGCCTCAAGGACATTCGCGTTGAAGAAAACTACCGTGTTCTAAAGGGAACCCCAACCCAAAAGCCGTTCGTTCGGGCCGACAGAATCGAAAAAGGCGATCTGAAGACGCGCGGGAACAGGACGAAATTGAATGAGGAGGCGGCAGCGGAAGTGGATAAGGATCAGTGAGGAAAGCCTGTTGCCGCAATCGGGAACAAGGCACACTGTATCACGGGCGTCTCGCCCGTGCCCATGGCGCGGAAGTCGAGGAATCGCACTATCGCCATCCTTAAAGCAACCGGCACGGGCGGGACGCCACAGGCGTCCGGGATATGGCAAGTTTACGCGAATGGGTTCCAATGAGCCAAGGGAGAGCGTGGACAATAGGCAGGGGATCGCAGCGACGGCGGTTCCATGCGCGCATGCGGCGGCGTCGCCCT
>DASRLH010000286.1:0-4165 GCA_035648595.1 Tepidisphaeraceae bacterium
GGGCGACGCCGCCGCATGCGCGCATGGAACCGCCGTCGCTGCGATCCCCTGCCTATTGTCCACGCTCTCCCTTGGCTCATTGGAACCCATTCGCGTAAACTTGCCATATCCCGGACGCCTGTGGCGTCCCGCCCGTGCCGATCGCATGGAACTCGGGATGCATCGATTTTCCCCACGTTTCAGCCGTCGGCACGGGCGGGACGCCCATGTCACGTTGAAGAACCTGCAACCACCATTTCGTTTACGAGGCGGCGACGAGTCGGCGGACCTTGGTGGCCTTAAGCCCCTTGGCGCTTGCCTCGGCGTCGTACTCGACGGTTTCGTTTTCCTGCAGGGTTTTGAAGCCGTCGCCTTCTATCACGGAGTGATGAACGAATACGTCCTTTCCGTCATTTACCGACGAAATGAACCCGTAGCCCTTTTGGTCGTTAAACCACTTGACCTTCCCAGTGGCCATGAAAGCCACTCCTTTCCCGACGTGTCCGGGGCTGACGTTCGCCCCGATAATGGCACTGTATGGATTTGCCGGCCCGGGAGCCCATTCCCGGGAGGTGGTCCCCCGTGCCCGGGAACCCATTTGCCGGGAGGACAGGATACCAAGCCCGACCATAAAAACAAAATAAATTATTTTTGTCTGTCAAGTTTTTCTCCGTGAACCCGCAGTTATCCACATTGCAGCCTCGAAAATCACTTGCGCGCGCAAGCAAAGTCAACCTGTTTATGTTGCAAAAACGCGACAGACATGTCCCAGCTCAAATATGACAGGCGGTCGGAGTTGCAATAATCGTAAGATATTATTTGGTAACGACTTGCGTTTTTTCGATGGACTGCGGAGGTTGATTCACGCCGATCTGTCGTAGTTAACGCTTTATGAACGTGGGCCTGATCGGAGCCCAGCGGCATCCATGTGAAAAGACACATCGTGGGATGTCCACAAGTTATCCACAACCCGCCCGCACACTTGCTTTCGTGGCAACACAACCCGAAGATAGAGAGTCCACATTAGAAGCCAATAACGCCAATGAACCTTTTGGAAACACGAATGTTGTGCAAGACCTACGGTGGCCGCAAGGTCGTCGATGAGGTCAGTTTCATCCTCCATCAGCAGGAAATTGTCGGACTTCTGGGGCGAAATGGGGCCGGCAAAACCACCACGTTCCGCATGATCCTGGGCATGGTGGTGCCCGACAGCGGGGCGGTTTCATTTCATGGGCAGGACATCACCCATCTGCCGATGTATCGGCGATGCCAGAACAATCGCCTCGGGTATCTGTCGCAGGAGCGCAGCGACTTTCGCCGGCTCACCGTCTGGCAGAACCTCCAGGCCATCCTCGAAACCCTCCCGGGCGTCAATCGTGCCGAACGGCATCGGCGCGCCAACCAACTGCTCGATCAGTACGGCCTGATGAAATGCCGGGACCAAAAAGCCGACACGCTCAGCGGCGGCGAGCGCAGAAAACTGGAAATCTCCCGCGCCCTGGTCACCGATCCAAAGCTTATTTTGCTCGATGAACCCTTCAGCGGCGTCGATCCCCGCGCCGTCGAGGACCTTCAACAGGAAGTGCTTCGCCTCAAGCACGAGTTCGGCAAGAGCGTGCTCATCACCGATCACAACGTCGCCCAGACGCTGCGCGTCTGCGACCGGGCGCTGATCATTAACGAGGGAAGGGTGTTCAAGGAGGGGACGCCGCGCGAGATCATCAATGACAAGGGCGTGCGCGAAGCGTACACCGGCAATCTTTTCCGCGGCGACGAATTCGACGACCTGCAACTCTCCCACGCCGCTGTCTTGCGCGGCGCGCACCGCGTCAACGGCCACGCCGATCCGGCGCTCGCCCAGAGGGTGACGACGGCGGCCAAATAGGGGTGTGCCCAGTTTTCCGGGAGGGGCCTCAATACACCGCGATCAGGAAGTCCTGCAAAGTCGCGCCCGATTTGGTCAACTGGCTTTGCAGATTCGAGGCGCTCAGATTTCTAAGGAGAATCCGTTTGGGCTTCGCGGACGTGGGACTCGTGGTGGAGGCCGCGGGGATGCTGCCCGAAAGCGTGGCGATGTGCGTTGCGCTGACGCCTTCGGCGAGGCCGCCGTTGCTGGTGGTGATTGAGCCCAGCGACAGGTTTCCGATGCTATGGGCGGCGATCGCGGAATTTGTAATTGAGTTCATCAGCGTCACCGACTTGATCGTCGCCGGCGCGATGAAATTGCTTGTTCCACTGGGCAATACCTGTCCGAAGACCAGGTTGCCGACGCCGGCGTAGATTTGGCTGACCTGGATGCTGGTGGTGGAGATCGAGCCGATGTTGCCCGCCGCGTTGATGAATGAGGAAAGAATGCCGCCACCTACTTTCAGGCGGCTGAGATCCGTTCCCTTGGCAGCGGTGAGCTGGAAGGCCGAGTTGTTCAGCGCGCCTTTCTGGATCGAGACATTTCCAACCGAGCCGGCGGTGAGGGTGACGCCGCCGATCGTCCCCTTCACGGCGATACTGCGCACCGAATTGGTGAAGGTCGGCTGCCAGTTTTCGATGTAATTGGCGGAAATGTCTCCAGCGGACGGCAGGTTCCAGACCCCGCCGGTGATGCCCAGCGCCCTGAAGTGCTTCAATCCCAGGGTTGTGCTGGAGACGGCGAGGCTGTCGTTGAAGGTGTAGCGGATATTGATCGAGCCAACCGAGGCGGCGCTGATGATGCTGCCCGTGGCGCTGTTGGCACTGAGGCTGCCGATGCTTCCGGCGGTGGCGATGCCGCCGTTGAGATTGACGCCGTTGGCGGTAATGGATCGGAACGCGCCGTCGGAGCCGATCTTCCCGATGTTGACGCCGTTCTTGTTGCCGGTGCTGATTTGCAGGCTGGATGCGCCGGTGGTACTGGTGGCGTCGATGCCGATGAGCGTGAGGTTGGTTCCCTTGACGGTGACATTTCCCTTGCCGACCTGCGACATGCCGTTGCCGCTGAAATGGGCGACCGCGCTGCCGGGGCCGTGGAATGAAATGGTGGCGGTGGATCCGTTGGCATCTTTGTAGCGGACGGATCTTGCCCCGCCGGCGCCGAGGGTCGCGTTTTGCGTGGCCGCGACATTGACGGTCAGCACCTGGCTGGCGGTTCCGCCGCTGGCATCGGTCGCCGTCACGGTGACATGCGCCGCCCCTCCGGGCGCGCCGCTGACTGCGGTAAGCGAGACATTGTTCCCGCCCGTTAACGCCGCCGTCACCAGATTCGGACTGTCGTTGGAGATTGTGTAGGTCAGCACCCGCGATATTTTCGAGATCACCACTTCGTTGGCGGGCGTCACCGCGGCCAGCGCGTCCTGCACGGGCAGCGTATTGAAAGTGCTGCTGTTATTGGGAATTTGCGTGGAAGCATCAATGACAGGGAGAGCGGCAATCGCATTGGCGACCGCCATTCCGTTGCCGATTACATCCGCGAACACCGTGAAACCCTTGCCGTTTTGAGTATCAAGAGTAGTGGCGTTGTTGGCTTCGTTGATGAAGAACTGGTTGGTGGCGCTGTTTGGATCGCTGCCGAGCTGAGCCATCGCCACGGTGCCTTGCGTATTGGACACATGAAACTCGTTCACAACGGGCGCGAATGTGGGGACTTCGGTGCCGTCTGGAAGATAGCCGCCGCCTTGCACCACAAAGTTCTTGACCGACCGATGAAAGATCGTGCCGTTGTATCGCCCGCTATCCACGTACGCCAGGAAGTTTGCGACGGTCAGCGGCGTGGTGCTGTCGAGAAGCTGCAGCGGGATATTCCCGTTGGAGGTTTGCACCAGCACCGTTGTTCCGGTGACGGTGGGCGTGCCGGTGACGGTTGGATCGTTGAAGCTGGGGGAGAGATCGACGGTCGTGGCCGCGCTGGGTTGAAGCGTGACGGCGGCCAGGGGCGTGGTCGCGGTTGCCGACAGCAGTTGCCGGGCTTCCAAGGCCTCGATCACGGTTTGAGCCGACAAGCGAACGCGACGATCCCGATTCGAGCGATGCATGCGATCCTCCAAGGGTTCTCCTCCTCCGGGCCCATAGCCGTGGGCTCCCGGCCCCCGACGCGGGGGACACGAAAAATACCGAGTTGAGCCCGCCATGTCCACGGTGTAGCCAATCGTACTGTTCCCGCAATTGTTAAATTCCTTCCGTTTCCCCTCTGCCGGTACTCCGGGGGAGGGGAGGG
>DASRLH010000287.1:0-2749 GCA_035648595.1 Tepidisphaeraceae bacterium
CGCCCTGATGTGCGAAGGCGGCAAGGTCACCGCGGAAGCGGTGGGCAGCGCCGTTTCATTCCAGCGCGAACGGCAGATGTGGGACATGACCAACGAGCTGGCCGCCGGCCGCCCCGCCGAGGCATTGCGCAAATGGCGGCAGTTGATCCAGAGCGACACCACCGCCGAGTTTCGTGCCGTCACCTGGCTGGGCATGTGGCTGGAAAATGTCCGCAAGGCACTGGCGATGAAGCGCAGCGGCACCAGCGACGGCGACATCGCGACCGCCCTGAAAATCTGGCCGCGCGAAAACCTCGCCCCGTTCATGAAGACCGCCGCCGCCATGGGCGACGCCGGCGTCGGACGCGCCTTGGATCTGCTCACCAACGTAGATCGGAAATCCAAATCCGGCGTCGGCGAATTCGCCACCAATGTCGAGGGCTTCCGCCACAAGGATCTGCCGGTCTTCAGCGTCCAATACCACCCCGAAGCCAGCCCGGGCCCCCACGATGCGGCTTATTTGTTCGATGCATTCATGGAGATGATGAAGAGCAGGAAGCCGGTGACGGGGAAGCGACTTCTGGAACTTCAGGAGCTTCGCACCGACGTCAATCCACCGAGCGACGCGCCTGGATAGCGCGGCGACAGAGATGTCAAACGATGTACCGTCCATTGCGTTTAGGTTGAAGGGAAGGAAAATTCATGAAATCTGAGTTACAGGCACGCGCGGAGGAAGCCGTCCATCGGTTTAAGAGCGACGCGCGCCGTCCTATCGTGATCGAATTTGCCGGCGTCCCCAAGGCGGGTAAGACGAGCACTATCAGCGCCATACAAGGTTTCTTCAAACGATGCGGTTTCCAGGTGCAGATCGTCGTGGAGCGGGCCTCCGTCTGCCCGATCCGAGATAAAAAGCATTTCACGTTCAATGTCTGGACAGCCGCTACAACGCTCGCCCAAATCCTCCAAAACACGCAGGAGCCTCCGCGCGGCGAAGAACCCCAAATCCTGATTTTAGATCGCGGTCTCTTTGATTCGATTTGCTGGCTCACCACGATGGATCGACTTTCGCGAATCCGAACGGAAGATCGTCTGGCGATTGAAGCATTCCTTTTACTTGAGGAGTGGCGAAAGCGCATTACGGGTGTGATCGTTATGACCGTCGATCCCAAAGACGCGATGGAGCGGGAGAGCGGCCTGCTCCCCGTGGCAGCGGAGGGATCAATCATGAATATCGACGTCTTACAAAAGACGCTCGATACAACGCGCGAATGCATTAAACGGGTCGGGCCTCTTTTCCAAATCGCTCAATTCGATACTTCGGGACATGGCAAGGACGGTCCGCGTAAAACGGCGGAAACTGTCTGCGAGCAAATCCTCAACTGGATTGAGCAGGACCTCGACGAAGAAATATTTTTTGTCCCCAAACACCGCATTGCCGAATTATTTAACGGTCGGACAACACTTATCAGTACCGAGGCGAATTCAATTCTCGAGCTATTTGCCAGGGAAGGTGCGTTTCGACCGCGAAAGCAAGTCGAAGAGGATACCGCCGCCGTGCAAGCGCTGCCCGTCGTGGTCGTTCGTAACAAAAGCGGTGATGTTCTGGTGATGCGCCGTCGTGAGCGGCAAGAGGCCAACAAACTCCACGAAAGGCTTGTAATCTGGGCCGGCGGCCATGTTCGGCGCGAGGACGGCACCAATGGGACGGCAATCGTTCGCGGCGCGTTGCGGGAACTGAAGGAGGAATTGCGCCTCAACGTCGAGTCCACTGAACTCAGATTCCTGGGGGCAGTCTACGCGGACTCTGGCGGCAAGACTTCCAGACACGTCGCCATTGTCTTCGAGTGGCGAGCAGAAACAGATGATGTCGCGATCACGCTCAGCAGCGCCGAATTCTTCGAGCGCCGAGGAACGTCTCTCAGCGGCAAGTTCGTCCCTTTGGGCAAACTTGCCACGGAGATCTCAGCCGAAAAGAATTCGGAAGTTTGGTCCGATGAGATTGTTCGCCAGCTTCTTCCGAACGCCAATGGCCTCAATCAAGGTGCGCTGTTTTGAACGTTCTTGCGTCGGCGCGGCGTTTCCTTTCGCATGAACGCTTTGCCGTCGATCAAAAATCCCTCGAAGCCCACGGCGGAATCGTCACCCATGTCAACCTCAACGACAACACCGTCGAGGGCTTCCGCCACAAGGATCTGCCGGTCTTCAGCGTCCAATACCACCCCGAAGCCAGCCCCGGCCCCCACGATGCGGCTTATTTGTTTGACGCGTTCATGGAAATGATGAAGAGCAAAATGCCGGTCACGGGCGAGCGGCTAAAAACGTTGCAGGCGATGAGAGAGAATGTGACCGTAAATGGGGATTGAAGATCGACAGTGTGAGATCGAACTATTGCGGCCAACGGTTCGAACGGCCAATTGCCCATATTTTTCGGCGCGCGGTACAAAGCAGAAATAAATGACCGCTCGGCGTCGCGAGCTCCGTTGCCGAGGTCGGCTCATATGGAAGTTGTGGGTAGGATTAGCCCGTAAAGGAGCGCTTACGACCGGTGGCGCCGCGCATCGGCGCCTATTCACATCGCAATCTGCGAATTTGGCGGCGAAAAGATCGGGAGCGGCTTGCGGATGCCCAACTACTGATCGTTGCGCAATGAAGTTTAATCTTTGAAATAGGCATAAGATAGGCATGGAAGCCACGGAAGGCACGCTGAAGGATTGGCGGCAGTGGCGTCGTTTCCAAGCACTGCGTTTGAAGCGGCAGGGCTGGTTCCAAC
>DASRLH010000288.1:0-12854 GCA_035648595.1 Tepidisphaeraceae bacterium
TGGTAGCCGCGAATACCCCATCCGTGATACAACAGGCTTGTGGACATGAGTTTGTCTCCTTTCTGAAGCTTGGTAACTCCAGAGGAGACGGCCATGTCCATTTTTTTTCAAGCACTACCTACGCAAAAGCCGGAAGAACCAGAATTGTTGCCAAAAGATGGTACGCCCGCGGATCGGACGGCGCGGCGAGGATTGCCCGCTGGCACCGCGCCCGCGCCTCGTCCGTCCGACCCGCCGCCAACAGTCGCGATGCCTCCTCCAGTCGCATGATGTACACCTCCACGGGCGCGATGCGCCCGCCCGGCACGCGGCCTTACCGCAACGTCGCTTTAGGTAATCTGCACGTTGTTGCTGTCAAGATAGTTCACGAGGGCGATCTGATACTTGGTAGCCCCCGAGGCCAGCGTATTGCCGACGACGATCAACGAGCCGTCGGAGTTGAGCAGGATGCCGAAGCCGTTGTCGGTGCTGTTGTTGGAGGTGGTGCCGAAGTCCTGATACATGACGCCGGCATTGCCGAAGGTGGTATCCGTGCCGCCGGTCCCGGTGAATTGGCAGGTGATGATATCATTGCCGTAGGTTCCCGTGACGGCAAACGCGCCGGTCGAGGTACTGACGAGCACGGCGGATTGCGCGGATCCGGAAGGCCCGGTGGCGATCCCGCTGTACTGCCCAAACCCGCTCACCAGACCGCCCGGCACGCCGGTGCTGAGATCAACCGGATACTGGGCGACGGTGATCAGGTTGCCCGGTTCCGCATTGCTCTGGCCCACGGCGTCGACCGCGAAGGTCGTGCCGTCGTAATAGGGGACCAGCGAGTAGACGCTGTCCGCGGAGGGATCGCACAGTCCGCCGCTGCAATGTGTCGCCGCGGCGATTGCCGCGCCGATGTTGGTGCGGGTGATCGTGTCAACGGTTCCACTCCCGTCCTCAATGGGCACGAGGGTATAGTCGCTGCCGGAGGGTCCGGTTCCGCCGCATCCGCCGCAGGCGCCGCAGCAGAAGCTGGTGTATCCGCCGACAAGCACCTCATCGGCGGCGCTGCCGTAGGTGTTCTGTTCGTCGATGACGGCGTTCCCACCGGCACTGAGCTCATCGCCGCTGAGTGGGACGGTGACGATGCCATCGCCGCCGGGCCCCCAGTACGAATACGGAGACAAATCGGTATAAACCTGGGCGGCGACGATATGGGTGCCATCCGTCCCGGCGGCAACGATGTTCCCGCTATTGTCGAATGTGACCGCATTCGCCTGGCCGGCCTCGAACGACGAGGGGGTCTCATATTCTGGTGTTCCGTATGTACCCGACACGCCGTATTTGGCCGTGTCCACGGTAGCGATCGCCCAGCCGCTTGCGCATTTTCCAACGACCACGATTAGCGCATTGCCCGACCCGTCGGCCGCGACCGCTATCGCGAACGGGACATCGGAGCCTCCGCCGAACGGAGGCACCACGTAGGTTCCACTGTTGGCGACGCCGCCGATGCTTCCGAAGGTTCCATCGATCTGCCCATTCTTGAAAGCGGTGATGCCAAATAGGGAGCTTCCGCCCGAGGCGTATGAATGGGCCACGAGTATTTCGCCGACGAGTGCGTCACCGCTGACGTTATCCAAGACCATGGAGGTTTGCCCGACACTGCCCGTGTTTCCGTAGGGGTTGTCGGTTGCCAACCCGGTGCCCTGAACGCCATCAAAGTTGCCAAACGCGGAGTTCAGGGCGAAATGAGCGGTAGCCGTCGCGCCCGTCGTTGAGGTCGCGACTACCGTAATCGTCCCCGTGGTAAAGGCACCCTTGTATGTATATGTCGCGGTGTACGGCGCGCCGCCCGCCGGTGGATAATAGGTCTGGGTGATCGATCCGCCTGTATTCGGGTCGTTCCAGTGGACCACAAACTTATTGGCTTGGCCGTCCGTGGTCGTGAGGATCGCGCTATAGGTGTACAGATGCGAGCGCGAAGGGACGCCGCTCATGCTACAGGTGAAGGCGCTGAGCATGATGCGGCTTTCAAGACCCTCGATAATCACCGGGCAAGCCAGCAACGCTCGGTGGCGGCACCGCGGTTCGAGGGCCTCGGCGACTCTGGCGACTCTGGTCGGTCGGGCGCGCCGAGCGCGCTTTGTACCCGCTTTGTACCCGCTAAAAATTTGGCAAACCACATGGAAACCTCCATGAATAAAAGATCGCCGCGCGCGCTTTCATGCGGCGCGGTACTGGTCGGAACATGCGCCTGAGGGCCGCTACGGGCCCTTAGGCTTGCGTGACGAATTGCCGCTGCCTCGGGGGGCCCAATGTTAAAGATGAGTATCCATATCTAAGAGATCGATGTAATACTTGTAGTTGTCATTGTCGATCCGGAACCCATCCTGCTTCTGACCCCAATGGTAGCCGTCAAATAAACTTGGTGGCAGCGCCTCGACGTGCCCGTCGCAGAAGCCGCTGTTACTCAGGCCCGAGTGCCGGCTCGTAAGGAGCGGAACGCCGGTGATGTTTCCGGTAGCGGGGTCGACCCCCTCGCCGGTCACATCCCCCGCAGCAAACGCGGGTGCGTCCATTTCCAACACGAGAATCTTGTGCTCGCCTTGACGTATCCGCGTGATGTTGATGCCCCATCCGCTGGATAATGAGGGCCCGGCATTGCTCGGCTGTTCGAGGAGCAGGCGGTTCAGGCTATAACTGAAGTTGCGATTCGTGGCGGGATTGGGCTGGGGCCTTGGCTCCGTGTCGGCTGGGCAGTTGACGATCTGCTCGTGAACCAGCGCGCTGGTCCCGAAGTAAGGCCACAAAGTTCCGTTCTCAAAATCGTAGACGCCCTCTTTAACCAAGTCGATCGCTTCGAATGATTGCGTGGGGGAATGGCCCATGTCCGACGGGTCGTTCTCGAATCCGACGTACGGAATCGGCAGGATTCCCTTGTTGTCCTGTGCATAGCTGATGCAGGCGATGGCAATCTGCCGCACTTTGGAGGTGCAGGCGACCTGCAGGGCGTGCCTGCGCGCCATCGCCAGCACGGGCAAAAGGATCGAGATCAGCACCGCGATGATCCCGATGACCACCAGCAGTTCAACGAGCGTGAAACCTCTGGAGCGACGCATGACTGCTCCTCTCAACCGTAACAGAATTGGCGGGCGCGGAAGGTAAATGATTCGGCACCCGTCGACAGGATCGTACAAGTTTACCGGAGTTCACAGGGAATGCAAATGAATAATCACGGAAATAAGAGAATTCTCGTAAACGAAGTTGTCCGCGAACCTCAAGCGGCGATACGACAGCGACGTTCCTCCCGACCGCGAGTGATGTCCAATACCATCGAGGTCTGCCCGACGCTGACGGTGTCTCCATAGGGATTGTCTGTTGACAGGCCGGTGCCCTGGACGCCGTCAAAGTTGCCAAACGCGGAGTTCAGGGCGAAATGAGCCGTAGCGGTCGCGCCCGTCGTTGAGGTCGCGACTACCGTGATCGTCCCGGTGGTAAAGGCGCCCTTGTACATGTACGACGCCGTATAGGGCGCCCCGCCCGCTGGCGGATAGTAGGTTTGCGTGATCGACCCGCCTGTATTCGGGTCGTTCCAGTGGACCACGAACTTATTGGCTTGGCCGTCCGTGGTCGTGAGGATCGCGCTATAGGTGTACAGATGCGAGCGCGAAGGGACGCCGCTCATACTGCATGTGAACGCGGTGAGCATGATCCGGCTTTCGAGGCCCTCGATCATGGGTGGCAAATACAACAAGGGCCGCCGCCGTCGGGATCGCGGTTCAAGCGCTTCCGCGACCTTTACGCAGTGCGCGTTCGATGTCGGGTGGTGTGAGCGAATTGTGCCCGATAAAAATTCCCAAAGCCGCATGGAGCCTCCGTGAGGTGAAATAATTCCGCGGCGCGCAAGCGCGCCGCACTGATCGATTAGACAAATGAGTTTCGAGTCACGACGAGTCGGCGGAACTACGAGCGCCGGATTGATGCAAGCTTGGCGTGAATTACGCGGAGTGCGCGCCCAACACGCGTTCATTGATCGGCGTATATATCCACAAGATCAATATAATATCTGTAGTTATCGTTGATTGCGGTATAGCCGTCCCCTTTCTGGCCCCAGTGGTAGCCGTTGAATAGCGCTGGTTGCGGCGCCTCGACGTGCCCATCGCCGAAGCCGCTGTTACTCAACCCCGAGTGGCGGCGCGTAAGCAGTGGAACGCCGACGATGATTCCGGTGGCCGGGTCCACGCCCTCGCCGGTCACATCTCCGGCCGCGACGGCGGGCGCCTCCATTTCCAACACGAGGATCTTATGGTCGGAGTGGCGTATCCGGGCAATGTTGACCCCCCAGGTGAGGTTTGTCGCTTGTCCGGTGGACGATGAAAGTAATTCGTTAAGCGTGTAGCTGAAGTTGCGATGGTCAGCCGGATTGGCCTGGAGCCTTGGCTCGATGTCGGACGGGCAGTTAAAAATCTGCTGGTGCGACAGAGCGGTGCCGCCGACGTAAGGCCACAGTGTGCCATTAACAAAATCGTAGGTTCCGTCCCCGGCTACCATGTCGATCGCCTGGAATGGCTGCACCGGGGTGTTCAAGAAGGAGTTCTCCCACCCCACATATGGAATCGGCAGGATTCCCTTGTTGTCCTGGGCATAGTTGATGCAGGCGATGGCGATCTGCCGCACTTTGGAGGCGCACGCGATCTGGAGCGCCTGCCGCCGAGCCATCGCCAGCACCGGCATAAGGATCGAGATCAGCACCGCGATGATCGCGATGACCACCAACAATTCTACAAGCGTGAAACCTCTGGAGCGACGCATGACTGCTCCTTTCAACCGTAACAGAATTGGCGGGCGCGGAAGGTAAATGATTCGGCACCCGTCGACAGGATCGTGCATTTTTACCGGGGTTC
Source organism: Tepidisphaeraceae bacterium (assembly GCA_035648595.1). Lineage (GTDB taxonomy): Bacteria > Planctomycetota > Phycisphaerae > Tepidisphaerales > Tepidisphaeraceae > RYN-428. The sequence goes on from DASRLH010000288.1 coordinate 4,878, forward strand.
GCAGAGACTGCAAGTGAATAATCGCGCGAAATAGCGCGAAATAAAAGAATTTTCGTGAACGAGTTTGTCGCTGAACCTCAAGCGGCGGCACACCAGCGACGTTCCTCACGACCGCCGGTGTCGTCCAATACCATTGAAGCCTGCCCGACACTGCCCTTGGTTCCGTAGGGACCGTAGGTTGTCGCGCCGCTGTCGGATGCCCCTTGAAAGTTCCCGAAGTTGGAGTTGAGCGCGAAATAAGCGGTCGCGGTGGCGCTGGTGGTGGAGGTGGCGACGGCGGTGATCGTGCCGTTGAATGTCCCTTTGTATTGGTAGCTCTCGCTAAGCGGCGCGCCGCTGGTGGGAGCCGTATAGGTGGTCGACATCGTCCCTCCGGGATTCGAGTCGTTCCAGTGGATGACATAGCTACTGGCCTTTTGGCCGGTGCTGGAGACCTCCACCTGGAAGTTGCTCGTATGCGAGCCCATCGCCTGCGCGCTCATGTAGCAATTGAAAGTGGTGAAGAGCAGCCGGCTCTCCAACGCCTCGATCACGGGGGCCGCTGCCGAATACATGTGCGCCTTCGACAGCGGGCCCAATTCTTCGGTGCCCCGGCTCCTCTTTTTCGCCTTACGTCCGGCCGCTCATCATGCCCGACATGTAGTTCCGAAATCCCATACGTCCTCCGTGAAAGAGAATAATCCTCGGCCATCGGCGCGCACCGCGCGCTCGGCAGAATATTCAATCCTCGTTGTCAACGCACTCATATTCCTCGGCAGGCCCGGGCCACCCAAACTAACGGGATAACTTCGCCCGATCTTTGATTCCGCAACGGAAAAGTGGCCTGAGGGCCCCGGCGTTTCGCATTCACTCGTCAGAGTCGAGCAGGTAATAGTGGTAGTAGGCCTCGTTGGCCACGCTCGTAGCCGACCCCTCAAACAGCTTTGGGTCGAGAAGCTCTATATGAGCGTCCATGAATGCGCCGTTTGCGCACCCTGAATGGCGTTTTGTCAGCATAGAGATTGCGAAGGCGCCGTCTGGCGCAGGCCCCCCCATATTTGGGGGCCCGTTCAGGTCGCCCGGCTGCCAATATTCCATAAGAAGCATCTTGCATTGCGCATGCCGTACCCGGCTCATCTGCACGCCGACGCATAGTTGATCATTAAAGGTATACCCGAAGTTGGCATAAAGGTAGACGTTCCCTTTACTGTCGATTGCCGGATGCGGCTCGGTTCCCTCGGAAGGACAATTGAACAGGCGTTTGCGCACGTCCTCGCCAGCGGGAATGTATGTCCAGAGCGCGCCTTGTGACCAATCCATTACGCCTTCGTCCGCCATGTAGATTGCCTGGAACGGGCGAATCGCAGCGTTTGGATTCTTCGTGCTCTCGAACCCTTGGATCGGCATCGGCAGAAACCCGCGGTTTTCGCCGGCATAGGCGAGGCACGCGATGGCGATTTGCCGCATGTTGCTGGCGCAGGCGATCTGCTGCGCCTGGCGGCGCACCATGGCGAGTGCGGGCAGGAGGATCGAGATCAGGACCGCGATGATCGCGATGACCACGAGCAGTTCGACAAGCGTGAATCCCTTGGAGCGCCGCATAACCGACTCTTTCCAAATTGCACATTTCAGATCGGCGGGCGTCGGGAAGAGATGAGCGTGGCGCCTGTCGGTGAGATCGCTGGGATTGTATCGTCCGCCATGGAGCGGCACAAGGGGCGAATGGCGGGAAAAACGAAAAAACTGTGTCTTGCAATGTGGGGATCGCAGTTCATTTCCACGGAAAGAGTTATGGCTCGCTCTGCCGCGGAAATGGCGTCTGGGGTTGCGGACATACAGCCCAAATTGCTCGGCGAGTTCCCTGAGCATCCGCAACGCCGGCTTCATCCCGCCGCTACCGGCGATGTCCGCATCGCGGATTCCAAACGGACGCAGGCACCGATTGCGAATATCCTCGGTGATAACGACTTTCATGGTAGCACCATTAAATCATCCGACGTCCGATCCCCGGAAGCGACTTCCACCATTCCAGATATAGCTTCGGCGAAAACGCCCACACCAATCCGCACTGTCCGGCAGCCGCATGAAACCCGCCGCTCACACAAAAAATTTCTCCGCGGAAACCATGAACGATCGGCTTTTGGCCGTTCCAGGGCCCGCTGTATACCATTACCGGCGGAAAGTCGGGATGGCACTGGACCGGCACGCCGAAGCTCAACGCGAGTAGTCCCAATATGTGTTCCATGCTTGTTTCGCGCTCAATCGCGCCGGCCGGCACTTCATCGCGCAACGCCAGCACCAGATCGGCGGTCACGTCTTCGATCACACTCTTCCCCTCCTCCTTGCGCAGTTTGGAGACGTCGCCCTGCACGAAAACGATCTGCCCATCCTCGAACCAATGGACCCCGTAAATCCGATGCGTGCCGCCCTGATTCTTCTGAAGCGTCCCGGAATGGCGGTCGCGGATCGTCGCCTGGGCGCGCTCAAAACTAACCCCGACCGCCTGCATGATCGGCTGCACATTGTGCCCGAGCATCACCTTGATGTTGCGCGCGCGTTCCAGCTCTCGTGCCTTAGTATCCGTCCGCGGCAATTGACCAATCGCCTCCCGATACTCATTGAGGTCAATAGCGAAACATAGGTTGCAGTCGGCATAGGTCTGGCCCCCTTCCGTGACCGGCCATGCCGTATACAGCGATAGGACTGGCACGTGATTGGGGTTTTGAATGTCTGGCAACTTCAGCGACGTAAGCGATTCAACCTTGATCCGCTCGCTGACGATAAATTTGGAGACGCGCTTCCCGATCTCAATGGGCATTCCGAATTGCTCGGCCAAAGCCGCCAGCATCTGTAATGGCGGGTTCATGGCGTCGTCCCCGGCGATGTCAGGGGGTACTTTGAACGCAAGCGTCACCTTGAAATCGTCGTCTCTGAGCCTCCCGCCCAGCAGAAGCCCAAAGCCACCCGCCTTGCCAATGGGCCAACCGGCGAACAACGCGACGGTTTGAGTGACATCCCCCATCGCGACGGCAGCCGTCTGCCGGGGATGCCTCGCCACATAATGCACCTCCGCCTCGTCAATTCCAAACGGCTTCAGGAAGCGATCGCGCAGCGCGTCAGGGATGATCGTCTTCATATGCCAACCGTAAGCCCTTGGACCCGCGTGGTCAATCAACCCACGACCCCGCCGCAGCCGCTCCGTCGCGCTCTCTACTTTCACGCACGTAGAAGCGGCGTCCGCGCCGCTTTCCTCGGCGAAAAGCAAACTACTCTACAACGCCGCTTCATCGCGCCCCGGCCAATCCCGCGCGCCACCAATTCCGGTATAGATTTAGCGACAGGGCCCAGACGCAATCACAAATGTTCGCCGAAGGATTAAACGTACCGGTCAGTACAACGGGTTCGGTTTGGGGGGCGTCGATGAACGGTACGTTGCCGTCCCACGGGCCCGACTGGAACTTGGCCGGCCCGATATCGGGATGGCAGATTGTCGGCACGCCGAAGCTGCGGGCGATCAAGGGGAAGATGGTTTCCATTGCCGCCGTTCGTTCGAGTTTTCCGCCGGGCAAATCGGAGCGCAGCGCCAGGACGAGAGCGGCGGCCACCGTTTCTATCGTCACCAGCGTTCCCTCCCAACGCGACTTTGTCACTACCCCTTGGACAAAGACAATCTGCCCGTCATCGAACCAGCGGATGGCCACCACACTCGGCTTGTCGGTGTCGGTACTTAGAATGATGCCGGTGTCATGCTCATTTAACACCATGCCCGCGCGCTCGAAAGGAATGCCGGCAAATCGCATCAACTCCTGCACCTCCTTGTTAAGAGTCACGGCTATCCGGTGCTTTGTTCCGCCCGACAGCACTGGCGGCTCGGGTGCGGCATTGGGAGCCGGCAAAGCCCCAATCGCCGTCCGGTATTTATTCAAATCGATGGCGAAGCACAGATCGCAATCGGCCTGGATGATCGGCCGCACCATCCATGAACTCATGTACGGCACGTTTTCCCGATTCTGCAGATCCGGCTTCCCTATCGCATCAACGGAGCGCACCGTCACCCTCTCGCCGGAAATAAATCGTTCAATTCGATTTCCGATGATCAAAGGGAGCCCGAATTGCTCGGCGAGTTCCTTGAAAATCCGCAGCGGCGGCTTCATCGCCCCGACCGGCCCGGCGATGTCCGCCGGCACCTTGAATGCCATGTCCGCCGTGAAGACCTCCGCCGACAGCCGGCCGCTGATTAACAGGACTAAATCGGGAATCATCGCGTGGGGTCTGCCCGCGAACAGCGTAAGCGTCTGCGTGTCCTCGCTGAGGGCAATCGCCTCGCTTTGCTCGGGATGCTCGATGACCGCGATGGCATCCGCCTCGTCGATTCCAAATGGGCGCAGGCAATTATGGCAAACCGCTTCGCTGAGGATCGTTTTCATAATCCGAAAGTATCCCCCGAAACCGCGGCCGGTCAACGCCGGGAATCGTAGAAGCGACGGCCTCGTCGCTTTATCCTGGTACGGATATCGCGCAAAAAAAACGGCGAGGACGCCGCTTCTACGACGCGGCACGGGGGCGCTGAGCCGAGCCTGCCCATCGTGCGGCCGATAGTAGAAGCGACGGCCTCGTCGCTTTATCCTGGTACGGATATCGCGCGGAAAAGCGGCGAGGACGCCGCTTCTACGTTAGCCATCTGAAAGTCTTGAGGATAATTCACCCATGTCCGACCTACTCCATTCCCCGCAAATTCCTGAATCGCGGGAGGACTCCCATTCCCTCGCCCCCCATGCCTACGATGGCTGGCTTAGCCATGCCATCCGGCATCGGCCCGAGTTCGTCGAGCAGTTCGTCGGCATCATCCTAAACGCACCGTGCGCCAACGCCGGGGCCGGGGATTATGCCGATGCGCGATACTACGTTCAGCGCGGCGTGCCGGTGCGGAGCATGGGGGCCGGGGATGTCCTATCCGCACAGGCCGAGGCGATTCCAGGAGTCGCTCAATGCGTGACGGCTACCAACCTCGCCGAACTGGCGGACCAAACACACCTGCTGATCGCCGGCTCGCTCGTGCAGGTCTTCGCCCTCCACACGCGCGGCAGCCCCGGCGCGAAAGTATATGTGTTCAACCAACCTCCCGTTGATGACGCGGTCGTCAAAATCACCGGCCCCGCCGGCGGGGCGGGCGAATACCTCGGCCAAATCCTTGGCGGCAAATCCAACGCCTCGGCATCCACCAACCTGGCCATGCCCGCCGGTCTGTCCGCGACGCTTAACGCCCTCATCCTGAACACCGAGGAGGATGGCCTCACCGGCCATCGCCTGGCCAGCGGCTCCTACGCGGTCGGCGTCGTGCGCGGGACGACCACCGACAGCCCGCCGCGAACAATCGTGGTCGTGCGCGGCGGATTGGGCAGCCAGGCCTCGCCTCTAACGGTCTGCAGCACTTCAAACACCAGCGAATCCCCCGATACCTCGACCTGGTCGCGCGATACCGATGGCCTGCCCATCAATTTATATGTAGTCTCCCGCACCGTCTACAACCCCGCCGGCGACCAGACGCTCTACCAGTTCATCCGCAAACTCTCCTTCGATGCCAGAGGAATACTGTACGCCGTTAGCGCGGAAACGCGAGACGTGGTCGATGTGACCGAGCCGTGTCCGTAATGGGTCAGTGGTCAGTCGTGGGTTGTGAGTGGTCAGTTGTTGGTTGTAGTTGTGGGCGGGCGGTTGGAATTCCTCGATCCGTCAAGAATCCAATGGCGCCATTCCCCAACCCGTCCCGATTCGCGCGGGATGCCTCGTGATCGGGCGAGAATTCCGAATCCCGAATCCCGAAACCCGAATCCCCGAACCCCAAAATCCGAATCCCGAAGCCCGAAGCCCGAAACCCCGAATCCCGAAAACGAATCCCGCGTCCCCATGCCTGGCGTGGTCACTTCAGTGACCATGCAAACTCAAGAACCAAAATCCGCTCAACAACCCACAACTCACAACCCACAACCCACCACCCACAACTGACCACCCACAACTAACTCCCCATGCACCTCAAGCACAACTCATCCGGCAATTTGATCCACGGCCCCGACGGCCATCTCGTGCGCGCCTGCGGCTCATGCCCCTGCATCGACGCCTCCGCCTGCGCCAACTGCCCCGGCGATACCCCCACGCAGTTTCATGTGAGCTTCACCGGCATCACCCCCTGTTCCGGCTGCGTGGCCTGCCCGGCAACCGGCGAATCCCTCCAAATCGGCGCGGCCGCCATCAACGGAACCTACCTTTTGTCGCGCAACGGCGCCTGCGCCTGGACTACCTATTCGCCCACCATCGCCGGCAGCGCCACCCTCTACGCCTCCACCAGTTGCACCGGCACTTCCGCCGCGATTACCTTCGCCGTGCAGCAGGTGCGGATCAGCGCGACGCAGTTTCGGCTGCAAATCACCGACGCCAGCAACACGATCCTGCTGTTCGACGCCACCATCACCACCGCCAAGTGCTGCGTGAGTTATACAGTGGGCAACGACCTCACCACCTGCGGCTGCGCGGGCTCCGGCCCCACCCTCTACACCCTCGCCACCGGCGGCACAGCGACGGTCACACCATGCTGAAGACAACCCACCTATCGCGGCGTGATGCGACCATCGGCTATAACCTCGCCGCCTGCCACGCCTGCCCGCGCCGCCAGAGCAAGTGTGCCGGCGCCTGCGCCTGCCAGGTGGATGGCCGCGACATCATCGCCCACGCCCAAGCCGGCGACTGCCCGCTGAACCTGCATCAACCTCCCGCCTCGCGCGGGCTTGGCGACACCCTCGCCGCCGTCGCAGAGGCGACCGGCGTCGCCAGGCTCGCGCAGCGCCTCGAGCAGATCACGGGAAAAGACTGCGGCTGCCGCCAACGCCAGGAAAGGCTGAATGCGGCGGTGCCATATGGGAGGAAGGAACCTGAAGATGCGCGACGCTGAAATCGCCCGTTCCGTACATCATATGTGTTATTGAGGGTAGCTTGTGGGGCTTTTGCATCCTGAGCCCAAACAATACGTAGTTGGCTCAAGAGTGCCGTAAAAGGCATTCTCCTGCCGAATCCTATCCACACACCACGCAATCAATGCGCGAAGCCAGCAACATTCTGTCGGGCGATGAAGGACATGTGAAAGATCCAATATCCTGATTATTTGTTGACCGTGAACTCTCTCCCGAAAGTCAGGCCATAGCTGTTTCAGTTTCCCTTTGGGGTGGCGGATCATCTCGACGTCAGTCGGATGGTCGCTTTCCAGAACATTACGTCCCGCCACGTTGTTTACCGCCTGTGAATGAGCGAAGTAGTACGCCTCGACCATGCTTACAAGAAAATGCACTGCGGCGCGGGAATCGAATCCAGGCTTTCTAAGGATGCCATCAACTGCGCCGCGATAACGTTGAAACACGGGTTGTGGCATATCCCCGTCCAAGTCATCAACCACCACTATGAAACTCCGTACATACTGCCGCAGATATCCGAATGCCGTCAAGCCCAACTCCTCGTCGCGGGAGGGCGCGGGTTTGTGGGTCCCGGTAATTGCCTGTGGCGTTTTTGCTGATTTTGTGGGCCGGAGCTGCGGGAAGAATCGAACAATTTCGAATACGCATTCCGCGCGAGGCATTATTTCGCGATTAAATGCACTAGTGCATTGTCATGCTTCCAAATGCGGGTAAAACTCTAGTGATTTACCCCAAAATCATTGCGTGACAATGCACTAGATTGGGAAAATCACAATTCCACGACTACCGCACCATGCCGCGACCGCCCCGCCGGCCCAGCCGGCAGGGGAACCTCGCGGAGCTTGGGGTTGGGCGCTTCAGGCATGATTGGCAAAGACTCGGAGGATTCACCGCAGAGACGCAGAGACGCAGAGAAGAAGGAGGAGAAGAGAGGACTTGCCACGAATGGGCACGAATGAGCACGAATAATTTAGAGTGGGTTTAAAAGAGGATTGAATGGGATCGACGTATCACGGGCGTCTCGCCCGTGCGGATG
>DASRLH010000289.1:0-3392 GCA_035648595.1 Tepidisphaeraceae bacterium
CGCCCTGATGTGCGAAGGCGGCAAGGTCACCGCGGAAGCGGTGGGCAGCGCCGTTTCATTCCAGCGCGAACGGCAGATGTGGGACATGACCAACGAGCTGGCCGCCGGCCGCCCCGCCGAGGCATTGCGCAAATGGCGGCAACTGATTCAAAGCGATTCCACCGCCGAGTTTCGAGCCGTCACCTGGCTGGGCATGTGGCTGGAAAATGTCCGCAAGGCCCTGGCGATGAAGCGCAATGGCGCCAGCGACGCCGACATCGCGACCGCCCTCAAAATCTGGCCGCGCGAAAACCTCGCCCCGTTCATGAAGACCGCCGCCGCCATGGGCGACGCCGGCGTCGGGCGCGCGCTGGACCTGCTCACCAACGTCGATCGAAAATCCAAGTCCGGCGTCGGCGAATTCGCCACCAACGTCGAAGGTTTCCTCCTGCAAATGACGCCGGGGAAAAGGTGATCGTCGTCAGCGCGGCATCGCGGCCACGCGCTCGCGGGCCCAAACCGCCAGTTCGTCGTCCAGCGGAGGATCGCAGGGATCATCATAATCAATGGGGAAGCGGCCAGTCCGGTAGACGTGCTCCATCAGCGGTTGAAGGTCCAACGCCACGTCCGCATCGTTGGCGCGCAGCGGAATGTTGATCACCGGCAGCGGCTCACGCAGGTCAATGGCATATACCTCGCATTCGTGCGCCTTGTACCCGCGATAAACCGTCACGTAATAAGGCTTGTGCAATTCGGGCCGCAGAAGGCGCGAAGGAAAATCAAAAAGCCGGCGTCCTTCGCGGAGCAAGTCGATCTCGACCCGGCTGACGTGTGCCGCGCGATATTCATGCTGCTTGCGCTGGAACTGGGCCATGCCGCCCCCAATACGCTTATTCTCCGGGCCGGGCACTTCGATGGCAGTGACCACCTTTTCACCAAATTTCGTATCGACAATCTCGATGGAGTATTCGGTCAGGGGATCGCCGGGGTAGTTGAGCAGGGCGGGGGAACGCACCAAACCCCGCGAGGAAAGCACGGCCGCGCCGCCGGTCGAAATGCGCGGCGCATCGAGAATCGCCACGTCCGGGTAGCGCACTCCGCCCAGCGGCTCTTCAAGGTCGGCGATGATGACGCGCTCCTGCATGGTGGCGCGAAATCGCTCGGGCAGATGTTCGTTCAGATCGGCCTTGATGTCGGCGATGAGCGGGCCATGCACATCATTCCAGAACCGCTCCAGATACGGATCCATGCCGGGGAATGGGCTTCGCATGCCTTTATCATACGCGGTTGGCTTCTGATAAACATTTGTGAATCGGCACAAGACACCTTTGGCAAGGTGGTTCGCGTTTGACGTCACGGCGGCGCCATTGACAATCGCGGCCATGACTTACGAACTGGGCATCATCGGCGCCGGCAACATGGCCGAGGCCATCGCACGCGGCGTTCTTCGCGCCGGCCTTTTTCTACCCGCCCAAATCATCGCCAGCGACGCCGCCGCGCAGCGACGTGAATTCTTCACCGCCGAACTTCACATCCCCGCGACCGCGGACAACGCCCAGGTCGCCCGACAATCAAAGGTGATATTGCTAAGCGTCAAGCCCCAGCAGATGGCCGGCGCGCTGGCCGCGCTGGGCCCGGCGAGCAACCCGGAGACATTGTTTATCTCGATTGCCGCCGGGATCAGTTGTGCATTTATCGAGAGACATTTAGGCGGCGATACGAACTGGCGGATCGTGCGCGCCATGCCCAACACGCCCATGCTCGTCGGCGAAGGAATGGTCGGCATCGCCCGCGGCGCTCACGCAACGGATTCGGACTTGGCCCACGCCCGAAATATTTTCGAGTCCGCGGCCACGGTGATTGAAGTAGAGGAGGAAAAAATCGACGCCGTCACCGCCCTCAGCGGCTCGGGCCCGGCATACTTCTTTTACCTCGTCGAGCAAATGATCGCCGCCGGTGCCGCATTGGGCCTCACTCACGAGCAATCCCGCCAACTGGCGACCCGCACCGCCGTCGGCTCGGCCCGCATGCTCGCCACTTCCCCCGACTCCCCCCAGGAATTACGTCGCAAAGTCACCAGCCCCGGCGGCACCACCGAGGCCGCCATCACGTCCATGGAAACCGCCGGAGTCGGGCCCGCCATCGTCGAGGCGATCAAAGCCGCCCAACGGCGGGGGACCGAATTGGGAACGTAGCCGGGATTATTAACCATGAGTCCTGCGCAATTGCTTGATTCGCCAGGAGAATGAAGTCGCGGAAAACGCGCGACCGCGGCAGTGACTCTACTCCGCTTGTGCGCCTCCAGCGCCCTTGATATAATCCGCCCATCCCACCTTCAATGGCGGGATCACGACGGCTTGTATTTCCGCTGCGGGTCGGAAGCATTTCTCCAACCGAGGCAAAGCATGTTTTCCTTCGCCGCCGTGATCCGCGCGTTGTGCCGCCGCCGTCCAACTTTATTGACCCGCAAATCGGCCAGGGCCGATCGCCGGCTGAAGCGCGCCGCCGGCGCAACCGTTGAGGCGATGGAGCAACGCGTGCTCCTCAGCGCCGCCCCGCCGGGCGTGCAATTCAGCGCGGACGCCATTTACGCCGACAGCGGCAATCCGGGTGCCTACTTTTTCGATCTCTCCGAGGGCACGGCGACGTTCGACACCGACATGTCCAAAGCCGGCTCCGACTGGCAGAATGTCACGCTGCAATTGGGAGATGGCACCAAAGCCATCTTCAATTCGCCGCAAACGCTTGGCGGCCTGCAACTCGCCGGCTCCGCCAAGCTCACCGCCAGCACCGGCGGCGGAGGGGCTAATGGCAACTTCATCGACATCGGCTTGGGCGGACTTTCCATGGCCGCGACTTCCACGATCGATCTCGCCGACAACGACATGATCCTCCAGGGCGCGGGCTCCGCCGGCGTCGCGCAGTTGCAATCGCTCGTCTCCCACGCCTTCAACGGCGGCAACTGGCTGGGTTTGGGGGTGGGCAGTTCCAACGCCGCCATGAGCGTCGGCTCCGCCATGCAGACGGCGGAGGGTTTCGCGCTCAATGGGAGCCTCACCACGCCGTTTGGTATTTTTGATGGCGTGCCCGTCACCAGCGCCGACGTGATCGACAGATACACGGTGATGGCCGACGCCAATCTCGACGGCACCGTCAACCTCATCGACTACCGCATCCTCAGGAACAATCTAAACAAAACCGGCATGACCTGGGGCACCGGCGATTTCAACTACAACGGCACCACCGACACCGCCGACTACAACCTCCTGCAGGCCAACTACCTTGGAACCATCTACGGCCCCAACGAAGCGCGCGTCCTCCAGCCCATCGGCCAAACCATCGCCGCTCTCGCCAACGGAACCTACACGGGCCCGCTGGGCGAAGTCACCGACAGCAATAATCCGACAGCCGAT
>DASRLH010000290.1:0-26593 GCA_035648595.1 Tepidisphaeraceae bacterium
GAACGCCTTCGTACCTTGTTCGCCCTGGCTTCCATGCCAATACTCCTTTGAATCAATCGAACGATAATGCCACCAATATGTTATACTCGCTGGCGGACACAAAAAAATGTGACGAAAGATGAGGCGAGACGCCCGTGATACAACATGGTCATGCGATGACTAAGACAACATCGGCTGACCGTCGCATTTTTTTCTTCGCGGCGCGGCACGCTCGGTCAAACTGAATACGATACGAAACCAGTGCTTGCCATCATTGCTCTGATCGGGATACAGCGTCATCAGCACATCAAGAAGTGCGGCCATTGTTTCAAACCCATCCGCGCGAGCGTCGGCGTCGGTGAGATTTTCAAGCTCGATGATTTCGACGGCCTGTATCGCAAGCCAACCCAGCCCCGGCGAAAAGGCGTGCTCGCCCGCCCGCACGCGCGGCTTGCCCCAGCGGCGCAGCGTCGTGCTTTTCTGCCCGGCACGAATCGCCTCCTGCATCGGCTTCTTGAAAAATAGCTGGCCCATGAAGAAGCCGGCATCGTAAGAGTACGTGCGGCGCGGGTCTACGTTGGCCGCTCCCCGAATGAGTGCGGCCAACTTTAGTGGCATGGCCCCCGCGTATCGCCTCACCCTACTCTCCGCGCCATCGGCTTTCGATTCGATTACACTCCCGCCCATGGCTCTTTTCTCTCTTGAAACCTATGGCCAGTCCGATCCGCATCTTCAGCAGGAATGGCTCCTCACCAACGGCTTGGGCGGCTACGCATTCTCGACGGTTTTGGGATGCAACACGCGGCGTTATCACGGGCTGCTTTGCGCCGCCACGCTTCCGCCGGTGGGGCGGATTCTGGCGCTTTCACGGATCGGCGAGATCGTCAGCTTCGACGGCGACGACTCCCAGCTTTTCGAGTTTTCCGTCAACCAGTTCCGCGAGGGATTTCATCCGCATGGCTGGCACTACCTCCGCAAGTTTGAACTCGAAGACGCCGCACATTGGGAATATGAAATCGAGGGCGTTCGCATCGTCAAGGAAGTGCAGATGCTCTGGCGTCAAAACGTCGTTGGCGTGCGTTATACCATCGACCCGCCGCGCAAGCGCCAAGTGAAACTCGCGCTGCTGCCGTTCTTTGGCCTGCGCGATTTCCATGGCCTGCGCCATTCCCAGGACACAACATTTAATGTCACTTCCGCGCAGCAAAAAGTCGAGGTGACGGTCGATTCACATTCCTGCTACGTCGTCGCCGACTCCGGGACGTTTGAGCCGCATTCCGACTGGTGGTATGGGCATTATTACGCGATCGACAACGATCGCGGCATGGACGATTGCGAAGACCTCTACACGCCCGGCCGCTTCGTCCTCGAAACGACCGGCCACGCCAGCATCACGCTTTGGGCGTCGATGGACGGCGCGGGGCCTTTTGACTGGGAGACGGAGTTGGGCAATCGGCGACAGGCGATGACCGCCGCCCATACCGCGCCCATCGACGTGCATCCCAAGGATCGGCCCATGCTCGCCTCCGCGCGCGAATCAGGTGTCATTAAGGGACTGGTGCGTGCCGCCAATGATTTCATCGTGGAGCGGAAAATGCCCAGCGGGCAGGATGGATCGACGGTGATCGCCGGGTATCCGTGGTTCGCGGATTGGGGGCGCGACACGATGATTTCGCTGCCGGGGTTGTTTCTGGTCACGGGGCGATTCGAGCAGGCCAAACAGGTGCTTGGCGTGTTCGCCCAGTACGTCAGCGACGGGATGATCCCCAACCGGTTCGATGACTACACCAACGAGCCGCACTACAACACGGTGGATGCAAGCCTGTGGTTTATTCATGCGGCGTTCGAGTACCTGCGCTACAGCAACGACCGCAAAACATTTGGCGGCATCTTGCTCCCCGCCTGCCGGCAGATCATCGCCGGCTATCGCAAGGGGACGCGATACCACATTCGCATGGACGAAGCCGACGGCCTGATCTCGCAGGGGGATGAGCACACGCAGCTGACATGGATGGACGCCAAGACCAACGACGTCGCCTTCACGCCCCGGCAGGGAAAAGCCGTCGAGATTAACGCGCTGTGGTATCACGCGATCAAGCTGATGGGCGATGAGCCGCTGGCGGCAAGGGTGGCCGACAGCTTCCGCAAGGCGTTTTGGATCAGCCCCTTCCGCGGGCTGGCGGACGTGGTGGATGGCTCGCCAACGCCCGACGGCTACCCCCGGCGCGATACCTCCCTTCGTCCCAATCAAATCTTCGCGGTCAGTCTGCCCAACAGCCCGCTCATGCCGGATCAGCAGCGGGCGGTGGTGGAAGTCGTCCGCCGGGAATTGCTCACGGCCATGGGTCTCAAATCATTGGCGAAAGGCGATTCGCGCTTTTGCGGCCGATACGCCGGCGATCAATTCAAGCGCGACGCCTGCTATCACAATGGCACCGTCTGGGCGTGGCTCATCGGCGGGTTCCTCTCCGCCTATCTGCGAGTCAACAATCACTCGGTCGAATCCGTCGATCACGCGCGCGGCTGGCTTCAGCCGTTGCTCGACCAGATGCACACCAACTGCATCGGGCAGATCGCCGAGATATACGAAGGAGACGAGCCCCACCGCATGGTCGGCTGTCCCGCCCAGGCCTGGAGCGTCGCCGAAGCGCTGCGATTGGCAGTGGACTTAGGGTTGTGAGGGAAGGGGTCAAGCTTTTCGGGGGATGCGCGGCGCGGCAGATGAAATGGAAAAGGACGCTGCGCGCCCACTACGACGGTGACTTGGTGAGGGTATACTGCACCGCATGCACAGCCCATTGGATCCCTCCTCAATTGCGGCTCAAACTTTTCATGCCCCATTGGCACAGGGCAACGATTCAAGCACTCGCTCCACGTACACACTCGGACCCGATCCAGGATTGCTCGGCAGATTATTTCGGCGGCCACCAGGTTGGGTGGTGAATTGCGTGGCACTGGCGGCGATGCTTGGGGTGCTATACGCCAGCACCGCGCCAGGAGGCTACACGCTTTCGTTATTCGCGTGCGGACTGCTGTGGTTCTTGATGGCCGCGGTTTGGTTGGTCCGAGCGGCGGGGCTTTTGATTTGCATTCGGGGGTTCCTGCGCACGCCAAGTACGCTTCGCGATCACTGGCCGCGATGGCTGATCGGCCCGGTTGCCAGCGCGATCACCTTGGCGCTGGTTTCTCTTGACGCTCCGCTCCACCTCGGTTTTGCGATAAGTCGAAATGATTTATCACAGCTTTCCCGCCAGGCATTGGCCGCCGGTCCCGCCCGCGACGATTATTTTTCCGCGCCGGTGCGAAGAGCGGGAATTTATCAGGTGTCCGTCGCCCAGGTGACGTCCGCCGGCGAAGTGCGGTTCTGGGTGCATGGCACGGAATTCTTTCGATCCTTCAGCGGTTTCTCCTATCGCCCAACCGGCACGCCCTCCGACGGCGGCGGTTCCTTCAGGCCGCTGGGCGGGCCATGGTATGAATGGCATACGAGTTGGTAGCCTTTCACTGCACCGATCTTTCCACGTCTTTTCCCTCCGGTTGCCAGTCAACGCGCGACGCGCCCAGGCTGGTGCCGGTGGCAAAAGCCAGATCTACCTGGGCGACCTGGTAATCGGTGATGGCTGATATTTCCGAGGACTGCGCGTCGGCTAAACTCGATTGCGCGATCAGCACGTCCGTGCTGGTGCGCAGGCCCAGGTTGAATTGCCGCACCTCCACTCTCAACACGCGATCGGCCAATGTCACGCGCTCGTGGGCGGCGAGGATGCGCTGCCAATCGGTGTTGAGCGTGTCCACCGCGTTGTACACATCCTGGCGGATTTGCGCGGCCTGCTGCTGCTTGGTCGCCAACTGCTGCAGGCGATTGAGCAGCGCGCGGCGGAGTTGGCTTTTGGCCGCCTCATTGCCAAGCGGAATTTGCAGCGTCAGGCCGACATTGTTCCCTTCATAGTCCTTGTTCCAAACCTGCTCGAAGGTGGTGCTGGGCGATCCGCTGAATCCGAGGTGGCTGTAGCTGTATTGCACGGAAAGCAACGGCAGCATCGCATTGCGCGCGATGCGAATGTTCGCGGTTTCAGTGACGATCTGCAGCTCGATGTTCAGCATCTCCATGCGCTGGGTCATTGCCGCGCGGGTGAGATAGCCGGCATCCACGTTGTAGGAAATCGCGCTGGGACGGGTGCCGGGGACGATTTTGGTGAACGATTCGATCGGCAGGTCGGCCCGGTTGAGGATGCGCTTGAGATCGCGCTCTTTTTGGCGCACGTCGTTGCCGGCGATGATGATCGCCTCGACCTGGTCGGCCACGCCCGATTCGGCGCGCACCACGTCCGGCTGCGCGATGACGCCCGCCCGCACCTGCCGGCGGGCACGCTGGAGCTGCGCCACCGCAAGGTCGTACTGCTGGCGGCGCACCTGTAAAATCGCCTGGCTGGCGTACAGCGCCCAATACGCGCGATCGGTATCGGCCAATACGCGAATTACCTCCAGCTTCGTGCGCGCCTGCGCCTGCTCGTATTGATAAAACGCGATGCGAATGCCCTGCGCGTTGACGTCAAATCCAAACCCGCGGAGCAATGGCTGGCTGATCGTCACGTTGGGATTGAAGGTGTAGGAGGGATTGAGCAGCGAGAAAACGCCCAGGTTATTCTGGTACGAATAGGGCGCATCAAACTTCAACGAGCCGCCGGTGAGAAGCGGAACCGTGACGTTGGCGTCGGGAGAGAGGTTGTACTGGGTGAAGGTCTTGACATTCCCGGCGCCCGGCGACTTGCTTTGCGAATAATTCGCGCTGCCGTTGAACATCGACTCAAAGGCGGCCTCCTGCTCGGTGATCGACGTATGGGCGATGGTGGGATCGTACAGGCTGACTTTCAGATCGAGATTATTGCGCAGCGCGCTGGCCCTGCATTCGGCAATCGACAGCGTGATCTGCGCCGGCGGGAAATCCGATGCCGGGCTGGTCGTCGGCTGGGCGTCAGCGGGGCGGGTGGTGGCGTACCGTGAGAAGTCCGTGGTGGCGATGTCGTGCAACTGCGACTGGGGAACCACCCATTCCCCGGTGCCGCCGGTGCCAAAATCCTTCACACAGCCTGATAGAAGCAGGCACGCAAGAACCCAGGAAACACGCCGAGTTTTGAGTTGGCCACGCAATCGGGAACCTCAATCGTGACACGGGCGTCTCGCCCGTGCGTATTGTGATCGAATGTCAGCGGATCGATTTATGGAAGCTTCCCACGCCATGCGCACGGGCGGGACGCCCGTGTCACGTTGGAACAACGCTCGTGCTCATTCATGGCGCAGCGCCTCAATGGGATCAAGCCTTGCGGCCTTGATGGCGGGAAACATGCCGAACACCAGTCCCACGGTGGCGGCAAATCCGAAGGAAAGCGCCACCGCCCAGCCGGGGATGGCGGCCTTGTCGAGCTTCGCGTCCTTGATCAGCTTGAGCATCGCCACGATTCCTTCTCCGCACAGCAGTCCCATCAATCCGCCGAGCAGGCATAACACCAGCGCCTCGACAAGAAACTGCAAGAGGATCACCATCGGCCTTGCGCCCACGGCCTTGCGCAGGCCGATCTCGCGCGTGCGCTCCGAGACGCTGACGAGCATGATGTTCATGATCCCCACGCCGCCCACCAGCAGCGAGATGCCGACGATTCCGCTGGCAACGAGCGTGATGGCCGTCGCCACGCTCTTGAACTGATCCACCATCTTCTGCACCGCTTCGATGTTGAAGTTGTCGGGCTTATCTACGCCCAGGTGCCGCTTGTAGCGTAGGAAGAAGCGGATTTCCGCCCGCGCCTCGTCGGAAACCTCCGGCGATTTGCTGGTGGCCTCGGCGCGAACCCACTGATACGGATTGGTGTAGGCGGTGCTGAAGGGGATGTAAATTTCCGAATCCGTCTGCCCGTTGCCGAACATGGTGGATTGGGGCTGCGATTCGATGACGCCCACCACGATGAACCGTCGGTCGCCGATCATGATGTCCTGCCCGGTGGGATCGGCATTAAGGCCCAGCGCGTGTTGCGCCTTGTCGTTGATCAGGCACACGGCGCGGGCCTGCTCGTTATCGATCAGCGAGAAAGGCCGGCCCGTCACGACGGTGCGGTTTTCCACCTGGTGCCACGATGGCTCGATACCGTGGATATCCACGTTCTGCACCACATGCGGGCCATGCGATACCGTGCCGCTTCCGTTTAAATATGTGGTTCGCGTGAAGCTGGCGACCGACGGGCAATATTGCAGCAATCCATCAAAATCATGCGGGCGAAAACGGGTAGCTCGATAATGATAATATTTTTGGCTGGCCTCATCGGGCGGCCAGGGGCTGATGAACAGCTTGTTGGTGCCCATCGCGGCAAATTCGGTGAGCACGTTTTGCTTGAGCCCGGTGAGGGCGGCGATCACCGCCGTCACCGACGCGACGCCGATGACGATGCCCACGGTCGTCAGCATCGAGCGCACTTTGTTCGACCAAACCTGCCCCAGCGCCAGAAAGACGCTTTGGTAGATCAGGACGAGTGGCGTAATGAGCAATCGCAGGAGCCTCATGTGCCGGCCACCTCCGCCAACGAAGGTTTCGCCGGATGAAGGCGCATCTCCAGGTTGGCTCGCGCGCCCACGGCTTCGTCGGGCGCCGGCTCGGGAATGGCCGATGGCTCGGCGATGCTTACCGGATCGGCTTCGACGGACGAATCCGAATGCACCCGTCCATCCTTCATGCGGATCACCCGCCGCGCATGCCGGGCCACGTCCGCCTCGTGCGTCACCATGATGATCGTCTGGCCTTCGGCGTGAAGATCGTTGAAGAGGGAGAGGATTTCGTCGCTGGTTCGGCTGTCGAGATTCCCCGTTGGTTCATCGGCCAGCAATATCGCGGGCCGGCCGACCAGGGCGCGGGCGATGGCGACGCGCTGCCTCTGTCCGCCGGAGAGTTGGTTGGGCCGATGCCGCATGCGATCGCCCAGTCCCACCCGGCCCAGGGCCTCCTTGGCGCGCTGCCGCCGGCCCCACCAGCCGTTGTGCGAATAAATCAACGGCAGCTCCACGTTCTTCAGCGCGCTCAATCGCGGCAGCAACTCAAAACTCTGGAACACAAACCCGATCCGTTCATTGCGCACGTGCGCCAGAGCTCCGCCGGACAGACGGGTGGTGAGCTTTCCATCGAGCCAATATTCGCCGGCGGTGGGGCGGTCCAGGCAGCCGAGGATATTCATCAGCGTGCTCTTGCCCGATCCGCTGGTTCCCATGATGGCGACATATTCGTTTTGCCCGACCGACAACGACACGCCGTCGAGCGCGCGGATATGTTCCGTGCCGACGCGGTAATGCTTGGTGATGTTGTCGAGGCGGATGACCATGCGGGCAGTGGTGGGAAATTTCAGTCGATATCGTCTGTCGCCGCGGGGGCAAACGCGCCACGCATCACCGCAAACGGGGATGACAGCGTTTTTCAGGTAGCTGGAGCGGCTTGGCATGGTCACTGAAGTGACCACGCCGGGCGGCCCAATATGGTCAAGCGCCATAGCAGTATGAACCTGCTTTAGTTGCCCCCCGGGGCCGTCGCGGGCATTGTGGTTGGCGCCGTAGCCGACACCGGCGCCCTGCCCGCTTTCCCCGCTGCTTTCGCCTGCCCGGCCTCCACGTTCACTGCCTGCCCGTCCGCCAGCGTCTCAAGCACTTTGTATGGCCCGATGATAATGGCGTCTCCGTCTTTCAGGCCGGACTTGATCAGCGTGTGCGTCTCATCGCTGGGCCCAACGGTCACGGGCGTGGCGGCGGCTTTGCCGTTCACCACGCGATAGACGACGGAGGTGATCGACTTGGTGACGTCCACTTCGGGGTTGGAGCGGATGCCCGCCGGCAGCGATTCGGTTGGCCGGCCCATCACGGCCTGGCTGGCGACGCGGATGCCATGATGGCGATGCACCTCGATATCCGCGTCCGCTGACAGGCCCGATCGAACATTCTGGCCCTTGGTGTCCAGGCGAATGTGGCACTCGAAGTAGCGGCCGTTGTCGGAGTTTCCCGGTGACATTTGGTTGTTATCGGGTTGCGCGCGGGCGTTGGCGACGGTTTCCACAACGCCGTCGAATATCTTGTCGGCGAAGGCCTGCATGCGCACGTGCGCCGTTTGGCCTGCCTTCACCTGCGCGATGCTGGATTCGTCGATTCGGGCGACCATGAGCATCTGCGAGAGGTCGGCGACTTCCATGATGGTTGTGCCGGGGCTGCCCTGGATTCCGGGTACGACCACCTCGCCAACCTCCGCCTTGCGGCGGGTGACGATGCCGTCGATCGTCGCAACGATCACCGTGTAACTCAAGTCGTCCTTGGCCTTGTCCACGTCGGCTTTCGAGGCTTTCAGTTGCTCGTCCATCACCACCAGGTTGGCCTGGTCGGCGGCCAGTGAAAACTGCGACGCCTCGATCTGCGCCTTCATCGAATCCGCCTTGGTTTCCGCGGTATCCACGATGGACTGACTGACATCGCTGGTGGAAAGCAAACCCTTTTGCCGGTCGAAATCGCGCTGGGCGTCGAGCAGATTAGCCTTGGCCGACACGATCTGCGCGGCGCTGGATTTAATGTGTTGCTTGGCGACTTCGATCTGGGCGACCTGGGCATCATGGCGTGCATTGGCCGATTGCAGCGCCGCCTCCACGTCGCGGGCATCGAGCCGCACCAGCACGGAGGCCGGGATATGCCGGGCCGGGTCTCCCTTGGTGACGCGATCGCCTTCCTTGAACGGCAGATCGATAATGGCCGCCGACACCCGCGCGCTGATGGACACTTTGGTGCGCGGCTGCACTTCGCCGGGCGCGCTGATGATCTCGACGAGATCACCGGGCGCCGCCGGCTCGGTGCGCACGACCGGCGTCGTGGGCGGCGGCGCCAGCGCGCTGCGCACCTTCATCGCGATGCCCACCACCACGCCGCCGGCGAGCAGCAGGCTGCCCAAAATCACCAAAAATATCTTCACGCCCGCGTTCCTCGGGAGGGATTGCATCGGCCCGGCACCCAGGCCCCACAAGATAGACGCCGCCGAACGGATCCGATTTCAAAAAAGAATACGCCGCCGGGCGTTTTCAGGTGACCGGCCCGATGCAACAAAATGAGACAGTCCGAGCCGGGTCTGAGTATTCTAAAACGGGAAAGCATCTGATGCAACTCATGGCGAGCGCGCCGTTTATGAAATCGACGCTTCACGAAGTTATGCCGGCGCGCCCGAGGGGGTGCCCGGCGGCACTGGTTCGGCACATTCCACGGCATGCGTCTTGGCAACATAATAGCTTGGGGGGTTGTTTCTCGCGTGCGTTTCGAACCGCGATCGAAGCGTTCTCACTTCAACGCCGAAGCGGTCGCCGATTGATCACCACGATTCAACTTGCAATCCCACGACACTCATGATCGAGCCTTTCACACAGCCATCTTCGATTGCTTCGCTCATTATTCGAAGCTGCTCGGGGTCAATGGCGCCGCAAAACTTCAATAAGCTGGATCCGGGAGTGCCCCTGCGATTCGGAGTTTTCAACGTGAATGATCACCCGCGTGTTTCGTGGCAAGTCCACAGGCTCATCAGGAATGATGACGGTTCCGTCGAAGTGGCCTCTTATTGCAGCCATAGTTGGAACTCCCGGCAATTGCGGACCATACCCGCAGGCAACAGCGTCAAGGGGTGATTCTACACGCGGGTTTCTTGGTCGTCCAAAAGGCGCCTTCATCGGAAGCTCGCGTTCGACCTTCTTCAGGACTCGATTGAGGACATGGAACATGACGGTCGCCGGCGTATCGCCGAACGTATCACTTCTCCCCCCCCAACCTCCCCTTCGTCTTCGTCTGTATCCGGCAGACATTGTGATCGGCGCAGATGTAGAGGATGGAGCCGTCGTTGCCCCAGTTTAGGTTGGCGGCGGGGACGCCGGTGAGGAGGGTGCCCAGGTGCTTGCCCTGGGGGTTGAAGATGAGGATTCCGCCGGGGCCACCGGCCCAGACGTTGCCGGACAGGTCGGTTTTGATGCCGTCGGGCAGGCCCTTGAGGTGCTTGTCCAACAGCGGCTTGGCATCGAAAAAGACCCGGCCATTTTGGATCGTGCCATCGGGCTGCACATCGTATTTCATGTAGACCGGATGTTTGGGATCGGAGACGCAGACGTACAGCGTTTTTTCGTCCGGCGAGAGTGCGACGCCGTTGGGGAAGTTGAGGGGGACGCGCTGGCCATCGGGGTAGACGATCTGGCGGGTGTCGAGGCGAATGAGGTCGCCATTGGTTCGGCGAAGATAGACGCCGTTGGCGTCCATTTCCTTTGCCGGGTCTTTGTCCATGCCGACCAGGCCGTACGGCGGATCGGTGAAATAGAGATTGCCCTTCAGGTCGTAGCACAAATCATTTGGGCTGCTGAATCGCATGCCCATGTAGCGCTCGGCCATGATCGCCAGGGTATGGCCATCGGGTTCGAGGCGGACGACCCGGCGGTCGCCATGCTGGCAGATCGTGAGGCGGCCCTTGGGATCGACGGTCAGCCCGTTGGAGCCCGGCTCGCCGCCGCGCGGGGTTTTGGCGGTGTAGCCGCTGGGCTTGAGGTAAGGCGCGACGCCTCCTTCCGGCGTCCAGCGATAGAGGATGTTCTGCTTCACATCCGAGAAGAACAACCCGCCGGCATGCCAGACCGGCCCCTCCGCCCACTCGACATTCTCGACGAGGATTTCGACTTTCGCGTCGGCTGCCAGCAGGGCATCGAGCGCCGGATCGAGCCGCTGGATCGTCCCGAGCACGCCGCTGGCGTTGCGCGCGGGCATGGGGGGATTCAGGTTGTTATTCAGTTGCGGGCCGATGGAAGCCGGGGGCAGATCGTGTGTTCCCGCGGGGTTGGCGCATCCCGCGGCGATCAACGCAAATGGAACCGCAATCAACGCAAGAAGTGTGGCGTGCATGTGGACAGATTATGGGGGAGCGGGGCGGGGAGCAAGAAACGCCGATGTTTTATCGGCTTTAGGGATTTCGCTTCCAAGCTGCCAGAACGCCCCCAGTAGTGGTATAATTCGTGGGTCTATTGCTGTTCAACTTCAACGTCAAAGGGTCGAAGCCATGAGTGACACCGCGGTACGTGAAATCCTGGAACGAATCGACAAACTGCCGGCCTCGGACCGAATGGTTTTGGAACGGCGATTAGCCGAGCGTGCCGAGGCCCAATGGAGGCGAGAGGCCGACGCGGCACGCGAGGAAGCACGCGGGCGGGGAATCGACGAAGCTTCGATTGACCGGTCAATTGAGGAACTCCGTTATCCTCCGTCGAGCGGCGAGTTGGACGCGGCACGGGAACGCGCCATCGAGTTGTGGTCGGCGGTCGGAGTTTCATCACTGGCTGGGTCGTGGGTTCAATGTTTGCCATCAGACCCGCAAGCCGCGCCTCGGCTTCTTGCCCGTCGAGCCATTCGACGCTCATGTCGCCGTGAAGGATGTTGATTCCTTCGTCGTCGTGATTGTTGAGCGGCTCATACGCCAACACTCGCCCAGGATCGAGCGGCAAAGTCAGACCTTTGCCGAGATACACATAAGAGCAGTGGCCAGGCTGGCGAAGATTTTCCGCAATCTTCAGCGGCGAATCGCCGGCGGCAGCCG
The DNA here is from genome assembly GCA_035648595.1 of Tepidisphaeraceae bacterium. GTDB lineage: Bacteria > Planctomycetota > Phycisphaerae > Tepidisphaerales > Tepidisphaeraceae > RYN-428. The sequence goes on from DASRLH010000290.1 coordinate 11,600, forward strand.
TGTCTTTCGCCGATGGGCAGATGAACACCTTCGGCGTGAGATCACTATGGAGCAGCAGGGTTGCGAAATCATCGGGAAGTTTACCCCCTTGCTCGTCGGAGTATTGCACCAGCGCATAACCAATTTGCCTGAGGTTCGATGCACACTTGATGCGATCGGCGCGATAATACCGCCGATGATAAAGCGGCTTGGGCGAGGTGGCGAGCCAGGCGGTCTGGTGGACGATGCCGATGACCGCCATGCCGGAAGTGAACATCAGGATCACCACCGCGAACGCGCTTAGGGTCCATTGCAGGCGCCAGCGGATTTTCATCGGATCACTCTGGGCGCTCATTTCCCGGTGCAGCCAGCGCAGGAATAGATGGGCGCCCGCCACAAACACGGCGGCACAGACAATCGTGCTCCAGAGCAGATCCCAGCGCACCTGTACTTTTGGTGCGACGCGATAAATGAACGCGAACCAGCCGACCAGCAGATACACGAGGATGTCCAGGCCGGGGATGAAGATGCCGGTGCATGAAACGAATAGAGCCAGCGCGATCAGCCCGGCGCCGGCCCAGATGCACTTGCCGCGTCGGGTCATTTGCCGCCGCCCTTGAGGCGGTAGGTCGCCCCCTGTTTCTCCCAGGCGCCTGGCGTCATCAACTCGCGCCCGCCGGCGATCATCGCCAGAACGATCAGAAACAACAGACCCCACAGGCACATCAGCGCAACCGCCTTTGGAAAGCTCAGCCTCGGCAGCCGGGTGAAGCTTTTCCGCAGGCTGTTCCAGAGAATCTGAATCGCGCCCGATGAAAGCAGCAGCACCAACAGAAAGAATGAAATGGTTTCGATGCGGAGCCGCGCCACGTCATTGAGCGTGTACGGCACCGGCATTCCCGCGTACGCGGTCTGCGCGCACAACCCGAGGGCGGCGAGCGTGAAGATTGGGATGAGTTGGCGGCGCTTCACGATGAGGCATCCTGAGATGACGTCGGCAGATCGAAACGACTCACAGGTGTTACGGCGCAGGGTGGAAGATTCACGAGTTTAATAAGCAACGCCGGAATGAGCGGCTCTATATCGGATAGATCGTTTGACGCCGCTTCGAGGGCGACAATGGCCAGAGGGAGTGCCGCCAGATTCTGCTGGGATTCGATACTGCCATCCGAAGTGATTAGCCCATCGAATCCGGCCGCGGCGGCGTTGGCCAACAGCCGGCCATTGCGCACGCCCTTCCATCCCATATATGCGACGGTTCGAGCATCGTGTCCCAGTAGAAGCTCTCGCAGGCGGATTGGAAGACATTCATCGAGCAGAAGCCGCATCGCATTAGGGTGGTTCAGGCCGCGGGTATCGTGTGGCTTTCAGCGAGTTTGACGTTGGCAAGATCGAGAACGGCAAGTGCATCATCGCGTGCAACCGATGGGAAATCAGACGCGAATTCATCCAACGTCCGGCCGTGTGCGAGGTAGTCGAACAAATTCTTGATAGGAACCCGCGTGCCTGCAAAACAGGGCTTGCCGCCCATAATTTCGGGATCAACTTTGATTGGGGTTATTTGGGTCATCCGATTGCCTCCAACTGCCTGTGCGGGCGAATGCTCACGCCCCTGCCACCGGCTCGGCCAGCAGCTTCTCGGCGGTGGCGATGAGCTTGTCCATTTTCACCGGCTTATTGAAGTATTCGCTGACGCCCAGGCTCTGGGCGTACATTTTGTGGCGGGCGCCCTGGTTGCCGGTGATCATGATGACGAAGGGCTTGCCGCCGATGGGTTTGCGGGACTTGATTTTTTCGAGCACGAGGAAGCCGCTGCGGCCGGGGAGCATCATGTCGAGGACGACCAGGTCGGGGTGATTCTTCTCGGCCAGCTCGACGGCCTTGTTGCCGTTGCTGGCGGTCTCGATGGTGGCGCCGGTCGGCTCGAAGGCCGCCTGCATGCTGGTGAGGATGTCGCCGTCGTCATCGACCAGGAGAATACGTTTGTCTTTCAATGTGTCGTCCATATTGTGGCTCCCAGGGTGTGGTGGTTCGCAGTTGCGGCAGTGTCAGGCCGGGCCGGGGGGTTGTCAAGAATTTGACTGAAAGCAAAGTCCGCCCGAAACGCTCAAGGGCCACTGCCGATGCGTCCGATAACGATTGTAGCATCATGTCACCGGCTTCGCCCATTATTGTGCTCGACAGCGGCCTTGGCGGGCTTACGGTGGCGCGGGCTCTGCGGAGCGTGCTGCCGGATGAATCGCTGATTTACTTTGGCGACACCGCCCGGCTGCCGTACGGGTCGAAGACCGCTTCCACCGTTACGCGGTTCGTGCAGCAGATCATCGCGTATTTGACGCCGCACGATGCCAAGCATGTGGTGATCGCGTGCAACACGGCAACGGCGCTGGCGTTGCCGGCGATTCGAGCGGCGTTTCCGAATATGAGCATCAGCGGCGTGATCGAGCCGGGCTCAAAGGCGGCGGTGATCGCGGCGGGCGCCAAGCCGGTGCCCACGATTGCCGTGCTGGCCACCGAGGCGACCGTGCGCTCCAAGGCGTATGAGCGGGCCATTCATCGGCGGCGTAATCACGCCCGCCTGCTCTTGCGGCCCGCGCCGCTGCTGGTGCCGATCATCGAGGAAGGGCGGAAAGCCACCGATCCGCTGGTGCGGCTGGCGCTGCAGCAATATCTCGCGCCGCTGATCCGCCATCAGATGGACGTGTTGGTGCTGGGATGCACGCATTATCCGATTTATAAGGATTTGATTCAGGAATTGGCGCCGGGCGTTCGCGTGATTGACTCGGCACAACAGTGCGCCGAAGATGTCGCCTGCCGGCTCAAGGCGTCGGGCATGTTGCACCGCCCGGCGGCCGCTATGCAGCCGAGCGCCCCGCGCGGCAGCCTGCGATGCTTCGTGACCGATGATCCCGCCCGTTTTCAACGGCTGGCGCCGCGGTTTCTGGGTGTGGAGATCGAGGAGCCGACGTGGGTTTCGCCGGACGATTTGTATGGCATTTTCCCGTCGCCGGGGGTTCGCCTGAGCGTGCCGGCTTAGTTCCGAAATGGCCGTGTGCGGGCCGCCCGTAAACAGAAAGAAAGAGGGAAATCACGAATGGGCACGAATGCACACGAATGCAGAGACTTTGCTTTTAAGCTCATCGGAAATTGACGGTTAAGGAGAGTGGATGCGATCGCGTCTTGTGGATTTGAAGTATGCCGCCGGCATTCTGGCCTTGTGCCTGTTGGCGGAGGGCTGCCAGCCATCGGCGCCGATGCCGCCCGATTCCTCAGCGCAAGCGATCGCGGCTGCGCAATCGCTTCAAGGCGATGCCGCCGGCCGGCCTTACTTCAATCCCAAATGGCGCGACGATATTGACGACGATCCGCCGGGCCTTGCCCATCGGGTGTTGTCCATAACCGGCTCCATCCTTGTGTCGCCGTTCGTGTTCGTGGGATCCGCCACGGCCGCTGAAATCAAATGGCTCTCGGGCGATCGCCCGGACAAGGCGTATACGCTGCTGTTGGACAAGGCATCGCCGGACAATCGGCGGATCGGGATGAACAAGCTGGAGAAGTTCGGCTTCGCCAGTAATCCGGCTTTTCAGGCCAAATGCCGCTTGCTGGCCACGACTGATGCCGACGAAACCGTGCGCGCCAGCGCGATTCGCGGCGAGAATCTGGCCCGCGACAGGAAAGCCGCTTCGATCTTTATCGAGTCGCTCCAAAGCCCAAATGAATGGGTGCGGCTGGAGGCCTGCAAGGCGTTGGCGAACGTGCCGGATGTGAAAGCGGTGGAACCGCTGGTGCAATTGCTCAACAATCCCGAGCAAAGCCGCGATGTGCGGATCGCCGCCGCCGACGCGCTCAAGCATTATCGCTCGCTGACGGCGGCCCGCGCCCTCAGCGGCGCATTGGCAGACCGCCAGTTCGACGTCGCCTGGCAGGCCCTGCGCAGCCTGCGGTATCTGACCAGCAAAAACTTCGGCTATGACGAGGGCCAGTGGCTCTCGTATTTCACGGGTCCGGAAATGCCGTTTGGATAGGTTGGAGACGAAGGTTTGCGGGGGTGTGACGCCGATGGAAGGAAACGGTTGTCGTATCACGGGCGTCTCGCCCGTGCCGATAGCGTCCGTTCGCAAGTTGCGTTTTTTTCCCAATTCAAGGCAACACGCACGGGCGAGACGCCCGTGATACGTTAAGCGTGCTGGTGCTTGAGTACGTCTGTCAGCGCATACCCTGAAGGCCGATTGCCGCGCCGCCACCGAGACTCTCATGCGTGCCCTGGTCTTCGACAAATCCCTCACCTTCCAACCCCGGCATCCCGAGCCGTCGGCGACGCTGGGCGATACGCTGATTCGCGTGCGTCAGGCGGGGGTTTGCGCCACCGATCTGGAAATCACCAAGGGCTACATGGGCTTTGCCGGCGTGCTGGGCCATGAGTTTGTCGGGGACGTGGTTTCTTCCTCCAACAAAGATCTGGTCGGCCAGCGCGTTTGCGGCGAGATCAACATCGTGTGCGGCAGGTGCGACATGTGCCTCTCGGGGCTGAGCGCCCATTGCCGCAATCGCGCGGTGCTGGGAATACTCAACCATGATGGGGCGTTCGCGGAGTTTGTGCGCCTTCCCGCCATCAATCTGCACATGGTGCCCAAGACCGTGGACGACGATACCGCCGTTTTTGTCGAGCCGTTGGCGGCGGCGTTTCAGGTCGTCAAGCAGGTGCAGATCGACAGCCGAAAATGGGTGACGGTTTTGGGCGACGGCCGGCTTGGCTTGCTCGTGGCCCAGGTGCTCCGCGACGCCGGTTGTCCGGTGCGCGTGGTGGGCAAGCATGCCGAAAAACTGGCGCTGTGCGAGAAATGGCAGATCCGCGCCCGCCCGCTGGCGGACATCGTGCCGCGCCACGATCAGGACATCGTCGTCGATTGCACCGGCAGCGCGGCGGGCCTGGAACTGGCCCTGCAACTGGTCCGCCCGCGCGGCACGGTCGTTCTCAAAAGCACCGTGGCCGCGGGAAAGGCGATGAACCTGGCGCCCGTGGTCATCGACGAGATCAACATCGTCGGCAGCCGGTGCGGCCCCTTCCGCGAAGCCATCCGCGCCCTGGCCGAAAAACGCGTGGACGTGACGAGCCTCATTCACCGAAGAATGAAACTGGCGCAAGGCGTACAGGCTGTCGAACTGGCGGGAAGGCCGGGTGTGCTCAAAGTGCTAATTACGATGGAGTGAAACCGACTGCGCCCCGCAACTCAACTGACGGTGAAAATCCGAAATCCGAAGCACGAAATCCGAAACAAATTCAAAAGCAGGAAAAAAAGGAAAATTCAAAGGGCGCGTGCATTGGGTCTATTTTCTTAAGCCTTCTCGCCTTGAACTGACGACGATTCCTCTGAATAATTGCTTCTCTGACTCTCTGAACCTCCGAATCTCTGCGCGCGCATTCGATGAGGTTGCGACCGAGGGACGCGCCGGGATACATTGACGCGGCGTCTGTTCCAGATTCTCAACTCTCAACTCTCAGCACTCTCCGCTCATGGCCAAGGACCTCGCCATCATCCTCAACAACGGGAGCATCAACTCCGCGGTGGCGACGGCACTGGCGATGCAGAAGCATCGGGGGGTGTTCTTGCACATGGAGGCGGGGGCGCAGCCGGCGAGTCGGGCGCGGACGGCGTATGACCAGCAGGTCGCGCACTTCAAGCCCTACCGCGAGCATGCGCTGGCGATGCCGTATCTCACGCAGTTGGGCGGCCTGGGCAGGCAGACCAATGTCCCGGTCGATCCCCGGCATCCGGCGCCGTTGGGGCCGCAGATGCAGGAGCTTTTGCCTTTTATTGCCGCCGCCGTTCGGTTTGCCGCCCATTATCAGGCTGCCGCCATCTACCTGGGATTGCGCGTGGGACCGCACGGGGATGAATTGGCTCAAGCGACGGAATACATTCAGATTTGGAATGAGATGGCCAATCTGCCGTGCAATCTGCCGGACCTGGAGATTGTCACGCCGTTGCTGGAGCTCGAGGCCTGGCAGGCAGTGGACGTTGGGTTCCAAGCCGATGCGCCGCTGGACCGGACCTGGAGCTGCGCCGAGGAAGCCGGTGATCCGTGCTGGGCCTGCCGGGGATGCCGGGCGCGGGAGTCTGCATTTCAACAAGCCGCGAAACTCGATCCGCTTAAAGTGGTGCGGGCACGGAATTGAATCGATCGTCCAATCATGCGACTGCGGCGATCGTCCGCTTGAACGGCGGATCGAGCCGTTACGAAGTCAGCCATTCAACCCACTGGCGCTGATCGCGCTCGTCCATGGCTCGTTCTTTTGATGGCGTAAGCGGTTTACGACGCGGACGTTCGCCCCAGAATGCTGGTGGATTCTCGCGGAGGCGTTTAATCGCTTCCGGTCGCTCAGCAAGTATTAGAACATCGCGGTAGTCATGGCGTGCTTTCTGAACGAGTTCCCGAAGTTCCCAGAGCCTGCCCTCACTCACCTTGATGATCGCTAAATGAATCAATTCCGGCGCCAGGTCTTGCGGTCGCTTGCCGTACCGATCCAGCGACTCAAGGGCTTGCTGGGCAATTGCGGGAACTGGGAAGGCAAGAGCCAGTTTCTTCAGCACGAGTTGTCGCGTAATTTGCATGCTTCCGCTTCTGTTTGCCGCTTAAGCGATGTCGTCGCGTCTCATTTCTCGATGCTAGCCCTCAATTCCCCTTTCGACCATTCCAGCCCCATCTTCCTGTTCCCGGCGAGAATCTCGCTGAGTTCGTCGCCCACGGCTTGCTTTCGCCATCCCATGAGCATCTTTGGCGGATCACCAGCGCCGTCGGTGATGTAACGGTGGAACTCGCTCACTTCCTGGCGGCTGGCGACCAGCGCCGGATCGAGCGACAGGCCGGCGCATAGGCATTGCGCCGTCGCGAAAACCGCGTCGGCGCGAAATCGTTCGCGTGGGGCGGCTTCAGGGTCGCGCGATGCGGGCATGTGGATGGGCGGCAGAGTCATGGCGCGGGCCGTCGCCTCGACGATGTCGTTGCCGTACTCGTGTTCGACCGGGCGTGGCAGGCCGCGCACTCTGGAAAGTTGCTCGACCGATTTTGCCGGGTTCCGGGCCAAATCCAGCAGCACCTCATCGCGCAGGAATGATCGCGGCGGGACATCGTGCCTTCGCGCGGCGCCATCGCGCCAAATCGTCAGTTCGCGCAGCACGGCGGCATTTCGCGGTTGCAGCGAATTGGCGCCTCTCACGCGCAGGTATTGGGTATCGGGATCAAAATGATACAACTTCGGATCGCATACCCCCGCGCATTCCTCTTTGGCCCACGCGGTGTGCCCCAGGGCCTCCAGGCGGCGGTACAACTCCGCCGCCGCTGCCGGCAGATAGCGCACGTCATCGGCGGCATATCGAAGCTGAATCGCCGAGAGCGGCCGCTGATCCCAATGGCTGAAGGTCAGCCCCTTCCCCAGCCGGGCGCCGGTCAGCTCGGCAACCAGCTTCGAGAGCGACAGGGGATACGGCAATCCGACAAAGCCGGCGGCGATTTGCGTATCGAAGACGTTGGCGGCGGCCCGATTCAGATGGCGCACCACCGGCTCGATGTCCTGATCGCCGGCATGAACGATTTTTTCCACCGCCGGGTCCGCCAGCAATTCCCAGAAGGGTATTAGGTCGATCTGCGCCAACGGGTCGATCAGCGCCACGCGATTGCGCGAGGCGACCTGAAGCACGCACAGTTGGGGGTGGTACGTCAACTCCCCGATGAACTCGCTGTCGTACGCGAACGATCCGTCCGTGCGGAGGTTGGCAATGAGGTGCGCCAATTGCTCATCGGAGATAATCATCTCCGGCGGGCCACGAAAGATTCCCGCAAGGGCGATCGCGGCGTTGGCTTCGTCAGCCGCGGCCGGCTGGGCATGAGCCGACTCATGCGCGCGGGCGCGGTGCTGGGCACGAAAATTAAAGGGTTTTGCCGGCGGGCGGGACGCGGGTTCTTCTCGATCCATTCTATGCTCTTTTCTCTCCGGAAGCCTGGCGCGGAACTATTGGTTATCAGACCGTCCCACCATACGCGCGCGATCGCGGCGATGCCAGCCGTTGCGAATGGCATAGGCTTTGCCCTATGCGCGGGCAATGCCCGCGGTCACGTCCACAACTTCTAATCCCCACGTCGGCGTATTGATTGTCGAGGACGAAGCGGTCGCCCGAAAGGCGCTTTCAGTTCTGCTGTCATCCTATGGTTTTATCACAACCGCGTGCGGGTCGGCGGAGGAGGCGCTGGGGCTTATTCGCAATAAGCTGGCCCCGGAGTTCGCGCTGGTCGATCTGGATTTGCCGGGCATGAACGGGCTGGATTTTATCGGACGTTTGCGTGAATCCGATCGCGCGGTGTTTCCGGTGCTCATCACCGCGGCCGACAAGGAGCGCGTTCGATCGCTGGACACGACGCCGGTGCGATACCTGCAAAAGCCCCTCGATTTTGAAAAACTTCTGATCCTGCTCCACGAATGCCAGGCGCGGCATTAATCCGGGAACCACAAATATTCGTGGCAAAAGATCATGCTGCCGATTCTTGCCATGGGGGCTGGCGCGGGCTAGCATTTGCCGTTGTCAGGTCGGATTGTGCGGGGGATTGGCCAGAAGGAGCGAGCATGAATCTCACATATGCAATCGAGCGCCTGCTCGATACGGGTTGGCGGGCCGGGCCGGAACTGGAGACTGAACGGTTGTCCGATGGACGGCGATTCCCCTCCGTCCTGGCGGTTCAGCGCGAGTTTGCCCGCGCGGGGCTTGAACTGGCGATTAAGCACAATCTCATGTTCGGATGCTTCCGCGCGACGTGGGCTCCAATAGGCGAGGCGCTCGATCCGGCCTCGGCCACGGATGAACGCCATGGCACGGTCATCGGCGCCTGCGACCGCGAGGCGGCGGTCTATGCGCTGGCGCAGCTTCGCACCGCCCAGGCGCAACGCCAGGCGGAGCCGGATTTGGCGCAGGTTTGAAACGCCGAAGAAGAGGGAGCCGCGGAATGCCCCCGGCGCCGCCGTCAGCTGCCGCCAGACGGGATTGCGCAAAGTTCGCAGAGGCGCAAAGCCGCAAAGGCAATCGAAGTTCAGTAAAAAACATGACATAAATCAAGGTGGAATCGTGCTTCGACCGGATGAGATAGAGACTGAGGTTGATTCCGACACATTGAACTTGACCCTCCGCGCCTTTGCGCCTTCCCGACTTTGAACGAGTCTTCCGGCAATGTGAATAATTGCGTCAAATTCCCATGTCCTTCCGCACCGCACGCGCCAGCCGGCGAAACTCAGAGCGCAGCGGCTTATGCACGCGCGGAGCGAACTCGCCGCCTAAATGGTGCGCGCGGATCAACCCAATTACATCCGCCAGGTCTTGCGCCCGTAACATATTCTTGCTTCTGCTGTCCAGTTTGAGATTGATCAGATCCGCCAGCGAAACCGTTCGCACGCCATCGATTATCACTCGCTTTTTGGGCTCAATGGAAACCTGCTCCGCGGTCACCAGATGGACCGGCACTCGGTCATACATAAACTCTCGCGCCTTTGCCTTCGAGCATCAGCAGAGCCTCGTTGCGGAGTTGCGTCGCGGTCATGGGTGTCTCACGCGACGGCGGCCGGCTCGAGCAGTTGCGCCCACCGCTTGGCGGTGCGGCTTTTCCAGCCGCCCTTGTGATAGGCGTATCCGACGATCAGCGGCACGGCCAGCGTGGCCTCGCTGAAGACCATCTGCTCGTACACGGTATCCACCTTGCCCCAGCTCGACGCCTCCTTGAGCGTGCTGCTGGACAGCGCCCCATCCCGCACGTCCGCGACCGTCACCTGGATGGCGTATTTGTGCATGGGGGCGTCGTCGTCGGTGAGAATCTCGGCGGCCACCACGATGTCCTGCGCGAAATTCTTGGGCACGCCGCCGCCGATCATCAGAAGGCCGGTGTCCTTGGTCTTGAGCTTGAGTTGCGTGAGCTCGTAGAAATCCTTGCCGCTGTCGAAGCTGACGCAGGGCTTGCCTTCGCCCATGCGGGCATGCTGGTGGGCGACGATGCCGAAACCCGCCGAGCAGTCGCTGAACGCCGGCACGAAGATCGGCACATCGCGCTTGTAGGCCTCGTAAATGATGCTGTCCGCGCATTTGGGGCCGCCGACGCGCTCCAGATGCGCGCCAAACTCCCGCAACAATTCCCGGCTGCTGTAGGGCCGGGGCTCGGCGTCGTCGAAAATCTTTTGCGTGACTTCATCGCAGACGCGCAGTTCCTCCTCGTCGATGAACGTGTCATAGATGCGGTCGATCATCAACTCGCGGAGCTCGCCGTCGCGCGTGCCGCTCTTGAATTCATCGGCGGCGATGTAGTGCTTGTAGCCCAGGGCCTCGAAGAAATCCTGGTCGATCATGTTGGCGCCGGTCGAGACGATCGCATCCACCATGTTATTGCGAATCATATCGACAAAGACTTTCTTCAATCCCGCGCTGATCAGCGAGCCGGCGAGGCAGAGGATGACGCCGCACCCGTCGTCGCGGAGCATCCTGTCGTAAATGTCGGCGGCGCGATGCAGATCGCGCGCGGTGTACGCCATGTGCGCCATCGCATCCACCAGCGGCACCACGTTCTGGCGGGTGATGTCTATGTGCTGGATGGGATGGGCGAGATACTCTTTTTTCTTGCTGTTCTTGACTGCCATGATTGCTCTCCTCTATGACTGCATACCGGCCGGAGCCGGGCATTGGACATCGCCTGAAAATACAAAAAGCCGCCGCGGCCCGCCACGGTGTGCCGCGGAACTTTCCGAGGCACCCGCCATTGCGGACCGGGGTGGCTTTTACATCGAACGATTGTGGAAATTATTCGGTTGCGGTCAAGGCGGCGTGTCGGTCCGCGAGCACAATGAAGATCACCCGGGGATGCGCGCATGCCCGAGGAAAGGGGACACGGAATGATGCGCCCAACAGGTTTGTTGGTGTTTGGATTGCATACATGTTACCCTCCCGTTCGGAACACAAATGAAACATTTAGAGGGACTTCAAGGCATTTTTTCGACTATCCTGGCCGACCCGCCATGGCGTTTTCAGAACCGCACGGGCAAAGTAGCGCCCGAGCATGTGCGCCTGCGCAGATACGAAACGATGAGTATTGAAGAAATCTGCGCAATGTCCGTTGCATCTCACGCAAACGATCAGTCTCACTTGTATCTTTGGGTGCCCAATGCACTTTTGCCGTGGGGCCTGCAAGTGATGGAGGCATGGGGGTTCAAGTACAAAGCGAACATCGTTTGGTACAAGGTCCGCAAAGACGGCGGGCCCGATGGACGCGGCGTGGGATTCTATTTTCGCAACGTCACTGAATTACTTCTCTTTGGTATTCGCGGAAAGATGCGGACCCTCAAGCCAGGCCGAACCCAGGCCAATATCATGGCAACGCGAAAGCGCGAGCATTCCCGCAAGCCATCAACCGCCTACGGCCTGATTCAGCGCTGCAGTCCCGGCCCCTACTTGGAATTATTCGCGCGCGAGCGCATGGCCGACTGGACGCAATGGGGCGACGAGGTGGACAGTTACGCGAACAAGCGGGCCGTTCATCCCATGTATGAGAGCGACGAGACGAGCGAATTGTGTGTCGTATGATTCACGCCCACCAATTCAAATCGATGTTCGCAAAAACCACATCATGCGCATCCGCCTCATCCACCTGCGACTTCTGCAAGGCATCAATCGGCCGCCCGCCGGCCAACTGCTCGGCGATGTTGGCCATTCGCTCGAACCGGGTGGCGTGGAGACTGAAGCGCTGGATGCCGTAGTCCACCGCGCCTTTGGAATGAATGACGAACGGCCAATCGCTGGCCTGCAGCAGCAGAAGCTCCCGGCCGGCGCGTTCCAGCATGCCGCGAACATCGGCGTTCTCCTTCCAGGGCAAGTCGCGCAGAAGCTGGAGCATCCGGCCTTCGGCACGGTATTCGACTTCCCAAATCCAGCGGGTTTGGTCGTTAAGCCAGACGCTGTGATCTCCCTCTTTGCCCCAACTTCCCTCCGGCAGGCGAACGACCGTCTGGGGCGGATGTTGCTCCAAAACTTCCGCGGCGGTGGCCAGTTGCACGGATTTATCGCGGCTCAGCGTGAAGATCACGTCGCGCAAAAAGCGCGGGCCTTCAAACCACCAGTGCCCGAAAAGCTCGGCGTCAAACGGCGCGACCACCACCCCGGGCCGGCCATGTTCCCGTTTATACTCGGCCAGCGCATCCCGCACGATTCGGCAAAAGTGCTGCGAGTGCTCGTACAACTTGCCGAACGTATCTTCGAGGAAGTACGGCTGCTTCTGGGCCAGGTCGATGCTGACGTCCGTCACGCGATGATAGCGCAGGCCGTGCGGGCCGTTGCGGCGATGGAAGTCGAGATATTCGCCCGAGCCCGGATAGCCGATCGCGCCGCTCCAGACCTGTTCGCTGACGCGCGGATGCCGCGCCAGCGCGAAGCAATCGGGCACTTGCGGGAAGCTTGCCACGCCAACCGGCTGCATGGGGCTGCGCCAGGGCCGGTTTTTGTCCCAATAGATCTGGGCTTCGCCGGCCTCGCAAAAAACGCCGGCTTCAAGAGTCCCAAGCGGCTGGGCATCGGCGACTTGATGCGAGTCGATGAAGAAATGATCCGCGCCGGCGCCCGCGACAAACGTCTCGATCCCAGCGCGCGGCCGAAGATCGTCGTACAGCACCGGCGGCTTCCACTCCTGGGCCGGCCGATAGCCGCACTCCGGCAGCCACATCCCGCGCGGCTTTTCTCGCAGATGTCGTTCGCCGGCGAGCGCGCCCGCGCTCATTTGTGCGCGGATACATTCATCGGTAAGCAGCAGCGGCAGGTAAGCGTGCGTGGCCGGCCCGCCCAGCAATTGCACGTGCCCCTCGTCCCGGCGTGCCGCGAATTGGCCGACGATGTCGCAGTCGATTCGCTGGAAATCCGCCAGCCGCGCCGCGTACCACTTCTCCCAGCGCCCGGCCAGATAGGCAAAGTGCTTTTGCCCATCCCGCTCGAACACAGCGTGATCGCGCGCGGCATGCTCCATGCGCTCGTGCAAATATGCGATAAACCCAGCCTTAAATCGCTCCTGGGCCAGTTGCTCGAGCAACACCGGCGTCAGGCCGATTGTCAGCCCGGGCCGGGCGCGGTGCAGGGCGACTTCGCCGATCATGTCGAGCAACGGCAGATAGGTTTCAGCGGCGGCTTCGTACAGCCACGCCTCGCCGTGCGGCCACACGCCGTGGTTCAGCACATAAGGCAGATGGCCGTGCAGAACGATGCATAAGCTGCCCAAAGATTCGCTCATGGCAATTCGAATCGTACGGGAAGGGCGCGGGAAAGCCGAGATGAAATTCTGGCGAGGGATTCATGGGGGTGCAGCGCCCGATTGTGGCGGTCCCTCCTTAGTGGGGCGGACATTCTTGTCTGCCTCGGGTCGGCGAGTGCGGGGTGTACTCACCCCACCGAGCCGACCCGAAGAAATGAGGAAGGGACAAGAATGTCCCTGCGGCGAACGGGCAGACAAAAATGTCTGCCCCACCATCCGCCAATACGCTCCCGGAAAATCGGGCACGCCCGATTCATGGCCGGGGCCGCGCCGCGGAGTGGTTCATTCACACGTCCATGATTTCTTTCTTCTTGTGTTCGAGCACCTCGTCGATTTTGGTCTCGTGGGTCTTGGTGAGTTCCTGCACCTGCTCCTTGCCGTTCTTGGCGTCGTCCTCGGTGATGACGCCGCCCTTTTCCTCGGTGTCGATGAGTTTGTTGGCGTCGCGCCGGGCGGTGCGGATGCGGATTTTCATTTCCTCGGCATGCCCCTTGGCCTGCCCGGCGAGTTGCAGTCGCCGCTCCTGCGATAAGGGCGGGAGCATCAGGCGCAGCGTCTTACCGTCGCTGTGCGGCGTGAGCCCGATCTTGCTGTCGTTGATCGCCTTCTCAATCGCCTTCATGTCCCCCGGACTGAAAGGCTTGATGAGCAACTGCGTCGCCTCGGGAACGGAGATCATCGCGATCGAGCGCAGGTCGGTGGGAGTGCCGTAATAATCCACCTTGATGTGCTCGACAATCGCCGGCGTCGCCCGCCCGGTGCGGATCCCGCGCAACTCGTGCCGCAGATGCTCCACGGCCTTGTCCATCAGGTCTTCACAATCCAGCAGAATATCGTCCAAAGGCATAGGGTTCGCCAGTTAGGGTTTCACGAGCTTTCTTCGCACCTCGGGAAGAAACTTCACCACGGAGGCACGGAATCACGGAGGCGCACTCGGTTGGTCCGGCGCTCATCGCCGATTCATAATCAGTAGTAAATTAAATGAACCCATTTACTTTTTTTTTGTGAAACGGCGTATCGCGTCGAATGCGCCTCCGTGCTTCAGTGTCTCCGTGGTTGCGTTGCTTTCTCCCGCTCACGGCGTGATGCGCGTTCCCACGCGTTGGCCTTGTACGACTCGGGCGATGTTGCCGGGCGTTTTCATGTTGAATACTACCAACGGGATTTTTTGCTGCTTGCACATGGCGAAGGCCGTCAGGTCCATCACCTTTAGTTCCTCACGGATCACCTGCTCGTAGCTTACATCGTGGTACATGACCGCGTGCTTGTCCTTCTTTGGGTCGGCGTTGTAGATGCCATCCACTTTCGTTGCTTTGAGCAGCACGTCAACGGCCAGTTCGGTCGCCCGCAGGGCGGCACAGGTATCGGTGGTGAAGAACGGGTTTCCAGTGCCGGCGGCGAGGATCACCACGCGGCCCTTCTCCAGATGCCGGATCGCGCGGCGGCGGATGAACGATTCGCAGACGCTATGTACGCCGATGGCGGACTGCACGCGCGTCGGCTGGCCCATTTTCTCCATCGTTTCCTGCAATGCCAGTGCATTGAGGATCGTGGCCATCATGCCCATGTAGTCGGCGGTGGCGCGGGGGATGTGGCCCTGCTCGCTGAAAGTGGCGCCGCGGATGAAATTGCCGCCGCCCACGACGATCCCCAACTGCACGCCCATGCGCGCCACGTCCACGCATTGATGCGCGA
>DASRLH010000291.1:0-3790 GCA_035648595.1 Tepidisphaeraceae bacterium
GCGGCGCTCTTGGCATCATGCGCCGCGGCGAGCACGAACACGTCCCGATCGGTGAATGGCCGCGTTGTCGCGGCGCGCATCGGGACATTCAAACGCACATCGGTGACCAGGCTGTCGGCGGGATAATTGATATTGTATCGCTCCGGCACGTTGTCCGGCGAGTTGAGCGAGTACTCTATGTTCATCACTTTCTCTGACAGTGTTACCGCCGACTGATGGTTTGCCTTGGACCACATGCCGACCGCAGAAATAACGCCCGGTAAAAATATCCCGTCGTGATCTTTGTAATCACCGCAGTTCATGTCAATGCTAAGGAAATGGTCCTGAAAATACATTTGGAATTTAACAGTCGCGTATTCAAGCCTGGAGTCCAGTTCCCAGCGGTATTGCGTTACGTGATCGTCGCTCTCGAGCAGCATTGCGATGTTGCCCGAGGGCATCTTAGTGAATTGGGCCTGTTTCAGCCTTGACTTATCCAGCCAGGTCTGATCGAAGCCGCAACGAAGCCCCAGCGCGACGTCGATCGGCCATTCATCTGGCAGCTTGGCCTGATCCTTGATGATGCCGGCGACATGACCCGTCCGGGAGTGCTCGACGAGCGATTCGGCACGTTCAAGCGTATATGCCTTTACGGTCCGGCCGATGAAAATCTCGTTCTCGGATTTGAGTCGCTCGATCGTCTCAGCGGCATACGACACATCATAAAGCGCTCGACCATCCAGAAAGCTAAACTCGCCCAGCTCCACATAGAGGCCTTTTTGCTCATGAAGGGAGCCGGTGGCCGGCAACCCCAGGCTGGCGCCGAACATACGCCGCATCGTCGCATCGTCGTAAGGCGGGGTGTGAATCGTTTCCTGGCGAAATCGAACGTGGATCGATTGCATCCGCGCCAGTCTATCAACCACCGCCTGGTAATATTTGGTGCCGGGTGCGGTGGCGCGGGCGCTGGCCGTGAGTAACACGGACGCGAGAAGCGCCGAGACGCAGGCAACACGAACCGAGATACTCTGCGGTCGTTGTGATATCACGGGAATCGGGCAGGCTCTCGTCATGATTCCCGCAGCCGTCCGCGCCTCCAAAGCCGAAACCCAAGCCAGGCAAGAACGGCGCATAGAGATACCCCCGCCCATTCCCATCTCGTCGGGCCCCATACCCCCGACTTCACCGGAATTGCCGCGCTCTTCGCATCATGCGCCGCGGCCAGCACGAATACGTCCCGGTCAGTGAATGGCCGCGTTGTCGCCGCCCGCATCGGCACGTTCAAGCGGACATCGGTGACCAGACTGCCGGCGGGATAATTAATGTTGTATCGCTCCGGCACGTTGTCCGGCGAGTTGAGCGAGTACTCGATGTTCATCATTTTCTCTGAGGTTGGTACCACCGTTTCGCGCTCGGACTTAATCCAAACGGCAGTGCCGCGAATAGCGCCCGGCAAAAATATCCCGCCGTGATTCTCGTAGTCGCCGCAGGTCAGATCGTAGCTGAGGGAGTGATCCTTAATCGTGTGGGTCTGAAATCTTACAATCGCATAGCGGAGCCGAGGATCCAGTTCCCAGCGGTATTCTACTACGTGGCTCTCGTCCTCGAGAAGCATTGCAACGTTGCCAGAGGGAATTTCAGTGAAACGCGCCTGTTTCAGCCTTGATTCGTCAAGCCAGGTCTGGTCGAAGCCGCAACGAAGGCCCAAGGCGATGTCGATCGGCCATTCATTTGGCAGCCTGGCCTGATCGGTGATGATGCCGGCGACATGGCCTGTCCGTGAATGCTCCACCAGCGATTCGGCGCGTTCCAGGGTGTAGGCCTTGGCGGTCCGCTTGATGAAGGTCTCGTCCTCTGACTGGAGCCGGCGAACCGTCTCGGGCGCGTAGGAAACATCATAAAGGGCTCGGCCCTGTAGGAAGTTGAATTCGCCCAGCTCCACATAGAGGCCTTTTTGCCCATGAAGGGGGCCGGTGGCCGGCAGCCCGAGGGCTGCGCCGAACATACGTCGCATCGTCGCATCGTCATAAGGCGGGGTATGGATGGTTTCCTGGCGAAATCGAACGCTGATCGATTGCAGCCGCGCAAGTCTATCAACCACCGCCTGTCGATAATTTGTGCCCGAACCTGCGGCACGAGCACTGGACCCGAGTAAAACACACGCGAGAAGCGCCCGGACGCAGCTAACCGGAATCGTGATCCCATTTCGCTCTGGCATTTTTTAACCTCAGGCCTTGAAAAATGGCATTTCGCGCACCCAGATTGCGACGGACCCAAACAACAAACCGAACCGCCTACCGCGCGCGGCGAGAGCGGGCGCGAACGTCCACGAATACTTTACTGTAGATTATTGGCAACCCCACTCGCCTTCGAGCATCTCGCAGCTCGGGTTCAATTTGCCAAAAGTCGTTGGCGTCGCGCATTTCAAGTCGTTTGGCAAGAAGACGCTCTCGTAATTGCAAACTTCGTCCGGTCCCCGCATATCGCACTTGGAAGTTACCCCCGGGTTTGGATTTCCCCAACACGCAAACGTCTGTACCGGGACCAGCGTGATGAAACCATTGAGCACGCCGGTCTTCGGGTCGTAGGAAGGTTTGCAGTTAGCACTCTCGGGGCAGTTATACGCAGCTTGACAACAGGTTTGCCCCTCCTGGGCGAAGGCTGCCGTACCCAGCAGGATAATCAAAAGCGCCGCGAGAAAAGTGCGATTCACCATGACAGGCTCCTTTCAGGAGGGTTGGAAACGACAAACACAACTCCAATCACGCGCTCAGGCCGCTTTCAATGGCCTGAGTGCAGCCGGATCGGAATTTGAATGACCTGGCGATAGCTCCCGGACACGGCAATCTCCAACGTCCTTTGGTCCGCCTCTTGGCCCGCCGGAGGGGACTCAATGGAGGCAAACACTTCTCGGGACGCGCTGCGTCCTTCCAAAGTGGACGGCGAAATGCCTAGTCGGGTGATCGGCGCATCCGTTACCAGGATCTTCGGCGGGATGAGATCGACGATGGCCTTGTCGCCCCGGACAAACAATGAAACCACAATCGGCTCCCCGGTACGCGAAAACGGTACATCAATGCGCCCCGGCGCCACTTCCAGATTCGTCACCCGGCGCACCGAGGCGGTGACGGTCAGTTTCAGGCTCGAGCGAACACCATGATTGTCCGAGAGGAACACCGCGACGGACTTTTTCCGAAGACCGTCGCCCCATCCGGCGCCATTGACGGTCACCGCGAGATCGATGGTCCTGGGGTATCCAAGTACAGGATCCGGCAAATGCGCCGCCATGCATCCGCATTCGGGGATCACTTTGTCGATCCGATAGACCAGAGGCCCCGTATTGGAAATTTTGAAGCGCCCCGTCGCCGAGGAGGCCGCTGATATGATGCCCAAGTCCTGCGTGTCGGACTCGAGCCGCAAGCCCGGCGGGAGAAACGGCGAGGCCGAGGCGCGCCGCGTCCGGAGCATGACCATCATAACGACGGCCAAAGCCGCAACTGCCATGGTCACGGCGAGCCGCCATCGCCATCCACTGACACATTTCGATTTCAACGGGCCGCCGTTCTACCTGATCCGCGAAATGGGAACCGAGGAGGCAAGTACGCAACTCCGCAGTTCGGCATCAAGGGGCACGTTAGCCGAGACGCGGGTGCGGTGTCAACGGCTTAATGACAGGCTGCCTACCGCAACGGCGTCGCGGCGTGACGACGCAAAAAAGGCAGCCTGTCTGTGCCGAGACGCGAAGCGCAGCCGTGCCCCCGCCGTCGCGTTTCCGAACCGTCCCGACGATGGGGCCCGCGGCCCACGGACG
>DASRLH010000292.1:0-21320 GCA_035648595.1 Tepidisphaeraceae bacterium
CATCCGCACGGGCGAGACGCCCGTGATACGTCGATCCCATTCAATCCTCTTTTAAACCCACTCTAAATTATTCGTGCTCATTCGTGCCCATTCGTGGCAAGTCCTCTCTTCTCCTCCTTCTTCTCTGCGTCTCTGCGTCTCCGCGGTGAATCCTCCGAGTCTTTGCCAATCATGCCCGAAGCGCCCAACCCCAGGCTCCGCGAGGTTCCGTTGCCGGCTGGGCCGGCAGGGCGGTCGCGGCATGCTTACGCGGAACTGGACGTGAAGACCAACTTCTCGTTCCTGCACGGCGCCTCGCATCCCGATGAGCTGATCTACCGAGCGGCGGAACTGGGATGCCGCGCGATTGCCGTCACGGACTTCAATAGCCTGGCCGGCGTGGTCCGCGCCCACGAAGCGGCGAAGGAAGCGGGCATCCCGTTGCTGATCGGCGCCCGCCTCACGTTCGCGGATGCGCCGGATTTGCTCGCCTGGGCCCCCGACCGCCGATCTTACGCCCAGCTCTGCCGGCTGCTCACGCTCGGCAAACGCCGAACCCAAAAAGGCGAATGCGCGCTGCATCTCGCGGATTTTCTGGGAGACAACGAGGGGCTGCTGGCGGCGGCGGTGGGAGAAGCCGTGCTCAGTGAAAAGGGGGGATCCCCATTGGCAAATGGCAATCCTTCCTCTTCCCCCGCCGCCTCCGCGTCCACCGCGCCGTCCGTCGCGGTTTCACTGTCCCCTCTTTCTCTCCTCAAGGACGTCCTGGGTGATCGGCTTTCCCTGGCCGCGAGCTGCGCATATGGGCCCGACGATGCCACGCGGCTCGAGCGGCTGGCCGGGCTTTCCGCGCACTATGGAATCCCGCTGCTGGCCACCAATGACGTTTACTATCACGACCCCTCTCGCCGGATGCTTCAGGATGTGCTGGCGTGCGTGCGGCATGGGTGCAACATCCGCGAGGCGGGGTATCGGCTTTTTGCCAACGGCGAGCGATACCTCAAGTCGCCCGAGCAGATGCATCGACTGTTCGCCGATTTCCCCGGCGCCATCCGCCGGGGGTTGGAGATCGCGCAGCGGTGCGCGCTCACGCTCGATGAATTGCGATACGAATATCCTGATGAGCTGACGCCCGCCGGCAAGTCCGCCATCGAATATCTTTCGCAGTTAGCCTGGCAAGGGGCGGCGGCGCGCTATCCTGATGGAATCCCCGGGAAGGTTGCCAAGCTGCTACAGCACGAATTGCCGCTGATCGAGCAGCTTCACTTCGAGCATTATTTCCTGACGGTTTATGATCTGGTCACCTTCGCGCGGTCGCGCGGGATTTTGTGCCAGGGGCGCGGATCGGCGGCCAACTCGGCGGTCTGCTACTGCATCGGCGTGACCTCGGTCGATCCCGACCGCATCGACGTGCTTTTCGAGCGATTCATGAGCGCGGCGCGCGGCGAGCCGCCGGACATCGATGTGGATTTCGAGCACGAACGCCGCGAGGAAGTGATTCAGTACGTCTATGAAAAGTATGGCCGCGACCGCGCCGCCATGACCGCCGAGGTCATCACCTATCGCGGCCGCAGCGCGGTGCGCGACGTTGGCAAGGCCATGGGCCTGAGCCTGGACATGGTCGATTCGCTGGCCGGGAAGCTGGACTGGTGGAACAAGGGGGTGGTCAGCGACGAGCAAATCCGCCAGACCGGCCTTGACCCCGCCGACCGCACCATCCGGCAGGTGATGGATCTGTCCGCCCAACTGCTCGGCTTCCCCCGCCACCTCAGCCAACACGTCGGCGGCCTGGTTATGACCCGTGGGCCTTTGTGCGAGATGGTGCCGATCGAGAACGCCGTCATGGAGGATCGAACCGTCATCGAATGGGACAAAAACGACATCGACGCCTTGGGCATTTTGAAGGTGGACGTGCTGGCCCTGGGGATGCTGACGTGTATTTCCAAGGCACTTGCGATGATCAACGGGCTTCGTCGTATCACGGGCGTCCCGCCCGTGCGCGGTGCGCTGGGAGTTGAAGAACCGCAGTTGCTCGACGCTCCATGCAACCCGCACGGGCGGGACGCCCGTGATACGATTGAGGGTGTCGGATCGGACGCCGACCCCGCAGCCGATCAGGAAAAACGCCAGCCCCTGCAACTCCACACCATCCCCCCCGAAGACCCCGCGGTTTACGACATGATCTGCGATGCCGACACGGTTGGCGTGTTCCAGATCGAGAGCCGGGCGCAGATGTCGATGCTGCCGCGGCTGCGGCCGCGCTGCTTTTACGATCTGGTGATCGAGGTGGCGATCGTGCGGCCCGGGCCGATCCAGGGGGACATGGTGCATCCGTACCTGCGCCGCCGCGCGGGCCTTGAGCCGGTGACGTTTCCCAGCAAGGCGCTGGAGGATGTGCTGCACAAGACGATGGGGGTGCCGCTCTTTCAGGAGCAGGCCATGCGCGTGGCGATGGTGGGCGCGGGGTTTACCGCCGAGGAAGCCGACAAACTCCGCCGCGTCATGGCCGCCTGGCGGCGCACCGGGGCGATCGAAACATTCCATCAGAAAATTGTCGATGGCATGCGCCGCAACGGCTACACGCCCGAGTTTGCCGAGCAGTGCTTCAACCAGATCAAGGGGTTTGGCGAATATGGTTTCCCCGAGAGCCACGCGGCGTCTTTCGCGCTGCTGGTGTACGTGTCGGCATGGCTCAAGCGCCACCACCCCGCCGCCTTCGCCGCCGCCTTGCTCAACAGCCAGCCGATGGGTTTTTACATGCCCGCCCAGATCGTGCGCGATGCCAGGGAGCATGGCGTGAAGGTATTGGCGGTGGATGTGAATGAAAGCGAGTGGGATTGCCGGTTGGAATCTTGCTCCCACACTCCCGGGCCCGCGGAGTTGGGCAGACATTCTTGTCTGCCTTCCAATGGTGGGGCAGACATTCCTGTCTGCCGCGAGTCCGGGAGCGGGGGCATTCCTGCCCCCCGAACGGACTCGAATGGGTTCGGGGCACAAGAATGTGCCCACTCATCCATTCGACGGCAGGCAGGAATGCCTGCCCCACCGATGCCATCGGCAAAAAAGAACATTAGATTCACGGGACCATCACCCGCTTGTGATTCGATGGCAGACAAGAATGTCTGCCCCACCGATCCTTTGCAGGCACACCCCGATTGGGGAAGCAACGGCCCGGCGGTACGCCTGGGTTTTCGGCAAATCAAGGGGTTTCGATCCGATCATGCGAATTTCATCGCGACTGCTCGCGCGAAAATCGCCGCATTTACCACCATCGCACAATTTCATCGCCTCACCGGCCTGCCGGTCTCGGCGATGCGGCTGCTGGCGGAAGCCGACGCGTTTGGGTCGATGCATCTGTCGCGGCGCGAGGCGCTTTGGCAGGTGATGAAACTCAAGGATGAGTATTACCCGCTGTTCGATGGCATTGAGCCCCAGGAGCCTCAAGTCGATTTGCCCAGGATGCCGCTGGGGCAGGAAGTGATGACCGACTACGCGACGGCAGGCCTGTCGCTCAAGGGGCATCCGATGGCGTTGGTGCGCGAAGAGCTGGCCGGCAAGAAAATCCTCACCGCCGCGCAACTCCTGGGTATGTCCCACAACCGATGGGTAAAGGTGGCCGGCCTGGTGCTGATCCGCCAGCGGCCGGGGACGGCATCGGGAATCGTCTTTGAAACCCTCGAAGACGAAACCGGCATCATCAACCTGATCATCAAGCCCGACATCTACGACCGCTACCGCCCCGCCGCCCGCCACGCCCGCCTGTTGCAAGCCGAGGGGTACGTCCAGCGCCAAGGCCAGATCATCCACGTCCTGCCCAAGCGGCTTTTCGACCTGAGCCATCTGCTGGATGGATACGCCATGCGGTCACGGGATTTTCATTAGGAGGTCCGTTATGGGTTGCCTTGCTTTCACGGAATCGCACCTGCGACTTGGGCCGCTTTCCGCGTATCCTGAACCGCCTGCACGCCGTTCTTGTAACCGGTGACGGTTGCGCCGTCCCGCTATCCGCATCCGTCCTGATCGGGCGGCGGGATGGTAAACAGTTACTTGTCAAGCATTGGACCTCCGCCGCGAGCCCCGACAACGACAGTTTTTCCATCCGGCTGAAGGTTTCCGTCGATAATGCCTTCGTTTCCATTCATGACGTAGCGGATCGTGAAATGAGATGGATCGTTCGGGTCGGGCTGCCCGGCGAAGAAACGAATCACATCGCCATCATGGCTGCGATAGTAGCCGATTTCAATGGCCGACTGTGACGAAATCCTGAAAAACGGATGATCTTTTCCCGCAGGTCGAAAAACGTCGGCGGAAAATGTGAATGCCTCGTGAGGAGTTGGAGCATCGGTCCAAAAACGTTTGCTATAGAATGAGAGCGTTACAAGGCGTTCGCCGGCGCGAGAATCGCGCGCGCCACAGTAAAGTAATGGACCTCGGTCGCCGCCAAACGCAGGAGCTCTTGCTGTCCCGCCGCCGGAAAGGAACGAATCCAGACTTGAATTCACGCGCCCGACGATCCAGTTCGCATCGCCACTGCAATAACTCACGACGCAGTCCGGGTTCGTATCGAGGATCTTGTTTGATTCGGCCGACTCCTCGTATCTGAGGTCACCGAATAAGCGATCCACCTTATCCTGGAACAGCACCAGCTGGTCCGGCGGCGCCTGATAAGTCATCCATATGGCCTGACCGCGCCGCGTAGCCGCCGGCTTTGGCGACTGCGGTGGAAGCTGTGCCAAGCATCGTGCCGGGTGGTGATGCACGGGGATGGCAAGAAGCGGCCCGCCAGGGCGCAGCGCGAACACAACATTTTTCCCATCGGGCTGTAAATTGCCGTCGATGAGGCCCTTTTTACCATTGACCGTGTAGGAAATCGTGAAGTGCGAGCGGTCAACTGGATCAGCCTGGCCGGCAAAGATACGCACAACATCTGTAGGCTTGATTCTAAAATAACCCACCATGACTTCGACAGCGGCCTTGGACGTATTTGTCAAAGGCGCTTTGAAGCCGGCAGCCTCGAAAACGTTGACCGACAAACGAAAAACTTTCGCCCCGCTGTCGGGCCACGTCTCATGTGTGTTGACAAACGAAACAAGCAAGAGACGGTCTTTGGCCGCGGAGGTTCGACGCCCGCAAAATAAGAAGGCATCGGGACCCACATCCCATGTCGAACAATTGCGTGCGGAGCCCGCCGATGCAAGGAATTTATCGAAAGCATCATGCTTCCGAATCAAGACTCCCGCGTCGTTCGAGACGAACTGCGAACTTTTCGTCAGGGAAGTTGCCTCAGCGGAATATCCACCGCGCATCGGATTGGCGTTGTCCTTGAGCAACACGAGTTGTCGCGGCGGAGCATTGTATTGCATCCATCGCGATTGCTCGAGCAGCAGTTTCGCCCGATCCCACAAACTCGATCCCCAATGCGACCCTGCCCAAATCACGCCCGCCGCACAAAATGCGAAAAACAGAAAACGCATCTTAAGGGGCAAGCGAGACGGCTCGACCGCGTAGGTCAGTACGCGAGAGGATGCCCGCCGGACTTGACGCGCGGCGGGTTCGGGCTGTTCAAGATCAGGCATAACCACCCCACAAGCGTAACAGCTATCGCGCCGCAACGCCCGCGCGATTCGCCCTTCGATCATTCCAGCGATCATGTCGCCTTCGAGCGGGTTGTGTCGTACGCGATCCAACGTGTGCCGAAGCGGAGGACAGGGGATGCAAACCCAAATTTGGAGCAAAATAGTTCTCGCCCATTTGCGAAAAATTCGTGTACGATGCAGCCGAACGGCGACCCTCCGGCGCGCGGCGGCGGAAACTGCGGACGAGGCGGCGTCATACTGGCATCGCGGTTGATGCCGGACCACGGACAAGGACCACCCAAAACTGACGATCCATGACCGCTTTCGTAGATTCCTGCGTTGGGACGATCGCCGACTCGGCGGGGGCGCTGCAAAAGCGCGCGCGGGGTAAGCCGCGCGCGCAGAAATTGGTTCGGCTGCTCAAGGGCAAGAAGAACATCCTCATCACCACGCACGAACACCCCGACCCCGACGCCCTGGCCAGCGCGGCGGGCCTGTCGCGGCTGATCGAGGCGGCAATCGACGGCGCCAAGGCCACCCTCTGCATCAAGGGCCGCGTGGGCGGCGGCATCAACGAAGCCTTCATTCGCTTCAGCAATATCAAATACCTGCCCTGGGATGATGCCGCCCTGCCCAATTACGATGCCATCGTGCTGCTGGACACCCAGCCTGCCTTTTCATACAGCCCGCTGCCGGCCGGCATGATGCCGCTGGCGGTGATCGATCATCATCGCAAGCGCGGCCGCAAGCTCGACTGCCCGTTCTGCGACATCCGCACCGAAGTCGGCGCTACTTCCTCCATCATCTTCAGCTACTTCATGGAACTGGAAATCCCCATCCGCCCGGACCTGGGCGCGACGCTGCTGTACGGCATCGAAAGTGACCTGGCCGGCGCCGCGGGCACGCCTGGTGAATTGGACAACATCGCCCTCTCGGGGCTTACGCTGATCGCCGACCCGCGCAAGCTCTACCAGATGCGCTATGTGGATTTGCCGCAGAATTACTACACGGCCACCGCCAGCGCGCTGGCCAACGCCTACTGGTATGATACCGCGATGATGAGCCACATCGATTCGATCGACTCGATGGAAAAGCCGGCGATCATGGCCGATGCGCTGCTGCGGTTCGACAAGGTGCAATGGTCGCTGGTGACGGCGTTATTCGAGGGCCGGCTGATCCTGAGCCTGCGCACCAGCGCCGCCAAGCTCTCCGCGGCCGACATGATGCGCCGGCTGGTTCGCAACATCGGTGAAGGCGGCGGACACCGCACCAAAGCCGGCGGGTTCGTAAAACTCGAAACCGCCAGCGCCGCGGAAATCGAGCGCGTGCGCACGCGCGTCCGCCGGAGATACCTCCGCTCGCTGCACATCAATGCCGCGACACGCGGACAGAAACTGGTTCCGTGACCCGGAACCGGAAGATTAACCACGGAGGCACGGAAACACGGAGGCGCTTTCGACTCACTGGCACATTCACCCAGCCTTTAAAAAATACTCATTCAATTCTTGTTCTCGCAAAATGGCGCATCGTTCCGAGTGCGCCTCCGGGATTCCGTGCCTCCGTGGTTGTCTTCTCTTCGCTTGGGGACTGCGCATGGGCTAATTAATTCCTAAGGGGTCGGCGTGGCCCACTTCTTGGCCGCCAGCTCGAAGAGTCCCTCGGCAGCCGTGATTTGCGCGTTCTCGGTGCTTAGCACCGGGAACTTCACGCGGATGGCTTTGCGATTCCAGCCGATCAGGTTCTTCACCTGCGGCTGGGGCGATGGCGTGTTGCTGGCGTCGAGGGATTCGATGGCCAGCATTTTTCCTGCTGAGCCGGGGACGGCGTATTCGCCGGGCGTCTTGCTCTTTCCCAGCACCTTCTTGCGGAGCGCTTCGGTCAGCACGTCCGGCAGGAAAACCGACATTTCACCTTCCCCTACATCTTCCAGCGTGAAGACCTGCATTCGGTATTTGCCGTCGGGGATGAAGAACATGACGGCCAGATTGCCCAGGGTTTGCGGGGGCAGCGGCGCGAGCGCGCCGCAGGCGGCGGCCAGACGGCGCCACAGCCGGCCGCGCTCCCCGGCGCCCTCGGCGTCGCACAGGGCCAGGTGCTTCTCGACGCGCGCCCGCTCCTTGGCCGGCCAGCGCGACAGCAGCGGTTCCATATCGGCGACAACGGGTTGCTTGACCTCGGGGCGGCGTGCTGCCGGCATCGGCTGTCTCCTGCGGGTATTCCCGTGGCTTTCGCCGGCCCACCGGCCGTTGCTGTTCGCTTCGGGGAGTTCAATATCCCATTTTAGCGGAAATGCCAACGATTCGCCATATGGGCCAGCCGCATTTCCATTTGGGGTGACACCTCCGCCGTCGGAGAAAGTCGAGAGTGCGACAAAGCACCGGCAATGTTGTCGTGTTTGCTTTGCCTCCCCACCCTCATTACACTTCCGCGTCCCATGAAATCGGAACGGCGGCACGAGCTCAAGACGAATTCCCTGGCGAAGGCCGCAAGTGACTTTCCCGCCTTCCTTCAACAGCACGGATCACGCTTCCTTTTGACGATCGTTCTGGGCCTGCTGGTCTACATTCTGGCGTATCGGTGGTTCAGCGGCCGCTCGGAAAAAGTCACCCGCGCCGGCAATGACCTGAGCACCGCGCTGTACGCCCTGGATCATCTGCGCAATCCGCAGGCCTCGTCGCCGGCGGGTCTGGCTAATTGGCGCAAGGAGTTTGCCGGCGAGGTCGAGGCCGCAGTGAGCGATCTGTTGAGCATCACCAAGGATCCGCAGATGCAGGCCGAGGCGCTGGTCGCGCGCGGGGATGTGAACTGGCTGTTGGCCAACTATCCCCCGCTGCCCGGATCGGCGACCAATGAAGCGCTGCGGGTCGATCGCAGCACCGAAGACCTGCTGGCCGCCGCCGAGTCCGCGTACACGAAGGTTCTTCACCTCGGGAAGAATACGGATTTGCTCGCCACGCTCAACGCGCGTTTTAACCTTGCCTGCATCGCGGAAAATCGCAGGCAGTGGGACAAGGCCCGCGAGCAGTACCAGCAGGTTCTTGACAGCAGCGCGACTCCCGCCGAGTTCAAAAAACTGGCACAAAGCCGGCTGGAGGCGCTCAAGGAACTCCAGAAGCCAGTCTATCTTGCCGGGCCCGCGAAGCCGGCAACACAAAACGCGTTGGGCTCGGCGATGGATTTGGATCTCTCTCCCCGATCGCTGGAGCCGGCGACAACGCGTCCATCGGCGGGCAGGCCTTCAACCCGGCCGTCCGCTTCCGTTTCCGCCGCGCCAACGACAAGCGCCACCTCCCGATCTTCCGTCACGAAATGAATGGCGGCCAATCTGCCGCGCGAGCGCGCGGCCCGGCGCATGGAGTCTGCGTAGGGTTCGCTTCAGCGAACGTGGTTCCCGGCGGGGCCGCAGGCAGCGTTCGCTGAAGCGAACCCTACGATGGCAAATTCTTATCTGCCATCAATCCGGTTTGGGTGAGTGTCCACGAAATGGATTTATCTGCCATCTATCCGGTTTGGGTGAGCGTCCACGCAATGAATGCCCGGCCAATCTGCCGCCCGAGCGCGCGGCGCGCGCATTGGTCTGCGTAGGGTTCGCTTCAGCGAACGCGGTTCCCGGCGCCGGTCGGCGTGGCGGCGTTCGCTGAAGCGAACCCTACAGCGAACCCTCCGACGGCAGCAATGATTTGTGTGACGCATGTAGGATTTCCTTCCCTTGGCGTTTGCCGATTGCCCCGTTGCCCCCCGGCAACGACTCGTTAGAATGGCAGGCAATTCGGAGGGTCAACCCAAGGAGCATCACGATGAAAAGAGCCTTGCAACTGGCGTCGGTGATCGTGCCCGTGCTGTTTGTATTTGCGGCCAGCGCGCCGGGCGCGGGGGATTGGCCCCAATGGCGCGGGGCGGATCGCAATGGCAAGGCCCAGTTCAAGGCGCCTGCCGAATGGCCCGGCAAAATCACGCAAAAATGGAAAATGGCCGTCGGCGAGGGAGATTCGACGCCGGCGTTGGCGGACGGCAAGCTGTACGTCTTCTCGCGCGAAGGGGGAGACGAAGTCACGCGCTGCCTGGATGCCGACAGCGGCAAGGAACTGTGGCGCGACAAGTATCAAACCGCCGCCGCCACCGGACCCGCTGGCCGGCATCCCGGCCCGCGCAGCTCGCCGGCTGTTTCCAATGGCAAAGTAATCACGTACGGCGTGCGCGGCGTCCTCTCGTGCCTGGATGCCGCCAGCGGAAAGGTCCTTTGGCGCAAGCAGAGCGAGCCCAATGGCTGGCCGCAGTTCTTCACCGCCAGCTCGCCTCTCATCGCCGATGATCTTTGCATCGCGCAGGTCGGCGGCAAGAACGACGGGTCGGTAGAGGCCCTCGATCTGGGCACCGGAACTCAAAAATGGAAGTGGACCGGCGACGGAACCGCCTACGGCTCGCCGATCGTCATCAACGTCGGCGGCGCCAAGGCCATCATCGCGGAAACCGACAAGCGCATCGTCGCCATCGGCCTGGCGGATGGAAAGCTGCTTTGGGAAAAGCCCTACGCCGGCAAAGGGATGGGCGGGCAAAATACCGCCACACCGATTTTCAACGACCAGATTCTGTATTATTCGGGAAGCGGTCGCGGCACCACCGCCGCCAAGCTCGAGAAGAACGGCGATGCGATCACCGCCACCGAGCTTTGGAGCAACACCGACAACTCGATTCAATACAATTCGCCGGTGCTCAAGCACGGCTTCATCTACGGTCTCTCAGATCGCAACGTACTTTTCTGCATTAACGCGAAAGACGGCAAGACTGCCTGGCATGCCCCCACCGCCGGCATGCGCGGCTTTGGCTCGGTGGTCGATGGCGGCTCGGTGCTGCTCGCGCTCACGCCCGCCGAAAACCTCATCGTCTTCGAAGCCAGCGATAAGGCGTTTAAGCAACTGGCCAGCTACAAGGTCGCCGACAGCGAGATTTACGCCAGCCCGGTTGTCGCCGGCAATCAGGTGTTCGTGAAGGACAAGGACTCGGTGACGTTGTGGACGATCCAGTAGCCGCCACCGATGCGGTGCGGAAAGATGCCGCCCCGATCCCAGAGCAGCCGCCGGAAATCGATCCCGACCTGCTCGTGGATGGCGAGCAGGTCGAGGCGGCGGACGAAGCCGACGTTACTCATTACCGCTATCGATTGGGTAAAACTCTCACCCGCCGGATCGACCAATATCTGGTCGATCGCGTGCCGTATCTGTCGCGCAACAACGTGCAGCGGCTGATCGACGAGGGGATGGTCAAGGTCAATGGCAGGAAAGTAAAAGCCAGCTATCACCCGCGCATCGGCGACGAGATCGACATGGTCGCGCCGCCCAAGCCGATCAGCGAACTCGTTCCCGAAAACATTCCGCTCGATGTGGTCTTCGAGGACGAGCACCTGCTGGCCCTCAACAAACAGGCCAACCTCATCGTACATCCCGCCCGCGGAAAATGGACCGGTACGCTCGTCAATGGCCTGGTGTTTTACGGCCAGAAATGGAGCAGCGTGAACGGCAACTGGCGGCCGGGCATTCTCCATCGCCTCGACCGCAACACCACCGGCATCATGCTCGTCGCCAAAAGCGACGAGGCCCACTGGCGCGTCGCCCGCCAATTCGAGAATCGCACCATCCAAAAAACCTACCTCGCCATCATCCACGGCGTGCCGGAATTGCTCGCGGATGTGATCGACCTGCCCATCGGCCAGGACCGCTACGTGCGCGAGCGGCAGGCCGTGCGCAAAATCGAGAATGGCGGGCGGCCCGCAGTCACCAAGTACGAAATTCTGGAGATATTCGAGGCCCCCGCCTCCGCGCTGCTAACCCAGGGCGAGCACGCCGCCGACCGCAGGCATCCGGCCCCACCGGCCCGTTTCGCGCTGGTGAAGCTGACCCCCAAAACGGGCCGCACGCACCAGTTGCGTGTTCACATGGCCGCCATCGGCCACCCCATGCTCGGCGACACCATGTACGGCGGGCGCGTCTTCGAAGCCGGTGATTTCCGATTCGAACGCCAGGCCCTTCATGCGTATCAGATTTGCTTCGTTCACCCCGGCACACTCGAAACAATGACCCTGCAAGCCCCGATTCCGCATGATATTACGACGCTCGCCGGTATTTTACGCGGCACCGGTACACGTTCGGCAAATGCCGACGTATAATAGAGTGAAAGGTGCCAACGTATCACGGGCGTCTCGCCCGTGCCGATGGCGCGGCAGTTGAAGAATTATGGTATTGCCAATCCCAACGCACCCTGCACGGGCGGGACGCCCGTGATACGATGAGGGGCTTGGCATTCGATATTGAGCCAACGCGGATCAGTGACCATTTTTATGCTGAACGCATTGGCTTTCCAACTTCCTTCGACTGGCGAATGGCTCGTGATCGGGGCGATCTTGCTGCTCTTTTACAGCAAACGCCCGCCGAACGTTGGTGGGAGTATTGCTGGGGCGATTGTGAACTTCAAGAAGGGCCTGAAAGCGCTTCAGGATGAGATCGACCGCCGCTGAGAGGCACCATTTTTGCCAGATAACACCGTGAAGGACCTAACATGATGATGCATACATTGGCTTTTCAAATCCCCTCCATGGGAGAATGGGTCGTGATCGCGGCGATCGGGCTGCTGTTCTTCGGCAAGCGCCTGCCGGAGGTCGGCAAGAGCGTCGCCGGGGCAATCGTGAACTTTAAGAAGGGCCTGAAAGAGGCGCAGGAAGAGATCGACACGGCGGGCGAAACCCGCACCACGCTGCCGCCCGCGAATACGCCCGTGGCGGCATTGCCCGCCGACGCCAAATTCGATCCCCACACCGGCAAGCCGATCGAGGCGGTCAAGCCAAAATTCGATCCCTACACCGGCCAGCCCACCGCCGACGCCGACACCGTCGTCACCCACGGCGAGCCCCAGCCGGCAACGCCAATGGAGCATTGATCCGCGCGGTTGCAAGTCCGGCTGCCAGCCAAGGGCGCCCACATGACTGTTTCAACGACACTTCGCCCTGCCCGCCAAACGGTGGACGATCTGTTTCGCGTCAAGGACAAGGCGGAACTGATCGGCGGAAGGATCATCATTCAAATGCCGACCGGATATTTGCCCAGCGCGGTCGCCGGCGAGATATTCGTGAGTCTGCGGGCATATGCCAAGGCATCGGGACGCGGCGTGGCGCTGGGCGACGGGATCGGGTATGTGATCGGCGAACTGGCATCGGGGCGGGAATCATTTTCCCCCGATGTATCGTATTTCGCCGGGCCACTCCCGGCCAATCCGATGCGCTTTATCAACGGGGCTCCCACCCTGGCCGTCGAGGTGCGAAGCGAGACTGACTACGGCCCAAGGGCCGAACTGGAACTCGCCGCCGAACGCGCCGACTATTTCCTGGCCGGCACGTCCGTCGTCTGGGATGTCGATCCGCAAAAGCAGGCGGTGCTCGTCTATCGCGCCTCCGCGCCAACCACGCCGACAACCTATCTGCGCACGGACATGGCCGATGCCGAGCCGGGAGTGCCGGGGTGGAAGATGCCGGTGAATGAGATCTTCCCGAAATAACTTCATTCGTGTGCATGCGTATTCATTCGTGGCTTCCCTCTCTTGTTCGGTTGCCAACTCGCCAGCGCACAGCGACGTTGCGCAAGCTCCCCGTCCAACGAAGAAAACGCGCATTGTTCTAACCATTGCCTGCCGCCCGTGTCCTTGAAGGCGAGCGCTTTCAATCCTCCGGAAAATGCGTGATTCACCACGAAGACAAGATAACCGTTGATTCTGAATGCGTTTCTTTGTGGCTTTGTGCCTTTGTGGTGAATGATCCGGCCCGATGGACGAATCCATCCACGCTATTGAAAGCCTGCCCACAAGGAGATGCGACATGCGACGCTTATTGGCCTCGTTCGTGTTGGCCGGATCGTTGGTGATTTGTCTTTCCGCGGCGCCCGTATTCGCGGTCAGCGCGGCCCGGCGGCAGTTGAGCACCACGCTGCCGGAAGTTAGATTCGACGGCGCGGCGCTGGTTGACGCGATGGATTTCCTGCGCGATGTTTCCGGCGCCAATCTCACGGTCAATTGGAAAGCGCTGGAGGAGGCGGGAATCACGAAAGACACGCCGGTGAACGTCCGGCTGCACGCGGTGAGCCTCCGCAAAGCCCTTGAAATGGTCCTCCAGGAAGTCGGCGGCGGCGATCGTCTCGGTTATGATCTCGACCAGGGCGTGATCCAGATCACCACGCGGGAACTGGCCGACAGCCGGATGTACACGCGCATCTATCCGATCCAGGACTTGATCACCACCATCCCCGATTTCACCGACGCCCCCGATTTCTCCCTCAATTCCACCAGCAACAACCAAAATCAAAACCCCCAGGGCGGCGGCCAGATCGGCTCCCCCTCTGTCGTCTTCAACCCCTTCGACGGCGCCTCCTCCCCCGGCCAAAACAAAGACCCCGGCAAAACCAAAACCCAGCTCGCCCAGGAACTTGTCGAGCTCATCCGCGCCGTGATCCAACCCGACGCCTGGCAGGAAGCCGGGGGCAAAGCCGCCATCCGCTACTGGAACGGGAACCTCATCGTCACCGCCCCCCGCTCCATCCAGGAAGCATTGGGCGGGGCGATGGACTAACTAACCTCCGCGAATCCGGCGTGTCAACTCAGACGGCGGTTGTGTTGTGTGGGCACCCGCAGGTAGAATGGCTCTCCCAATAGGAGAATTGAATGCGACGCTTACTCGCCTCGGTGGTAGTGGCCGGATCCTTGGTTTGTGGCTTGGCGCCCGCGCCCGCCCGTGCGGCCAGCGCGGCACGGCGGCAGTTGAATACAACGCTGCCGGAAGTGAAATTCGAGGGGGTGGCCCTGACGGATGCGATGGATTTCCTCCGCGACGTGTCCGGGGCAAACATGACGGTCAATTGGAAAGCCCTGGAAGAGGCGGGCATTACCAAGGACACGCCGGTGACGGTGCGCCTGCGCTCCGTGAGCCTGCGCAAGGCGCTGGACATGGTGCTTCAGGAAGCCGGCGGCGGCGACAAACTCGCCTACGACCTGGATCAGGGCGTGATCGCAATCACTACGCGCGAGTTGGCGGACGCCCGCATGTATACCCGTGTTTATCCGGTGCAGGACCTAATCATGGACGTGCCGGACTTCACGGATGCGCCGGATTTCTCGTTGAACTCCACGAGCAATAACCAGAACCAAAACCCCCAGGGCGGCGGCGGCATCGGCTCGACGCAAGTCACCCAGGCCAACGACCTGTTCGGCGGCTCGGGCAGCACGGGCGGCCACCGCGAGAAGCCGGGCCCCACCAAGGACGAACGCGCCCAGCAACTGGTCGATCTGATCCGCACGCTCATCCAGCCCGATGTGTGGCTGGAAAACGGCGGCAAGGCAGCCGTCCGCTATTGGAACGGGAATCTCATCGTCACCGCCCCCCGCTCGGTGCAGGAAGCCATCGGCGGGCCGATGGACTGATGTTTCCGGCCTCGAGTTGACTACAGCAATCAAGAAGGCGCCACGAACGTTCCCAACGGTGTTCGGGCTCATCCGAAAACGGATTAGCGCAAAGTCCGTAAAGGCGCGAAGTCGCAAAGGCAAGTCGGGGTCAACCCCGGCAAGCGATCTTTTCGACTCCGCGCCTTTGTGTCTCAGTGTCTCGGCGCAATCTTCCCCGTCGGAAGAAGAGACTTGATGTCTTATGTTGGGTCCCGCGCTTCCGCCGCACGCATTGAAGGTGGTGCTGATGCACCCGCAAATCGCCCCCAATACCGGCAACATTGGCCGGCTTTGTGTGGCGGCGGGCGCACAGTTCCATCTGGTCCGGCCGCTCGGCTTTGTCATCAGCGACAAAAGCCTCAAGCGCAGCGGCATGGACTATTGGCCGCGCCTCAACCTCACTATTCACGATGACCAGCAAGCGTTCCTCCGCGCCGCGGAGGGCCAACGCCTGTGGATGTTCACCAGCAAGGCCACCCGCGGGCTTTGGGAGGCGGACTTCGCGGCGGAGGATTGGCTGGTCTTCGGCAGCGAAACACACGGCCTCCCGCCGGATATCGTCGCTCGATTCGCCGATAAAACCGTGCGCATTCCCCAAATACCCGGCGAGCGCTGCCTCAACCTATCGACGGCCGTTGGAATCGGCTTATACGAAGCGCTTCGCCAGTTGTAAGAATGGCAAGATTTACCGCGGAGACGCAGAGTGGCGGAGAAGAATGGGCAGAGAAGAGAGGACTTGCCACGAATAATTTAAAAGTAACAGTTCAGCCGTCTGCAATGGATGACTGCCGGATTCGAGCGTCGAATGCGCTGGTCGTATCACGGGCGTCTCGCGATTCGACTGCGGCTCATCGAAGTCCCGTGCCTGGTGCTTTGAGCTTAGAACTACCGCGGTTCCTCTACTACCGCCCCATCCGCACGGGCGAGACGCGCGTGTCGTTGGAAAGAAAATTCACCGCAGATAAACGCAGATGAACGCCGATAAGAGTTTTTGATCCGCGTTCATCCGCTCTTCAATCCTCTTTCAAACCCCAATCTGAATTATTCGTGTTCATTCGTGCCCATTCGTGGCAAGTCTTCTCTTCTCCGCATCTCTCTGCGTCTCTGCGGTGAGATCTTCCCGTGGTCGTATTGTTGCGCGGATCGGGTGACCCGTGCTCCGCCTGGATTGCTTTTCCAGCCCGCGTCGGGTTAAATCGCGCTTCGTTTTGGCCTGACTCATTCAAATCCATCGCATACAGGAAGCTGAGGAATCTTCATGCCAGTGACCTACGGCATCATCGGTTGCGGCGCCATTTCGCAACGTCGGCATATTCCCGAATGCGTCGCCAATTCGCATTCCAAACTGGCGGCCCTGGCCGACCCAATGGCCGACCGGGTTGCGGAGCTCGCCAAAAAATATTGCGCCACCGCGTTCACCGATTACAAGGAAATGCTCCAGAAGAGCGAGATCGACGCGGTGATCGTGGCCGGACCAAACGCGCTGCACGCCCAGCAAACGATTGACGCGCTCAACGCCGGCAAGCATGTGCTGTGCGAAAAGCCGATGGCGACTTCGCGCGACGATGCGCGGGCGATGATGGCCGCCGCCCAGAAGAATCGCAAGTTTCTGATGATCGGGCTCAACCAGCGGCTCATGCCGCCGCACGTCAAGGCCAGGGAAATCCTGCAAAGCGGCCGGCTCGGAAAGGTGCTGTCGTTCCGAACCGCCTTCAAGCATCCGGGCCCCGAGGGCTGGTCGGTGGACGCCGGCAAAAGCTGGTTCTTCAAGAAGGCGCAGGCGTTCATGGGAGTCGCCGGCGATTTGGGCGTGCATAAGGCTGATTTGATGCGCTGGCTCCTGGGCCAGGAGTTCATCGAAGTCGGCGGCTATGTCACCACCCTCGACAAGAAAGACGCCCAGGGCAATCTCGTCGATCTCGATGACAACGCCTACCTCACCCTCAAGACCGATGGCGGCATCATCGGCTCCATGATCCTCTCCTGGACCAACTACGGCGTCGAGGAGAACTATACCGTCCTCTATTGCGAGAAAGGCGTCCTGTCCCTGGGCACCGATCCCACCTACGGCGTCATCGCCAGCTACGCCAACGGCGACCGCGAGATGCACAAGGTGGGGGAGATGTCCACCAACCTCAAACAGGTCGCCAGCGGAATCATCGACTCCTTCACGCATTGCATCGAAACCAACACGCCGCCGGAAATCGACGGCCCCGAAGGGTACAAATCACTGGATGTGATCCTTACCGCGATGGAAGCCGGGCATCAGGGGCGGATCCTGAAGATCGGCGGATGAAGCAAATGGACCCAGCCCGTCAACGTATCACGGGCGTCTCGCCCGTGCGTGGCACTGTGAAGTTGAAAGTATCACGATACTTCGACTACGTGAAAAACGCGGTAAATGATCGGCGCTTGTTAATCACAAGTCAGCATACGTTTGGAACGGCGACGTCTCGGCGGCTGAAACGGAATGAACCGCGTCGCATGACGCGACGCGGTTCATTTTCCTCTCCCGATTTTGGTGAATCCGATCATCCCACCGGCTTGTTCATCACCGCCAGCGCGACGGCATGACTCACGGCGCGGTAGCCGTCGTTTATGTCGGCGGGCCAGGAGGCGGTGTCCGCATTCAAATGTTGAATGGTCTTCGTGAGGTTAGTCTTGAGCGTTTGGGCGTCCAGGGAATCGGGGACGTTGATTTTCCACAGGCCGCTCTCGCTGACGACGGGCACTTCCACGGCGGACATGCCGTGGCTGTCCTTAATGCTCACCGTCTCCATCTTGCGGTTGTTCTTCTCGGCGGCGGCGGAAGTTTTATCGCCCGTCGCGGCCATGGCCATGGGGGTCATGGCGGCGAAGTCGCCGTTGTAGACGGTGTTCACGTCGCCGGGCTTGAAGTCCTTGCCGTATTTGTCCTTCCAGGCCTTACGGAACGCGTCAATCGCGGTGTTGAGGTCGGCGTCCGTCTTATCAAGGCCCTTGAGCCGGTCGCGGTCCGCCGACGAGAACGTGTCCACCACATTGTTCAAGCTGTCCTTGCTGACGGCGTTGTCCGTCAGTTTGGCCAAGAGATTGCGGACGCCTTTATTATCGGCTGAGCCCGTTCGCGCTACCGCTCCCGCCAACTTATCGGCGGCATTGGATGCGGCATTGCCCGTGTTCTGCACGGCATTTCCCGCCGCATCGCCAGCCTTTTTATTCTCATCTTTGTTACAGCCCAGCGGCCCCATCAGGCCGACGCCCGCACAAGTGACCGCTAATAGATATGCCATTCGCTTCATGTCCTGCTCCTTCTTAAAAACGGTGGCCACCCGCTTATTCCGGGGCCACAAGGGATATACGAGGATATTCTCGCAAATTCATCGAACACCGGGCTTGGTGCAGCAAAGAACAGGCCGTGCTCGATTGTGAATCGCTGCAAAACAGGGACGGGTGTCGCTAAACCCCCCTAAACGCACAAGGAGCAGAATCCCAATTGGATCTGCTCCTTGCGCGTAAGGCGTCGAATATTTTTTATCGACTCCTATTTCATTGCGATTGCATCGCGGTGAGGTCCGTCACCAGTTGGTTGCGGTCGGTGATGAGCGTCTGGATATCGGTTGCCATCGTGCCCATGCAGGTTCCCTTATCGCCGGCCCATTTCACAAGAGCGGACTGGAGTTGCGAGCTGGCGTTGGGATCGCTCTGGGCGGCAGTGACGATGGCCTGCCCGTCATTGAAAATCGTGTTGGTATCGTTTTGACGTGTATTGAGCCGGGAGGTCAGGCCGGTGACCAGATCCGTCTGAAGCTTGATCCGCTCGGCAAGCAGCGCGCTCCTATCGGCCGCCTCGGCAGTCGAATTGCCCTTATCCAATAGCATCTTCTTGTGAATTCCGACGATCACCGATTCATCGGCGAGCGCATTTTGCGCCTGGGTCATTCGATCCATCCAAAGCTGCGTCCGCATCGCCCCCACATCGTGACGGAACTTGGCGACCAATGGCCGCAGCGTCTTGGCGCCCTTCAGATCGTCAGCCCGGACGGCATTCACGTCCGAAAAGAGCGTGAGGGTGCAGCCGATCGCATCGGACTTGAATTTGAGCAAATCCTGGCGAACCTGGAGTTGGTCCGCCTGCACCGCTGTTCCCAGCACGCCCGACGCCGGACTGGCGGAAAGAAACGTGCGCGATTCCAAGGCCTCGCTGACGACAAGTGTATTTCGCATGTGAATCGTCTCCCGTTGAATAAGCCACTGCTGGCAAGTTTCCGGCCGCTTCCGCCCCGCCGATTGGCAGGACGCGTGGGCCGTTGACTTAATCTCACATACATCAGCCGGAGCAGGCAAATCGGGCGAACGGGATTTTGTATTTCGTAGACGTCCTGATAAATCCAGAATGATTAAGGTGTGCCGCCGGCACCGCAAATTCTGGGCGTGCCTGAATTTCCGGGCAGGCGTGCCCGTTGCCGTCCACAGGGTTTGGTGGGGCAGACATTCCTGTCTGCCCGAATCCGCAAGTGCGGGGTTCCTGCCCCGCCGAGCGGATTCGAATCGGTTCGGGAGGACAAGAATGTCCTCCGCTCACCGATTCGTCGGCAGACAGGAATGTCTGCCCCACCGTCCGCCAATGCCCCTGCCGGAAAATTGGGCACACTCGCCATACCCGGCGGCGCCCGCCGCAAGCCGTGGCAATCTTGCGCCGCCGGGATTATCGTCCGCCAAAGGAAGGTTCATATGATCCGCCACACCGCACCCCTGATTGCCGTGATCTGCGTCCTTACCGGCTGCGGCCATCCGCCGACGATAATGCGCGTGAGCGTGAGAGCGCCGGGGTTTTCCGCGCAGGTGATGGACGCGCTGGTCGCCAGCCCCGGCTCGGCGCGATTATTCGCCAACACCGGCGTGTCGTCCGTGACGGCCATCAGCAGCATGGGCGAAACCGATTTCTATCTGACGCGATCGCGCCAGGCCGGCGCCCAGGAAATGCGCCGAAATATCGACGCCGCGCTGGCAGGTTTCGCGCCCCAGTTGCCGGCGGGCGCATCGGCGCCGGTGATCACCGTGCTTCCCGCCGGCCAGGGTGTGCCCGCGGTGCAGGTGCGGCAAGTGGATCAACTGCAGGTGCAAATCGACCAGAAGAAGCTTTCCGCCGCCGGCATTTCCGCCAGCCAGTTGGAAGAGTTCATGTCGCACGCGCATCGGCCAGGCGTGGCCACCGACAAAGGCGCGCGGGACCTCGAAAACAAAATCATCAAAGCCGGCAAACCACCCGTGCGCCTGGGCGACGTGGCGCGGGTCGCTTTGATCAAGGGGCCCGATCATCTCCTTCGGCACTACCCCCCTACCGAGCAGTAAACACGCGCTGGCGATTCAAAGGCCAATAGATCGCCGTGACGCGGCCAATCATCGATGCCCGCGTC
Organism: Tepidisphaeraceae bacterium; assembly: GCA_035648595.1. Taxonomy (GTDB): domain Bacteria; phylum Planctomycetota; class Phycisphaerae; order Tepidisphaerales; family Tepidisphaeraceae; genus RYN-428. The sequence goes on from DASRLH010000292.1 coordinate 20,432, forward strand.
AACGCGCCTTGCTGATGGCCCGGGAGATGGGCGGACCAATAGCGGGCGTCGCCGGAGATGGGGCTGTTGTCGCCCAAAAGATAGAATTCTCCGGCCCGCAAGGTGATCGGGCGGCCCTCGCAGCCGGGGCCCGGAGTGGATACGAAGCGAAGCTGACCGACATACGGGCCGACGCCCGCGGGCAGGGCGGTGGGCACGTCATCAATCAAGAGAATGTTATTCACGATCTCAATTCTTTCGCCCGGCAGTCCAACGACGCGCTTGACATAAGTTTGCGCCGAGCCCGGTGGATGAAACGCCACCAGATCCCATCGGCGCGGCACGAATGGGATTTTGACAACCAGGAAACGGTCGCCAGGCACGAGGTTCGGCGCCATCGTTCGCGTCGGCATGATAAATGCCTCGCAAACATTCTGTCGCCAAAATGAGATCAAAGCCAGTTGCGCCGCTGTCCCGGCGGCGACGATGAAGATGCCGGCGAGATAACGCCAGACGGCGCGCCCAAGTATGGGCCTACTCGATTTTCGCCCGCAAATAAATGCATCGACCATTGCCGCGATGATCACGATCCACCGCAATGAAACCACCGGCAGCAGCACAGGCAACAGGCGTGGGAATACCGCCGCCGACGCCGCCGCGCCCAACAGAACGATGTCCAGCACAAACCAGACGAGCCCGCGCCGTCCGCGGCCCGCGATCCAATGGCCCAGGCCGCACAAAGCCACCGTGCCGCATACCGCGAGAAATCCCTTTCCCCAGGGACGCGCGGGGTTCAACGTGGCGTCCGCGTAATTCAGCGATATTTGAGGTGTGTGGGACATCGAACACCGGTTGTAAATCGGAGCAACTTGTTTGCCGGATCGTACCCGGTACCCTATCTGCGTAACAA
>DASRLH010000293.1:0-9656 GCA_035648595.1 Tepidisphaeraceae bacterium
CCGCCGGGGCGGCGGCAGGATCGTGAATATCTCCGGCGGCGGCGCGACCAGCCCCCGCCCCGATTTTTCCGCATATGCCGCCAGCAAGTGCGCGCTGGTGCGCTTCACCGAGACGCTGGCCCTGGAAGTGCGGGCGGACAAGATCATGGTCAACGCGGTATCGCCGGGCGCGATGAACACGCGGATGCTCGATGAGCTATTGGCCGCCGGCCCCGATGCCGCCCCGCGCGAGTTTGAGTCGGCCCTGAAGCGCAATCGCGAAGGGGGCGATTCGCCCGAACGTGCCGCCGGACTGGTGGCCCTGCTTTGTTCGTCGTTGTCCAACGGCATTACCGGAAAGCTCATCAGCGCTCCCTGGGACGACTGGGAGCATCTCCCCCAGCGCGCGGCGGAACTTGTGAACAGCGACGTGTATACGCTGCGAAGAGTGACGCCGGTTGAAACGCGGAGCGCTTCACTCCGTGCGGCGGAGGTGGCCGGCAAAGCTTGCGACGTTGTGTAGGGAGCCGAACTTGTAACGTGGGTTGGTAACTGGCGAGCCGTTCCGAGCTCTTACGCGAACCAGTAACCGCGACGTATCACGGGCGTCTCGCCCGTGCGTAGTGCATTCGAGCGGGCAAGAGTGTGAATTTTCGCGTTCCGCGCCGTCCGCGCGGGCGAGACGCCCGTGATACGAAACACCCATTTTTCCCGCCGAAACTAAGGTTGATCTCACTTTGGGAAATACATGAAGATCTCGATCATCGGTTGCGGCGTCATCGGCAACAAGCGCGCCAAGGCGCTGGGGGATCATGCGCTGCTCGCCTGCGCGGACGCGAACCTGTCTCGCGCCCAAGCCGTGTCAGTGCAGCATCCGGGTTGCATTGCGACAGCCGATTGGCGTCTTGCCGCCACGCGCGAGGATGTGGACGCGGTAATCGTCTCGACGACCAATGACGTGCTGGCTGCCGCCACGCTGGCGGCGGTGCAGGCTGGGAAGCACGTGCTGGTGGAAAAGCCGGGCGCGCGAAACGCCGACGAGCTGGCGCCGGTGATCGAGGCCGCCGCGCTGGCGAAAGTCGTTGTGAAGGTCGGGTTCAATCATCGATTCCATCCGGCTTTGCAAAAGGCGCGCGAGATCATCGACGCCGGCACATTGGGGCCGGTGATGTTTTTGCGCGCCCGCTACGGGCATGGCGGACGGCTGGGCATGGAGCGCGAATGGCGCGGTAACGCCGACATCTCCGGCGGCGGGGAAATGCTCGACCAGGGCGTTCATCTCATCGACCTGTCGCGATGGTTCGTGGGCGAATTCACCCAGGTCACCGGCCACGTCGCCACCTTCTTTTGGGATTGGTCAGTGGAAGACAACGGCTTTGCCATGCTCAGGACAAAGGCGGGGCAGGTGGCCTGGCTTCATGCGAGTTGCACGGAGTGGAAAAACACTTTTTCGATGGAAATCTATGGCCGGGTCGGCAAAATCCACATCGAAGGCCTGGGCGGGAGCTACGGCGTCGAGCGACTGACCCTGCACAAAATGCTGCCGGAGATGGGTCCTCCGCAAACGACGATCTGGGAATACCCCGGCGAAGATCAATCCTGGCAGGCCGAGTTTGATCACTTCGCACAATGTATTAAAACCGGGGCAACGCCATCGGGTTCATTGCAGGATGCGGTTGCCGCGCTGGATGTGGTGGGAAAACTCTACGCGCAGACGGCTTAACTATACCGAGAAATGGGACGCAGACATCAAAGGCCTTTCGCCCAACCTCTGGCAACCTTCACGGCCTAACACGCCTAAGACGCTCCCGCACTCCCCCGCGCCGGCACTGTTCGTGTGGCTGGTGGTGCAGGTAATTGCGATCGTGCTGTCGGCGTGTCGCGTGCCGCTTTGGGCGCGGGCACCCCAGGCCGGCGAATTTCTGGCGATGAGTTTTCTACTGGTCGCGCAAGTGCTATCGGCGGCGCTGTTGATGCCGCGACTGGTGTGTGACTTGCGCACTGCCGCGATGGCGGCGGCGTGTGCGTGGCCCTTTACGGTATTGGCGGGGTTTTTGGCCGCCGCGCCGGGCGCGCTGATTTTTCATGCAGGCGCATATCTGACGGGCTGGTTATTTTGCCTGTGGGTTTGGCGACTCCCACTTTCCTCCACCAAGGCCCAGATGATCGCATCGGGCGTGGCCGCGGCGTGGTCGGCGGGCGGCGTGGTGCTATGGTATTGCCGGATCGAGTTCGCTTCGGACGCCGCGCCCCTCACGCCGGCCGTGAGGAGCGCGATGGGACCTTTGGTGGGCGCGATGTCTATTCTTGATCCCTTGAAGGCCCGTCAAGCGTGGCCGTGGTTAACGCTGGCGGCCGCGGGTTTCGCGGGCGCAATTGCGATTTGTCTGAAGAAGCTTGTCGCGCGGACGCCAGCGCACAAATCCGTTTGACTAAAAGCGCTTTTTATGTAGCTGGAGCGGCTTTGCATGGCCACTGAAGTGGCCACGCCGGCCGATCGGTCATGGTCAGACGCTATAGCAACACAAACTTGCTCTAGGTTCCATGATTTCAACGTCGCCTCCGCCTTGCGACAACTTATCCACGCCCCATCCACCGCCGCCGCACTCTCAACGCAGGTTCTGCCGCAAAAATCAGGCGAATGCGCTTCCCAAAATCGCGCGCGAGCCATTTTCCATGAAAATTTCCGCGCCGAAGATTTTTTCCTTGCTATGGTGGAGCGTTGTGGTAGTCTTTCCCTGTCGCTGGCAGCAAATGGAATAAATTCCCTTGAAGCATGGACTACTCTATGGGTCGTATGAGCTGACGATTGACGACAAAAATCGTTTGCTCATCCCATCTGAAGTTCGCAAGGCATTTGTTCCCGATCGCGACGGCGAAGCGTTCTTTCTCATCGTGGGCGTCAACCGCAAGCCTTGGCTTTATGCGGAAAAGTATTATGAGAACCTGGTCTCCGACCAGCAGTCGGATATCAGCCCGGGCGAAGATTCACTCGCGTTCGATCAGATGAACTTCGCCATGACCAGCCGGGTCGAATGGGACAAGCAAGGCCGGATCGTGGTTCCCGACAAAACGCTGAAACGGACCGCGATCAACAAGGACGTGACGCTCATCGGAGCCAAGGATCATCTGGAGCTTTGGAACCGAAATGACTGGAACGCGCGTGAAAATGAGTTGGACCAGAAGCGCGGCGAGGTCGCGCTAAGGGCCCGGCTCGCAAGGCAAACGTCGCCAAAGGAGTAGGGCAAGTCTTTGTTGCGGCGGCGGTTGGTGAATGGCGTTGCCGGCATCCTCATAGGAAGAGGTTGCCGAACATCGCGGAAGATGGATCGTAGTGTGTGCCATGTTCGGCATTCATTTGCCGCCGGGTTCCCGGCGGTAGGAATGACGGGAACAAGTCCAAGGAAGGATCGGCTCTTAGTTCGTAAATTCTGGGATATCGCCTCGATCGACCGGTCACCGCCGGCAGCACGGAAGCTCCGCGCAGTGGCACCCACTTTCCGAACCGGGCATGGATGCCGGCAGGGACGGAAAGCCAGGGAACGGCAAAGCGATTCCGCGTACACGCGGACGCCGTCTGGAAGACGGTCGGCTGGATCGCGGCGAAGAGGTGCCCTGAATCGGCATTGGGTTGTGAGCCGATTCATGACACCCAAACCCGTGGACCGGCTGCTGTTCGTATCGCCGGAGCGATGGATCGCCCTTTCGATACGGACAGCAACCGGTTGGCGGGCCGTTGGCGTACGGTACCCCAGCGTACGGCGCCCCAGCGTACGGCACCCCAACGTACGCGCCCCAGCGTGCAGCATTGGCACGCCGGCGGTTCAGGACGAACGAAACGATGCCGGAGGAGTCTTTCGCAAGACGAATCCGGTGGATGGTGCAACGCGATACTGTGGAGTCATCCCACGGATTCGGGGCCCGCTTCGGCGGGGGAAGGTAGTCCCGGCTCTCGGTATCGTTTTTCGCCTGAAATTGTACTAAAAACACCGAATCGCCGGGTTTTGGCCTTTTCGTCTGACAATCGGCCGATGCTCTCTTCATCGGCCGACCGCTCGTCTATTATACGCCGGCAATCGCCGGATATTTGCGGCAAGGTATGGGTTGGAATCCCGTCCCCGTCCACCCAAGGCCGTTCGCCTGGCGAACAAGCCCCGAACCACGCCAATTATGCTTCACCAATCAGGAATTTGCAAGTCTTATTTTTTCCAGTCTCACGGAAGAATTTTCACCGCGTAGACGCACAGACGCAGAGCAGTAATGAAGCGAAGGCCCTCTTAACGGACCAATTTTCAAGTTTTTAATTGGCTCTAATGGTTGGGAACTCGGGGAATGCCTCCGCTTCTCTGCGCCTCTGCGCCTCTGCGGTAATCCTCTTTTGTTTGGGGCGGTTCCGGTATAAATCCGGCATGAATCCATCGGATAGCCTTTCCGGGCCGCTTCCCGATTCCCGCCCGCTTCCGGAAAGCGGACATGATCCGGTCCTGCTCCAGGAAACGCTCGATCTGCTGGACCCGCGTCCGGGGCAGATAATCATGGACTGCACACTGGGCCGCGGCGGCCACGCCGGCGCGTTGGCGCAACGGCTGGGGGAGACCGGCCTGCTGTTGGCTCTCGACGCCGACCCGCGCAATCTCCGATTCGCGCGGCAGCGACTTATACAGTGCCCATGTCCAATCCGTTTCTTTCATGCAAACTTCGCGGAATTATCGGACGTGCTGGCGACGGCGGGCGTGGCAACGGTAGACGGCATCCTCGCGGACCTGGGAATCAGCACCAATCAACTCTTTGAGCAATCGTATGGGATGTCGTTTTCGCAGCCCATGCCGCTGGACATGCGAATCGACCCGCGCACGCAGCTTTCGGCGGCGGATGTGGTGAACCATTGGAAGCCCGACGACCTGGCCAACGTCCTATATCAACTGGCGCAGGAACGCTACTCGCGGCGTATCGCCAGAAAGATTGCTGAGGCGCGGCTCGCTTCGCCGATTATGACCACGGATCGATTGGCCGGGCTGGTACGCTCGGCAATCCCGTTGCGAGGCGGAGCCCCCGAACGGATCGATCCTGCCACCCGAACCTTCCTGGCCCTGCGCATGCTCGTCAACCGTGAGTTGGAAAACCTCGGCGACCTGCTCAAAGCGGCCCCCAAATGCCTAAAACAAGGCGGCCGGCTGGCAGTCATCAGTTTTCAGTCGTCCGAAGACCGGTTGGTCAAGCAGGCGTTTCGGTCGGGACATGAAGCCGGGGTCCTGAAGATTCTGACGAAAAAACCCCTGTGCCCCACCGACACCGAAACCGCCCATAACCCCCGATCCAGATCCGCAAAGCTTCGCGCTGCCGAAGTATTGTAAGAAAGAGTCAGTGGTCAGTTGTGGGTTGTGTGTGGTGGGTTGTGGGTCGTCGGAACTCTCCGGGATGAATCAACCAACAACCCTCCACCAACAACAAACAACTGACAACGGACAACTGACCACTGACAACTGACCAATTAAGAGGTGTGGCAATGACTCGCGAGACGAAAATCGGGCTGCTGGTGGGATTGGCGTTCATCATTGTGATCGGCATCCTGTTGTCGGATTTCAACCGCGTTGAAACGCAGCCGGCGCAATTGAACGCGGTGGCGAGCAACCTCCGGGGCAGCACCGACACGCCGCGCAATGGCTCGACGACGGACACGGTGATCCCGCCGCCCGCCCCGCCCACGCCGCGCAATCCGGTGCCCACGCCCGATGATCTGCGCGGCGGCTCGACGCGCGTGGAGATCGGCGGCCCGCGCAACAGCCTCCGCCCCCCCGCCGGGCCGGTTCGCTCAATCCATGGCGAGGATCAATATGCCCAGGAGGCGAATCAGGGCGATCAGACCGACCCCAATCGCAACGATGCCGGCGCCGTCGGCAATGATCTGGCCTCTTACGCCAATCGCAACGGGTCGCCGATCGAAATAGTCGGCCCCGATGGCCGCCCATTGACCCATCAGGGCCCCGGCACGCAAACTCCGCCGGCCAATCCTCCCGGCCCGGCTGCCGCGCCGCGATCTTATGTAGCGCGCGAGGGCGACACGTTGAACAAACTTGCCGGCCGTTTCCTGGGCGGAAACAATAAGGCCAATCGCGATGCGATCATCAGCGCCAATCCATCGCTGCGGCAAAACCCCAACAACATAATCGTCGGCCGCACCTACGCGATCCCCGCGATCAAGGGCGCCGCTCCCGTCGCGGCCGCCCCCGCCCCGGCTCCCGCGGTCGCAACGCATGTCGCTGCCGCCAAGCCTGCCGCTCCGGCTACCAGCCAGCAGCAGTATTGGTACACGGTGAAGGAGAACGACAACCTCTGGAGAATCGCCGCCGACCAACTTGGCGACGGCAACGCCTGGACCACCATCAAGGAACTGAACCGCGACCTCCTCAAGAGCGGCGACGCCCTCCACCCCAAGATGCGCCTTCGCCTGCCCGCCAAGCCGGTGGTGTCGGCGAATTGAGGGGCGTTGACTGAGGCATGGAAGAGTATCACCGCAGAGACGCAGAGGCGCAGAGGCGCAGAGAATGAAATTAAAGATGGCGTATTAACACTTCAGCCGTCTGCAAACGTTCAACATTGCATTCGGTAGTCGAGGAACCTCGTCGTATCACGGGCGTCCCGCCCGTGCGTGGTGATTTGAGATTGGCAATATCGTAATTCCTCGACTGCGGCGCCATCCGCACGGGCGAGACGCCCGTGATACGTTGACAGGACAGTGACACGGACGGATCTCTCGTGTCACAACATTTAGCGGTGCCGGCGCTGACGGTGGAGGCCTCGTCATGATAAAGATACTCATCTGTCTATTCGGTGGCGTGGCGGTCGGGTTGTTCGTGCTGAACCTTCGGCATCAGCAGCTCGAGTTGAATCATCAGAATGCCGAGTTGCATGACCAGATCAAGTCACATCAGGCCAAACTCTGGAGCCAGCAGTTGCAGATCGCGGAACTCACCGCGCCCAACGCGATCAATGAAACCGTGAAGGGTGAGCAGATCGAGATGGTGCCGGTGTTTGCAAGCCCGCGCGGCAACTGGATTCAGCCCGATCCGCCGTCGCGCAAGAAGACTTCTTCCGAGCATTGAATGCGGTCGCAACAAGTCAGCGATGTAACACTTCAGCCGTCTGCGTGACTCGGGAAAAACCGCCATTGTATCACGGGCGTCCCGCCCGTGCCTGGTGCGTTAGGATTCAGGTTAATGTAGTTGCATTTCCGACGCGCCATCCGCACGGGCGAGACGCCCGTGATACGTTGTACCAATTCGTGCGATGAACGCAGCCGCTCTGCAACCGGTTAAAGTGTTGCGCGGATTGCAGTGTATTCGCCAACAAAACTCTTGCTTTTAGCATGACGCCGATCTATGGTGCCAACTAATGTTTGGGCGTTCAATAGTCGGCGATTCATATGCGAATGTGTATTTGAAACATATTCTTAGTTGGGGCTGGCTTTCGCATTACCAATCACACCGCCTCCGTACATATAAGAGTCAAAACTCAGGATTCACGCTCGTTGAACTGCTGGTCGTGATCGGCATTATCGCGGTCCTGATCGCGATACTTCTTCCGGCGCTGACCAAGGCGCGGGAAGAGGCCAATCGTGTGAAGTGCATGAGCAACATGCGGCAGATCGGGATGGCGCTGACGCTGTATGCCGACTCGAATAAGCAACGGTTTCCCGCGCCGGCATGGATTGGCGACCCCGAACCCGACGACTGGATCTATTGGCAGGTGCCGCCGTCGGGGAATGTGCGAAACGTCCAGGATGGGGCGATCGTTGCCTATCTGGGCAAGCCGTTTGATCCGGCGGTTTATCGCTGCCCCTCCGATGATGTCGGCTCGCATCTGGACCAGGGCGACGGCCCCTACCGGTATAGTTACACCGTCAACGAATCGATCTGCAATCACTTCAATCGGCTCAGCCATCTGCCGGTGCTGAACATGACGCAGGTGCGTGATCCTTCGCACAAGATTTTGATTATTGATGAAGATTCACAAACGATCGACGATGGCGACTGGCTTCCCGAAGCCGGGGCCACCTACAGCCGCAATCTGCTTTCGGATCGGCACGACAAACGCAGGGAAGACACCGCGAACCTGAACGCCGGCCGCGGCAACGCCGGGTTTACGGACGGACATGTCGAATTTATCCAACGCATCGATAGCACCAAGCCGGCGTTTTTCGATCCGTTCGAGTAGTCGCCACGGCTATTAGGGCATCGGCTCGCCGCGGGCGGCGACGAACAGGCGATACCAGTCCTCTCGGGAAAGATTTACGTTGTCGGCCATCGCCGCCTCGCGGATGCGGTCGGGTTTGTTGGAACCGACGATGGGGATGATGCCGCTGGGGTGCTTCATGAGCCATGCCATCGCCAGAACGTTATGGGGAACGGCGTATTTTCCGGCGATTTCCTTCAGCACGGTCAGCAAGTCGCTTTTGAATTTCTTGCGTGGGTCGGTTGGGTCGATTTTTCCCTCGGCGAGCCAGCCGCCACCCAGGGGGCTCCAGGCGAGCGGAGTCATCTTGTTTTGCAGGCATTGGTCGAGCGTGCCGTCCGTGAAGCAATTGAGCCGGCCCAGGTGGATTTCAACCTGGTTGACGATCAGCGGCATCGGGCAAAATTTGGCGAGCGCCGCCAACGATGAAGGGCTGAAATTGCTCACGCCAAACTCGCGCGCCTTGCCCTGTCGGCGAAGTTGATCGAATGCCTGGGCCACTTCGTGCGGGTCCATCAGCACATCGGGGCGATGGAGTTGATATAGGTCGATCGTTTCGATGCCGAGGCGATTGAGGGATTGTTCGCAACTCCAGAGAATGTGCTTGGCGGAAAAATCGTAGCGTTGCGGCGCATCGGGCGTTGGATCGCCGGTGAAGCGGATACCGCACTTGGTGGCGATGAGGATGCGCTGCCGCATGCCCGGCACGTCCTTGAGCGAGTTGCCCAAAACGGTTTCACAAACGCCCCGGCAATAGACGTCGGCGTTGTCGAACAGGGTATAGCCGGCCTCATACGCCGCCGCGCAGGCCCGGCGGCCCTGGTCGATCCGATCCGGCGTCACCTCGCGCGGTTCCCACGTCCCCACCAGCCGCCAGCATCCGTAGGCCAGGCGCGTGGAGAGCAGTGAACTGTTGCCGAGTAGCTGGGTTTTCATAGGCGGCGTTTTACGGATAAAGGCGCGGGGAAGTCAAAGGGATTGCCATTTTCGCTTTAGGCGCGGATGTGTAACAACATCGGCGGGAACCTCTTACCCCCGGTTCCCGGTAGTCCCAAGGGAGGATGAGCCGCGCGCCGATGAACGCTCGGGCGGCACTGGCCGCGGATACCTCGATGCACCGTGCAGCCCGCGCGAGAGCAATTCATTTCTGCCGGAAGACGATTCGCCCCTTGGTCAAATCATACGGCGAGAGTTGCACCTTCACCCGATCGCCAGGCAAGATCCGAATAAAATGCTTCCGCATCTTCCCCGATACAATTCCCAGGATTTCGTGATCGAGATTATCCACCTTCAACTTGAACATCGCGTTGGGCAACGCAGTGGTCACCGTCGCTTCAACTTCAATGGGCTCACTTTTTGCCACGTTGCCTCACTCCTGAAATCCGCCAAACGCCTCGCCACGCCGCGAAGCAACCCCGATGGTACGGCGGCAAGCCCCTTCCCAC